>JABDDM010000056.1:2717-14810 GCA_013287605.1 Ignavibacteria bacterium | reverse complement strand
CAACGAAACGATCAATATCATGACACTGGGAGGTATCGCTGCCGCGGTAGGACTCCTGATTGATGATTCGATCGTGATCATCGAAGCGATCTTCACGCATTTTGCGATGGAAGAGCATGCGGGAGGCTCGAAGCAGGAGGTATTCTCTCGAGCGAGTGGAGCAGCGCTCAAAACACTGATGGTTGCTGTGATTTCCTCGACCCTCAGTACGATCGTAATCCACATTCCGCTCGGCTTCCTAAGTGGGATCACTGGTGCGTTCTTCCGGTCTCTTTCTATTACGATGGTGTTTGCGTTGATTCTTTCCTTCTTGTTTTCGATCACGCTCGCACCGCTGCTTGCGGGTGGTTTTGTAAGTGCACGCGATATCGAACGTGAAGAGAAACGTGAAGGCAAGCGCTCTCGCCGCAGCACCGACTGAACGTCCTGTCCGATTTGAACCGTGCTTCCTGTCGGCTGCTTCAGAATATTGATGAGGACTGCATCTCTTCCGTGCGCCGCAGTTCGAATCGTCCGGTCCTCAATATTGGGAGTCACCGTCGCTACATCACCAATGTGCACTGGCGAGCCATTGAGCGTCGTTACAGTTACGGCACTAATGTCATCTGCTGTCTTTAAGAGGCCCGTGACAAGCGAGAGGTACAGTTGATAGTTATTATCAAGCATGCCAGTCGCCGCGATAAAATTAGTTAGCCTGAGCGCATCAGCAATCTGACGTATGTCGAGCTTGTACTGATAGAGCTTGATCGGATCGACGCGAACCTCAAAATCCCTCACATCTCCGCCAGTCACCTCTACTCGCTGCACACCTGGAACACGAAGTAATTGCGGCCTGAGTTGGTAAACGGCGATGTCTCGAAGTTCAACGAGACTGCGCGATTTTGATGTGAGACTATATCCCTCGATCGGAAAGACTGCCACGCTCATTGCCTCGGCATCAACATGCGCGGTAGAAGGCAGGATGTTGCTGATATTTGCAAGCCTTCCCTGCAGCAGCTGCAGAGTTTGCTGGACGTTCACACCCCAATTCAAAAAAATCGATATCTCGGCCGATCCTCGGCTGGTCAGTGAACGCTCTGTTCGAAGACCTGGAAGAGAACTCACAACTTCTTCGATGGGCTTCGTTACAGAAGCCATCATGCGGTCTGCAGGCTCTTCACCGTTGTCCGCAAGGATGACGATCCGAGGGAATGTGATATCGGGAAACAGACTAACAGGCAATTGTAACATCAGCGCAATTCCTGCTGCTGCGAGCAGGAACGACACCGAGAAAACCGACTTGCGATGTTCGCTGACGCGAGAAAAAAAGCTCATTCGTTATTGATCAATGAATGAGCGTGATTCGCGTTGAATCCGGAAGTGCATAGGCACCTTCGGTGATCACATTCATTCCCGGATGGACATCTGGACCGATCACTTCAACCAGACTATCACGCGAACTCCCCTGGTGGACCTGAATCGGATATGCGATGGAGTCAGGACCAAAGCTCACAATTGTGAAGCTATTCGTTTCATCATTCCTTAACAGTGCCGACTTGGGCACAACTAACGCTGAGGAATGCGTATTCAGGATGAAAGACGCGGTGCCGTTGACATCCGTTCGAAGCGCATCCGTCATTGTTGGAGGAACGTGATCAAAATTCAGAATCACTTCTGCGGTCTGGCTTTCAGGTACAACTCGTGACTTTACGGCAAAGGCATGTGCACTGAGCGTCATGTTCGAGAGCCCTGGAAGCGAAATGCGTGCTGCCATCCCCACCCGGATTTTGCCCATTTCATTTAATGGCACGTTAGCGATAAATGCTGTACTTGAGGGGTCGATGATCGTAAGCATTTCCTGCCCTTCAGCGACATACTCACCTTGATTCGCAGTCTTGACATCGATCTTTCCACTCAAACTCGCACGGACGGCTACGCCATTGACTGATTGTTCGGCCTCGTTCAGCATGCGCTCGGCGGTTAGTTTTTCCTCAGGCGTTTTGGCTTGCTCCAGCAATACACGAGCACCTTCAACGGAAGCTCGCGCCTCCTTTGTCTCGATGCGTGCGAGAACTTCTCCTTTTGTCACCATCATTCCTTCCAGGGCTTTGAGCTCAACGATCCTTCCCGCGATCGGTGCAAAAATCTTTTGACTCAGGATCGCTCGTGTCTTTCCTGTAACATTGAGAACGTCCTCGACATAGCCCTGCTTGATGACAGTCGCACGCACCGGTACGACAACAGAAGTAGAATTTGCTGTCGATTGCGCTACTTCGGTTTTGCTGCATGCGCTTAGCAGCAGTGCAGATAGACAAACGCTAAATAAGACGTGAGTATTAATGCGCATTGAGTCGATCAAGTTGAGCCTTCGATGAGGTAATATCCGACAGAATCTGTAGTAAGACTCTACGACTGTCGATATATTGTCTCTGCGATTGTAAGAGTTCGTTAAAGGTAGCTTGCCCACCGGAGTACAGAAGCAGTGTGCGTTCATAACTTTTTGCAGCCAGGTCGATCGAGCTTCTCGCCATTGCGAGATTATGCTGCAACTGACGCAGGATAAGTCGCAATCGTACAAGTTCTCCATGAAGTGAACGCGTCAGGATCATATTCTGAATGCGCTTATTTGTTGCTTCGGCAATCTTTTGTTGTACCAAAAGATCATTGCCTCCCCAATCGAAGAGAGGGCCATTAATGGTGATACCTACGGACACACCTGCAAAGTGACCGCGATCAGCAGATGAAAGAAGCATATTATCCATAGAAGAGAGCAGGCCCGCATCTCCAGTCATACTGATTGTTGGCTTCGCATTCGCGGAAGCAAGATCAACATCGAGATTAAATCGTTTCAGTTCAATATCCGCGAGAGCAAGCTCCAACCTCCGTGCACTATCGATTGACGGCACTTCTTGAATCGCCATTGCGGCGAGACTATCGATGGAGCTTTCGGCGGTGATCAGTGTGTCGTCAGGCTTTCCCATCGCGATGGCCAACGAATAGCGAGCAACAAGAGCATTCGTCAATGTTTGCGCAAACTGAAGCTCGGCTCGATTAACCTCACTGAGCGCAGCAAGCAAATCCCTTTGGCCAAGTGCGCCGCCCGCCTGCAGGCGCTTTACGAGATCTCGTAAGCGATGGGTCTCATACACTACCGCACTATCGATCGCACTTTCTTCTCGCGTTCGTGCTATGTCGATGTATGCCAGCGTGACGGCCCGAATCACATCAGCCCGTTCTAGCGCCATCTGTTTTTGCAAGTGCTGGAGATCGAGATCAAGCTGCATTCCAGTCAATTGGGCCTTGCCGCCATCATAGAGAAGCTCGTCCGCCGTAACCTGGGCGACAACATCGCCACCATTAGTATTGATTGGATCGTAACCAAAATGTGAAGTGTGCGGTGCATATAGCGCTCCACCCTTATATCCAATTCGAGGAAGTTTCGTGAGTCGATTGATCTTACGTGCAGTGGTCGAACCAATGATTTCCGCGTTCAAGCCGGCGATTCTTAAATCATTCTGCAGGGCGGTATCGATTGCCTCCTGAAGCGTGTAGACACGCAATCCCGCTGAAAGCGAATCACCAGAATAGGACTGAGCAGAGGCTGTTGAAGCCCACCACGTTAGTGTGAGAGCAAGAGAAACGAATAAGTATTTCAACTGGGGCATAGTGCTCAGTTAGCCTCAGTGATAAGACAAATCATAAATACATTTGCATTCGATCCCGCTTCTGCTCAGTTCTGCGGAAGATCATAAATATTCTTTCATTTGATTTCGCTTGAGCAGATCGACAAGTTCTCTGACGCCCTGAGCTTCGTGCCGCGTAGTGATGAGAATGGCATCACCGGTATTAACAACGACAAGATCGTGCACACCGTAAAGGGCAATCAATTGGTCGGTTCGAGAAACAACAAGTGAGCCACGGGTCGCCCGTGTAACTACGCGATCGCCGATGAGCACATTATTTTCCAGATCCTTTTCATTCAATCTGTAGACCTCGTCCCAGCTACCCACGTCGCTCCACCCAAGTGCGCCGGCACGAAGTACGTAAACATTGGAGGCCTGTTCCATTACGCCATAGTCAATTGATACACCCCTGAAGCAGCTATAGGCTTCGCGAAGTTTTTCTGCAAATTGAGGAGACTCCGGCTGTGGTACGTTTGCGATCTGCTCCGCGATTTCCGGTGTGTGTTGTGCTAATGCAGCGAGGATTGAGTCTACGCGCCAAATAAACATCCCGGAATTCCACAAAAAATCTCCACTTTCGACGAACCGCTTGGCAGTGTCGATATCTGGTTTTTCCGCGAATCGTTTGACTCGGAAGACATCGCGCAATTCGAATTCCGTAAAGTTTGGAAGCTCGCTGTGCGAAGGAAGATGCTCGTCATCAAGCTGAATGTACCCAAACCCAGTCTCCGGCCGGGTAGGGTGAACGCCGACGGTGATCAGATTCTTGGTTTCGAATGCGAGTCGTGCACCAAGGTCGATAAGCCTTGCGAATTCCTGCGCGTTCCTGATCACATGATCAGCAGGCAATACAACCATGACAGCATCTTCACCACATCGTTCTTTTGCGATCGAGGCAGCAAGCGCTATACAAGGGGCGGTATTTCGGCCAAACGGCTCCGCAATTACATTCTGTGATGGAATTGAGGGGAGCTGCCGTTCGAGTTCTGCACGCTGTGCTTCACTTGTAATAATGATCGTATTCGCGGTAGATGCGAACGAAGCTGTTCGTGCGATCGTCGATTGTACCAACGTCTCGCCCTTTGCCGCTATTTCGAGTAATTGCTTCGGTCGATGCTCCCGAGACTCAGGCCAAAACCTCGATCCAACCCCACCCGCCATGACCACCAAACAGATTTTCATATTGCTAATATAGAGGTTCCTCTCAATCGTGTGCCAAGTCAGCTAAGGCAGCGTTCATTTAATGGGCACTATACGAGACACTCAATCCTCGGCACCCGGTGGGAAATGTTGGTCAGGATCTCGTAAGGTATCGTGCCTACTGTCCGCGCCACCGACCACGCCGTTATTTCTTCTCTAAAACTGGAAATGAGCTTCACCTTTTCTCCGGTTCGAATGTCATCGTCACCCGCATCAACCATCACCTGGTCCATGCAGATCGTCCCGACGACAGGATAACGTTTTTCGCGTATGATCACTTCCGTCCTATTAGTAAGGGCTCGAGGGTATCCATCACCGTAACCAACCGGGATGGTGAGAACATTTGTCTTCTTCGTTGCCTTCCATCGCAAATTGTAGCTTACCCCTTCGCCGACATCGATCTGTTTTGCGAATGCAACGGCACTGACCAGTTCCAGTGCAGGTCTTAACGACGAACCATAGAGCACATCGAGTTCATTGCTCGGAGTGTAGCCATAAAGCATGATCCCTGGACGCACCATATCGAACGAACATCTCGCAGCGGCTTGAAGAATAGCACCGCTATTTGCAGCATGCACGAGCGGGATCGTAATCTCAGCTAGCCGAGCTTCGGTAACAATTTGTTTAAATTGCGAGAGTTGCTCTTCAAAAAACGCAAGGTCCAGTTCGTCGCTCGTGGCAAAGTGCGTAGAAACGCCAACAAGATCGAGTGAGTCCGATGCCACTATTTTCCTCATGATCGCAAGCGCTTCATGAGGTTTCACCCCCACACGCCGCATCCCGGTATCGATCTTGAGGTGGATTTGTCCGCGTGTGCCGAGTGCTCGAGCTTTGCCTGCAATAATTGGAATATGGAGCGGATCGGTCAGAGTAAATTGAAGATCGTGAGCAAGCAGCACTTCGATCTCGTCCTCAAGAACGGAAGTAAGCACAAGGATCGGGCGTGAGGTCATGTTCCGTAAGCGAACTCCCTCTTCCTCTGTTGCCACGCCGAAGGCGTAGACTTCCCCTGATTCAAGCGCAGCCCGAGCGATGATGTCCAGCCCATGCCCATAGGCGTTCGCCTTCACGATCGCCATGATTTTCGTTGCCGGCCCCACGCGATCACGGACCAGGCTCAGATTGGAATGAAAATTCGGTATATGGATCTCAGCGCGCGTTGGGCGCATGTATTCTTCTATATTGATTTCTGTCGCACACTGCAAAACTACGTCATCAGGAGCAACGCCACCGTGTTACCAATGATCCGTAACAATGCATTCATCTTCCCTATCCGATCTCCCGGGATCAATCGCATTTCATATGGGCTGTTCCGCCCAGTATGAGCTACAAAACCTTTCGCAATTTCTGGATGTATTATCAGCATGATCAGGTACGCACTTCTCGTTCTTGCTTTTGTCCTAATTTCCTCGGAGTCCCGAGCACAAGTCGAAAATAAGATCGCTTCGAACTGGGGCTTCCCCAAACTCGAACATGGTAACAAGCCTGTACATGCACTTGATGTAGTCGATACAACGAACAAGCGACCGTTCGATGTACTCTCTTATAAGCTGCTTCTTGACTGGAGGAATCCGTTCTGGACAAAGTCCCACATTTTTAGTGGCTGGAATACTATCACGATCGCTGTGACTGACAAGACAGACAGCATAGTCCTCGATGCCGCCGAGATGCGAATCGATACCTGCTGGCTGAACGGCTCAAGCATCATTCCCGCTCCTCAGCCCGATGCCGCGGAGCACCTGACGATTCCTCTTCCCTTTGTCTTACGCGATCCCGCGAGACCTATTGTGCTCAAGTTTGCCTATACACGTACTTCCGAGTCGAATGACGGTTTCAATTTTTATCCGAAGGGCACCGTAGCGACGATCGGCAAACGGAATGATTCGACAGCCGAAGATCTCGCATATACGATGAGCGAACCGTTCGATGCACATAAGTGGATGCCGTGCATGGACATGCCATACGACAAAGCGAATTCCGAGATCAGCATTATTGTACCCGAGGGCATTACGGCCCAATCTAACGGGACCCTCGTATCCGTAACGTACAATCCGGATTTGTCGGGCACATTCAACTGGAAGAGCGATGAGCCGATCGCAACCTATCTCATGGTTGCCGATGCAAGCCATTGGATTGAGTGGCGTGATTACTATCATCGACTCTCGAATCCCAATGATAGCGTGCCCGTAATCTACTATGCCTGGCCTGTCGATTACGACCCGGACAGTGCTAACGCCGTGTATGATGCCCAGAATGCGTTTAAGAAGACGCCGCAGATGATTGCTGCCTTTTCGGCTCGTTACGGAGAATTCCCATTCGTCAAATATGCTCAGGTGCCCGTTGAGCCCTTCTCCTTTGGAGGCATGGAACATCAGACCATTACAACGATCAATCGCATCTGGCTCACTGGCCATTCAGAGACTGGCATCGCACATGAGTTGATGCACCAGTGGTTTGGAGACAAGACGACTTGCGAAACATTTGGTGACATCTGGTTGAATGAGAGCTTCGCAACATTTGGTCAGGCCATCTGGCGCGAAGCGGCTTACGGGAAAGCTTCATATCAGGATGAAATCGCCTGGGATTCGCGAGCGTACTTCGTGACAGCGCACAATGATATCCCGATCTATAACCCTCCGATCGATCTCGTATTTAATTATGCTACGGTCTATACCAAAGGTGCAGCTACGCTGGATATGCTCAGACATTATCTGCACAACGACACGCTGTTCTTTAATTCATTGAGAGATTATTCGTCGCACTTTGCCTGGTCAACTGCTAACACTGCTCAATTCGTAGATTTCATGAGCCGTCGTGTTGGCGTCGATCTTACCGAGTTCATGGACGCATGGATCTACGGACCTGGACACCCGATCTATAATATCACGTGGGGGCAGTTCCCGAACAAGCAGCTTACGTTGCGGGTGAATCAGATTCAATCGGTGCGCGACCATTTCACCATGCCGATGCAATTCCAGGTCTTTCATGCAAACCTGATTGATACGATCGTCGTCATGAATAATGCGAGGAGCCAGAGTTATAGCTTTTCTCTGAATTATAACGCAGACTCTCTTAAGTTCGACAGCAGCTCTGTTGTAATCTCTTTGCATTTTCTTCATCGCGATGATAAAATGTCGGTGCATCCTCTGGACTTTCCTCCTGGGAGTCTAGGACTGACAGCGCAGAATGCCAACGAATTCATTGAGTGCCGATTTGCGCCACTTGCTCACCATGGCGAGATCGCGCTATTCGATATTGTTGGGAACAGACTTGTTACTCAGTCAGTCGGACTTGGAGCAAGTTCATTCCGGTTCTCCTATCCTGTGGCGTCGGGAGTGTATTTCGTTCGGCTTCGGACGGAAGATGGTTCGTTCGCCTCTGCTCGTGTTTGTCTTCTTCGATAACTATTCGGCTCAGTTTACGCTGCCGAACTCGTCGCGAATTGGGCTCTTGTTTTGTCGAGCAGCGAGCGCGATGAAGCTCTCCATGTGATCGCTCCGACCACGATTTCAAGCGCACCGCTAACCAGGAACACCACTGATGCTCCATACGCTTTGGCGAATGGCATCCCGATCACGATCGAGAAGACTATCAACGGCCCCGACATCGCTGAAAAAAGCGCGAAGACTCTTCCTCGAGATTCAGCAGGGCTTTGCACGGTGACTGCCGCGATAAGTGCTGTGACCAACACTGTACCGACAAATCCAAAAACGGTAAAAAACAAGAGCACAGGAAGCAGTGAATCAAATGCGGAGAAGAGCATAACGACAAGCCCATCGAGGGCTATCACCGCAGCAACGTTTCGTCGTCCTCGAATGGTATTGGTATCGAACATCGTGCTCTCTTTCTTCAGCGTTGCGATAATAGCACCACCAATGATTCCTCCAATCCCGATCGCCGAAAAAAGCCACCCCGCCTCTGTTGTGCCTCCATGAAGATTCTCCCGAACGAAGATGAAGATGAGTGGATACTGAATGCCAATTACCAACGTGAAGGCGGCAAACATTCCGAAGATGTGCCTGAGTATTGGGCTCCGTCTGACCGCCTCCAATCCACCCTTGATCTCCTTCCAACTATCAACATGCTCCTCACCGCGATTGAGTGCAACATGGTCAAGACCACTCACCATCCAGGCGGAAATCAGAAAACTTCCGGCGTCAAAAATGAACGCACTCCGATATCCAAACACTGCAACAAGCAATCCTCCAAGCGCTGGTCCCACGATCATCACCAGATTCATGAGTCCTTGACGAATCCCGCCTGCCTGAGCGATCTCGCCTTCAGGTAAATAGTGAGGCTCGAGCGACTGCCGAGCTGGATCGAACAGCATTGCAAACGATGCAGAGAGGAATGCAACAACATAAAGCAGCCACCCTTGTGGAAAAACAACTACGACAATAAAGAGAACCGCGCGAACCAGATCCGCGAGAAGCATCAGCTTGCGTCGATCGTAACGATCAACGACAAGTGAGACCAGAGGCAGTGACAAAACAGCAGGGAGCATTTCTGCAATCGTGATGCCCCCGATCGCGAAGACATCAGCCGACTGAGCAGTAATCGCAGCAAGGAAAGCGATATAACCGACACGATCCCCAAGCGCCGAAATCGAGCCGCCCAACAGTAGTCGCCGATATGAGCGATGCTCTGAAAGCCGCCGCAGTTGCGCAAAATATTTCTTGAGCCAATTCATCGTCGTCAGATACGCCGAGCTATCTGAGAAGTTTCCCCGCCGCACCAAAGCCCATGATGTTGCTGCTTGGGCTTTCTATCTGAATCAATCAAAATGAAATTCTCAATTTCAATTTTTCAGTCTAAAGGCTCGCGAATTAGCGAACTTTGATCTGAAGGAAAACGAAAATCGTAGTGGCATAGATTCTGTTTTCTCCCTTGGTCCATGCGTTTTCGATCCATCGATCGTGAGGACATCTCGCCGATGGGTGCCGTGGATTGCGTACACCTGCATTCCGTGGAGATCATGCGTGTCATTACTTCTTTAACCGTCACTCATACTCGAGTTCATTCATTTGCCTTTGCACTGCGCAACTCACAATCTCGCGAAGAAGCAAAGGCTATTATTTACCATTCTACATTCTATTTCAAACCATGAAACATTGCTTCAAGAGCACGGGCGCTGCATTGCTTGCGCTTGTTATTTCAACCTCATTCATTTCAAATGTATCAGCTCAGAATGCCAATCTATCTGGGACGGGCAGCTTTTCCCTACAAGGGCGCCTGTTGAAGACCGACGGTTCGGCGATCGCCAACGGGCAACATCAGTTGTCGATCAACATCTATAAGACAGGTGTCACCCAAGCTGCATTCACCGAGACGGAGTCGGTCACGACCGCTGATGGTATCTTCTCGACGATGATCAATTCAGCCGGTTCATCGAATCTCAACATCAATGGTCGCGATCATTATGAGATCGGCGTTGCTGTCGATGGTGGTGCGGAAATGCTCCCACACATTTCAATTGGCAAAACACCGCAGGCCATGACTGCATCGGTTGCCGACAGCGCTGCTTCTGCTGTAAGTGCAACGACTGCACTAACTGCCAACACTGCAACAACAGCGCTTAACGCTAACACCGCGACGACAGCAACTACTGCACTCAACGCGAATGCCGTTGGAGGCTTCCATGTCGATTCGCTTGGACTCGGACTTCCGCACTCGCTCGTAACCCTGAACAATTCGGGAAAGCTTAATGCATCGGTGCTTGATTCATCGACCGTCACTAGCGTTAATGGCGCACACGGATCCGTAAACATCTTGGGTGGCGGAAATCTGGCGGTCACGACCTCGCACGACATTACTGGCACGAATATCAATCTGGGGTTCACAGGCAGTGGCGCGGGTCTTTTGTTGCCATTTTCGCAGACGGTGAACCTTGCGCTTGGTGATGCTTTCAGCATCACGAATTCTCTGGCAGGTAATGCCGGAGCGTTCGTGAACACAGGGTTGGGTAACGCCTTGCGCGCAGTCGCTGCGACTGGTTCGGCACTTGTTGCGAGCTCCACCGGTGCACTCAGTGGCGCAGCGGCGATCAACGCATCCAGCTCACTCGGAACCGCGATCAATGCAACTTCTGGTTCAAGTAGTGCAATCACTGCAAGCGCATCCAGCGCGACAAATGCCGCACTTGCGGTTACCAACAGCGCTGCGGGCGCAACTGCTGCAAAACTCAATGGTGGACTTGCTCTCGTCGGACCGATCGGCACGGGCATGATCGCTTCTGGCCAGAACTCAGTCATGATCTCGAACGCATATGCAAAAGCAAATTCGATGATCTTCGTGACTCTCACTTCTGGTGCGACGACCTCAGTACCGCTTACTGTCACTTCATCGAGCAGTGGAACATTTACTGTAGCGGCAGTCGGCGGCAACAACGTGACGAGCAATGTGTCGTTTAATTACCTCATCGTTAATCAACAGTAATTATGAAGACGACATTATTTGCAGCAGCACTAATCGCTGCACTGTTGATCGGTCAATCGGCTCATGCGCAGGTGATGCTGCAGAAAGCCGTGATCGCTCCGGCGGGCGGCTATGCTACGAACGGACAGACTGTGATGGTCGCGACAGTCGCGCAACCCGCGGTTGGCGCCGCAACGAATGGCACGAACGTCATTCAATACGGATTCTGGAATGGCGGGATACCTGTTGCAGGAGTTGCTCCTGCACTCGCACTTGCGACCGGGCTCGAGCTAAAGTTTTGGCCAAATCCTGCCAACTCGACCACGCAACTTGGCATCACGTTGAAGTCAAGTGCTCCAATCGAGGTTATCCTTTTCGACGAAACGGGACGTGAGGTTT
Organism: Ignavibacteria bacterium; assembly: GCA_013287605.1. Classification (GTDB taxonomy): domain Bacteria; phylum Bacteroidota; class Ignavibacteria; order Palsa-1295; family Palsa-1295; genus JABDDM01. Next base: position 3,135 of record JABDDM010000056.1, on the reverse strand, counting down.
CTCGGGTAAACTACGGGCAGCGTTCGGCAGGACGGTTCACGATTCCGATCGATGTCTCCAAACTTGCAAGCGGCAGTTATACTGCTGCGGTGAGCGTGCCAGGTGAGATCGCGCAAGAGCGGATCACTGTCGTTCGATGAAACGACACGGTCTCAAACAAAGGGTAGTCGATTCGGCTGCCCTTTTTTTTCGCCCATAAATTAATGATCCTGGCATCATCGAACAATCTCCAGCAGTTCGGGGACATTGAATATCTTTCCGATTGACTCCGGTCGCTCAAGCGAATGAACGATCGCTTTCGCAAGTTCATCGCGGGTGACGTTTTGTGATAACTTCGCAACTTCACCAAACCGGCCAGGCAACAGTGACATCGCCTTTATCGTAGGGCCAGGCCAGCAATGGCCGGTGATCATGGGGC
>JABDDM010000056.1:0-2707 GCA_013287605.1 Ignavibacteria bacterium | reverse complement strand
CCTACGATAAAGGCTGGTCGCAGTATCGTCCAATCGAGTTTGGCATCTTGAACGAGCCGCTCTGCCTTGGCCTTGCTTTGAACATAGACGCTCTTGCCGATCGCGCCAGCACTGAGCAAAATAATACGTCTCATCCCCAAACGGTTCATGACCTCCACTGCCACGTCTACCGACCTCACATCGACATCGTCGTAGGTAAGACCTGTGCGTTGCAAATCTCTGCGACGAGCACCAACAAGATGAACGAGCGCATCGCATCCCTCCATTGATCGCGCGAGATCTTCGGCGTTGAGAACCTGTCCTGAATAATATCGAAGCTTACTGTCGATATGATTCTCAGCTTGTTTTCGCGTGATAGCATTCACATCGTATCCAGCATTCAACAATTGCCGAACGACACCACGACCGACGAAGCCTGTCGAACCAGTTACGCAGATTCGCATGATGAAATATTAAAAGTGATACGCGACGCCCATTCGAATGGCGCGTGGTGTACCTGCGGTAAAGTGTAATTCGTCGACAGCTTGCTGCTCGAGGATACCATGGATCTTGATTCTGCTATTTGTATCGAACTGCGCTTCATGCCATGAGACATTAAAAAGATTTTCGACATTGGCGTAGAACTCATAGTGCGAGAACTGATAACTGGCCGAGAGATCGAAGACAGAATACCCCTTTGCGATGACTGAGTTATCCTGATTCGCTGGTCGATCGCCGACATCCCTGAGACGAATCGCACTACCGAAATGCTCGAGATGGATTACTGCATTCGCGGTAAGCGTTAACTCCGGTGCAAGTGGAATATAATTGTTTCCAATGGCAGAGTCAATAAAACGTCCGCGCGAAAAGGTTGCGTCAGCGCCAAGAGTTAACCAGGGGGTTGGTTGAATTCGAGCTTCAATATCGACACCCTGCCGTCGTGTCCTGCCGGCAGTACTGAAGTCTCCTTCATCACCACTATAGACAAGCTCGCTCTCAAGATCGAGCTGCCAAAATGCAATCGAACCGCTCAGCACCTGACCAGGATGACCGAACCGTGCACCCACCTCTGCGCCGAATGCGCGTGGGATAGTGCTGTCTGCTGCACTCTGAACTACGACACGTGCGTCATTCGAGTGAAAGCCAAAGCCCGAGTTTAGGAATAGAGTAGCATCATAAACTATTGGAACTGCGATCGTAGCTTTAGGCGAGATGACAAACTGTTGACGAATTCCGCTCGGCTGCGCGTTTGGACTGAGCTTGTTCGCTACATTAATATTCAAGTAATCTGCCCGCGCTCCCACGAGCACCTGGATCCATGGCAGAATGATCTCTTGCTGAGCATACGGACCGATCTGACGTTCGGCAATGACCGCATCTATTTTCGTATCGAGCCGAACTCTTGCTGTATCGTGATAGAGTGCGGTTTGAATATTATCTGAACGAAGTGTTGCACCGATCGTCGTCCGCATGAAACTCGAACCCAACATCCATGACGAGACTTTTTCCGCCCGTAGCGACAGCATTGTTCGCCGATCTGTTTGCTCACGCTCATCACCATGAACAGAATCCTGACGAAAGAAAGTGAAGTCGCTGTACAGACTAAATCGATAATCTGTGATCGAGCCAGTTAGCGTAAATGGATCGCTACCGCCAGAGTTGTAGCTGAGGATCGACGTCGTGCGTGACGTAGCACCTCCTTCGGTGGGATCGAGTGAGCCGAACTCACTGATAAGATTTTGATCGACCGCTCGCTGAGGGATCTGTCCGTTCGCATCCCAGTCTGATTTGAATGTAAGAAGGCTTGCCGAAAGGCTCGCTTGATCACCGATCGCAGCAGTGCCTTTGCCGAAAAGGATCAAGCGTTTGAAATTTTGAGGGTTATCGAAGAATCCTCGCGAAGAAAAGACTTCGGCTCCGAAATAGGAATTGATCCCGACACTACCTGGTCCACGCACAAGACCAAGTGCTCGATATGTTTCGAATGCTCCTCCTTCAATTTTTACAGTATTTTCAGGCAGTGAATCGAGCGTATGAAATCCAACCGCACCTGCAGTCGCGAGATCACCATAGCGAGCGAAGTACGGTCCCTTTTCTACATCGACACGCTGGACGATCTCTGGAATAATAAAATGAAGATCCGCATATCCTTGTCCATGACCGTGCGAGATCATATTCACCGGCATATCATCGATGGAGATATTGACATCGGTACCATGATCGGCATCGAATCCGCGGAGAAAGATCTGCTCGGCCTTGCCTCCGCCTGCATGCTGAGCGAGCACGAGACCAGGAACAAGTCGTAGGAGATCTTGAGCGGAGTTTCGAGGACGGAGCGAAAAGTCGGCTTGTCGAAAAGTTTTGTCAGATGCTGCAGAGTAAGGTCTCTCAGCTTCGATAAGCACTGTCTCATTCGAGACTGTCTTAACAGTATCGGTTTTCGTCACAGCTTGCGCCAGAACTTGGGATCTCACGAATAGAACAACCAGCACGCTTGCCAATCGAATGCAGATCGAGCGATTCATACGTCAGTTAAGCTAGGAGACGCAGAGAAAAATCGAGGGCTGACCATTAGGGCAACCCTCGAAAGCATTCGTTAGGTTAATGCGAGACAGTTACTTTCAGGCTGTTCACTCTAGCACCATCGAGATAAAGCACCGCGATGTAAGTGCCATTGGCGAGTCCCGCAGCAGACCAATTGACAGCATAGTCACCCGCCGTCTTGCGA
>JABDDM010000055.1 GCA_013287605.1 Ignavibacteria bacterium | reverse complement strand
AGTACACAAAGCCCTCGATGGATTCGTTACCTGCTGGCTATACTTTGGCGGCGGACACCATGACATATCAGCTAATGAAAGCTGAATTGGAACTTGAACGTCACAAAGCGCTAACAGAGCGAGCACAAAAGGCAGCGCAAAATTTAGGCAGTCTCATTCCGATCACGATTCGCTCATCAAACGCCGATCACGCACTCGGTGATAGCGATCTCATCTTTTGGTTCGAGCCAAGTCAGGCGGTACTCGCGCTCGCCAATATCCCGCATGATCATAATGCTTCAGTAGCAGCCACGCGTTCACACGGCGCGATCGCGACAACGTCGGCGAATCCCACGCCCACGCGTGGCGATCTCAATATCAGAGTCGAACTAACCGAAGGACGAGTGCTGAGGATTGTCTTACGTGATCTCACAGGTAAAGAAATGCTTCGGGTCAATCAAGCATCCATCGCTCGCCGAGGTACCTCTGAGTATCGGCTCGACGCAACAGAGCTTCCGGAAGGTGTATACCTACTCGATGTCGCAACCGAGCGCGGGGAGCACTATACTTCGAGAGTGATGATCGTGCGATAACTGTACGAAGGCCTTGGAGGTTGGGTCGTGGGACATATGGGTCTTATAGGACTTATGTGTCCCTATCATTGTGAAAGCTGCGGCAGCTACATCTTTCCCAGCGCCTCATCGATTTTCGGCCGTATCAAATCTCCCCCGTCCTTACTGCCGCCCATCTGAAAGCCATATGTCTTCCCATCGCGGCCAATGATAATGTGAGTTGGAAAATCTGTGACCCCGAGTTTATTACACAATTCCTGACCATCCGGAATGACCTTGAATTTCGATGGAGTGTGTTCGAGGTATCGTTTGAGCGTGGTCGCATCATCAAGCGCGATCGACAGAAAAACAACGTTCGTATCGCCGACGTAAGAATCGACAAGCTTATTGAGGGAAGATTTTTCTATCACACATCCGCCGCATGTCGTGAACCAGCAATCGATCACAACAACTTTGCCGCGCAGTCGAGATAGTGTGCCTCGAATGCCGTCCAAGGTCGTGAATCGGAAATCGGGGATTGCAGGAAGTTCTACTTCATGCCCGTAGGCAGCAACAAGCCACTTGGCGAATTCCGCCTGTGTCTCATCACCTCGTTTGCACCTTTGGTAGAGTAAATCCAATCCTGCTATTGGCTTTAGCATATTCGCAGCGAGAGCAATTCCGTATTGGTGCTTTGCATCCTCAAGACGACCAGCATCGAGATACACCTTTGCGATCACAGCGTCGAGCTCTTGTTTCTCATACTGCTGTCTGGTTTGCGTGAGTCCCTTGCGAGCCAGCGCGATCGCTTCCTCTGTTCTGCCAAGCTTGGCAAGGAGTTCAGCTTTGCCGGCGAGCACGCTTGAGAGCCGGCCCATGCTGCTCCAGATATTGTCGCCGGAAAAGAAACCGGAGCGTGTCCGCGAGCTCTCCTCGGCTCGATCGTACCATTCGAGAGCAATTTTTGGATCATATGCTGGACCTCGTTCGAAGCCGTAACACCGCGCGATCGCTAACAAGACATCGACATCGTGCGAGGACCTCCACATTGATGCTACATGTCGGAATACGGTGGCCGATATGACCGTGTCAAAAGCCTCTAGCTGAATCCAGATACCAGCCATAGTTGTGTGAGGAAAACGTTCGATGAGTGCCGCCAGCATTCGTCCATGTATTACAGGCCACTCCAATCCGCCATCTTTCGACATCTTAGCGGCCAAGAAGAAGTGATTCCAGAAATCGACGTCGTTATAAATCGGATCGAACCTCGTACATCTCGCAGCATTTGCAATCGAGATAGTTGCAAGCGAATCGCGGCTTCGTCGCAAGTACAGGCTTGCTAAGCCGAGGTGCCATGAAGCAGTACTATCAGGATGTTCCAACAATTGATCGGTGGACCAGATGAGAGTTGCTTTCCGAGCGGAATCCGTAATCGTTATCTGGCCAGCACGAGCGAGATCTTGGGCATTATCATAGGACTCGACATAGGCAGTGTAGTCTTTTGGATAAAGAGCAAGATCTGCCTTGAGCGTGCTGTCGAAATTCGTTGTCTCACCTAAAATTCCACCTGGTGTTGGCCGTCCGTCTCGCGTTCTACATGTAAATACCGTAATCCCATTTGGCGCACGATCTGTCGGAATACAGATTTCCATCCGTATCGAATAAGTGGAATCCGGTATTGCTAACACCGTCCCATAGGTCGTATCGTTAAGCCGCTGCATTACTTTGATGATCGCGTGCTCGGGATGTACGCCACGAACATTTGACGCACAATAGAGCGTATCGTGATTATCGGGGTTGGCCCAAATCGAACCGCTGGCAGGGTTATAGGTTACAGTGATCTTCTCACCCCATCGCGGATCATCATTGGAGACATGAACACGAGTTTCATTCTGCGCCCAAAGCGAGGATGGAAGGAAAAGAAGACTGGCAACTGCGAGAAGCCGGAAGGAGATCATAAGATTTTTTAACTGGTTTGGACGTAGCGCGAATTCGAATTTGGTCAGAATCGCTTTGTGTGTGTAAAAACTTTTATCATTCCTTCCCCGGTGCTGAACGTCGCGCATGGCGTTTTTGGCCAGAATTCGACAATTGGAGGAGTGTGTGTGAAAACTTTATTCATAATTCGTTGCTGTAAGAAAAGTAATCTTGTCGTTCTGAAGAGGCCAAAAGCCGACGAAGAATCTTATGTAGGGCTGGACTGGATTTCGCAGGGCGCCGTTCCTGCGACCGCATTCCACGTTGAACATATGAAACATAAAAACACTGCACGAAAGTTCCCGCTTAATCTACTTTGTGGGATAGGCAGTTGTTAGCATTCGGAGTGTACCGCACCACCTTTGGTTGGGCGAGACGCCCAACCCTAAGCGTGGCGGGATCGTCATTATAGAATTTGTGTAATCAGCGATGCATTTTCGCGTAGGGTATGGCGTCCCGCCATACCTAAGGTGGATCGGTAACAATCCCGCATTGCGATTGGCTTCTCACCATCGAATGAAAGCTGGTAGGCAGGTAAATCCCTAGGGATTTGCATGCCTACCAACTTCCAACAAATGAGGTCGTGACGAAAGCAGCTGCTCCTGCGTTGGTTGTGCGTTGCTCTCGGATGAGTAGTCCTTTCGTAATCGGACCACTGACCTCAAACTTTGAAATTCCAATGCGCCCAACTACGAAGCTATTTCTCGTTGTATCTCTGCTGGGAGTCGGATCTCTGGCCTCCTGTTCGAGCCCGTCCGCTCCGAATCCTAATGAGACACTTAGGCAGCAAATGGCAGGGACATACTCTGGTGTAATCGCTCGTCACACGACGACTGATTCAATGCATATTACCGTGACACTCACAGAAGACACAGGCAGCGTAGCGGAGAAAAGCGCGTTCAAGATGCACGTAGAGACACACAAAAGTACTGACGGATTCTGGACAGCGTCTTTCACTGAGCGCGTGGCATGCTATACCCAGGATCTCATATTGATGCAGACCGAAGATAGCAACAAAGTCGACCCTCGAGTCGATGTCAATTACTTAAGTCCAGGCACAACCAATAGCATGACTTTCCCCGATGGAGCCATTTTAGTGTCAGAGAAGGATCCTGGGAATGATAACTTCTTTGGGTATTTGGTTAGGCAGAAATAGTAGCCTCGACTTTTTTCACTTGAACTCAAAAGGGATGTGGCAGGTGAGCAAATCCCAAGGGTTCTGCAGCAGCAAGAAGGTAGGCAAGGCAAACCCCAGGGTTTTGCCTGCCTACCTTCTTCGAAATGGGGACGTTCTCCCGTAGGGTATGAAGCGCACTTTGATTTAGAACTTATTCAACTTCACTCTCAGCACTCCGCTCGGGGTCTGCAGCGAAACAAAATATGCACCTGCTGGTAAGCCGGAGATATCGATCTCAGGAGCTGTTGCATCTCCACGCTCGTGCGAGAGCATTATGCGAGTTCTTCCGGTAAGATCGATCACGTTAAGAGTTGTCCAGCTCTTCGCAGTCGCTAGATCAAGGTGAAGCCGAACAGTATGGATCGCAGGCTGTGGGAAGATGCTGATCGATATAGAACTCTCACTCGGAGTGTTGACAGCAAGGGTAGAGGAGATGCGACCAACATCATAATTTCCGGAGCGCTGCATGTCGTGCTGGAACGTGCCCCATTGTATCGCTTTCGGCGTATTTCTCGCATTGAGCTTATAGACGTAGCACCAGGAGCCAGTGTCACTGACTTGTGGTGACTCTATGAGATCGATCGAGCCATCCGAATTGAGATCGGCTGCCGTTAGCAGCGTTGTCCCCAGTGTGTGACGCTTGATCGGCCAGATACCCGACATCGGGCGGTGCTCAAGTCCGCTGATGCATTGAATTGAATCATTGGCTGGCAGGATGATATCTCCAGCGCCATCTCCATCGACATCGACAATGAGCGCCTGATTGTGTCCGGCGTCGTGCGTGTTCATCGCCACCGGATATCCGGTTACCATGCTTCTATCCATTCGGAATGCATAGAGCGAATCGTTCGGCACAGGAATCACGATCTCAAGCTTGCCGTCACCATCGATGTCGCCGAGCGACGGATAGAAACCTTTGTAGCTGCGATCTGTGGACCACAACAGATGCGGCCAGCCTTTGAGCATCGTGCCATTCGCATCATAGACTGCAATGGTCTCGCCTTGCTCAGAAGAGTATGCTCGAACAAACTGCTGCGCACCATTTTGCTCAAGCGAGCCAGCAACAACGCGGTCGAATTCGTAGCGGCCATTCGTAGCAAAGATTGAATGTAGTGGAAGCGCGTTGCCATGAGTATCCCACACAGCGGTAGCACCAGCCACATGTGTCTTGCCAGCATCATCGTGTATTGCGACAGGACTGGGTCCTGCGAGTATCGAAGGTGTGTTGCCCAGATCAAAACTCAGCACCTCGGAGCCAGATTGCAACAGGCCAAGATCGACGAGCGTGCGTCCATCGCTTGCGAGCAGCAGCGCGTGGTTATCAGCGTTACCTACGAGCTCTTCGAGCCCGGGCGAATGCGAATCGACTTCGGCTGTCGATGTAACAATAAGATCGGCCGATGGCCGAATGACATTAAGTGGCCACCAATTGTAGAAGATGTCTCCAGAAGGTCGGAATGCACCGTCGGCGATATCGGCTCCGGTGAGAACGAATGGTCCAACGCCGTCTGCAGTAATTGTAGAACCACTCGGACGTTGTGTGGGATGTGCGATAAATCTTGGCCAGCCACTGAGCTGCGAGATCTGAAAGCGCTGTGAAAGCGAAGTATCGTTACCAACGCTGTCGCGTGCATAAATGACAATGTCCTGAACTCTGGGACATGTCGTTGTTTGCCAGTCGTACGAAACGATGTCGTTCGTGCTTACGAGCGGTCCCCAATGCTCGCTGAGCGTCCGGAGAGTCGCTCCGAACGTTGTGTCTTTGGCAGAGATCTTCACATAAGAAAGATGATCGTGCTTCGCAAGGATTTTGAGACCTACGATGCCTATCCCAATATGTTCTGGAAGATTGTTCGAAGCAGGATCAACGTGAGCAATGGCTACATGTGGTGGAAACGATGATGTCCAACCTGTGTCGATCACGATTGCATTGTTGCCCATGTCGTCCCATGTGATCACACTGTAGTTCATCCAGCCATCGCCTCGCGGGTGCACGAGTACCGAAGTATTATGAGTCGTCGCCATGAGCGAATCCCATGTGTCAGAATATCGGCCAATAAAGACTTGGTAATGCCAGATACTATCGCCGTCGCGAGCAGTGAGCGGCGGATCCCAGGTGATTCGTACTGCGCCTGACTTCATCGGATATTCACGCAAGTTGCGGACTGGATTGGGAGGCACCGAGTCATTGACACGAATGTGCTGCCGATAAACATTCGAAGGAATTAGCGTAGTGATGAACACATCACAATTGAATTCCCAGGGTATCGCGGCGTGATAATAGATGGTGAAGACTCCGGTCTCGCCGGGCTGCACGGTCTTGATAAATGTCGCGGTGGTATCGAAGACAAATGCGTTGAAGTCTTGCGTGATCGTCACTGAGGCTATCGTGATTGGTGCGCTGCCAATGTTTTGATAGAGGATAGGTATCCCGTTCGCCTTTGGGATACGGGCTTTCATGTTCGGATCGACAAGACGGAGCTGTGCATTCGCAGTATTGGCGAACGAGCATACCACAACAAGCACCATTGCAAGCGGGTGAAGCTTCATGTGCAAAAGAGTTGAGAAATCACAACAACTGAAGAGGCTGTCTTACGGGACAGCACTCCTACCTCAGATCAGTTTGGGCAAAAACTTAGATATCGAGATTGCGAACGTAGGTCGCATTCTTCTCGATGAACGCTCGGCGCGGCTCAACTTCGTCGCCCATGAGCGTCTCAAAGATATCGGCTGCTGCGGCGGCACTTTCGATGTTGACCTGCAGCAGTGTACGCGTTTCCGGATTCATGGTCGTTGACCAGAGCTGTTCCGGATTCATTTCACCAAGACCTTTGAAGCGTGAGATCACGATACCCTTGTTTTCCTTGGGTACTTCGCCGTTCATCGCCGCTGCGGTTTCGGCTTCCATTGCGGCCTCTGGATTGAGGATCACAACTTCTTCCTCTTCACCTTTTTTGAGTCCCGAGCGGAAGCGCTTCAGGATCTCGTCGCGCTCTTCGTCATTGTACGCATAAAACTCCTGCTTGCCTTTCTTGACCTTATAGAGCGGCGGCTGTGCAATATACACATTGCCGTTCTCGATCAAATCACGCATGTGGTTGTAGAACAACGTCAGGATCAGCGTGCGAATATGCGCACCATCGACATCGGCATCGGCCATGAGGATGACTTTGCCATATCGCATCTTTGTGAGGTCCTGCTGTTCGCCAAGTCCGATCCCGAGCGCCGTAAAGATATTGCGGATCTCCTCGTTCTCGAGCATCTTGTGCAAACGCGCGCGCTGCACATTCAAAATTTTTCCTTTCAGCGGAAGGATCGCCTGGAACCGGCGATCACGCCCCTGCTTTGCCGAGCCACCTGCCGAGTCACCCTCAACAAGATAGATTTCGCAATGCTCTGGGTCGTTGATCGAACAATCGGCGAGCTTGCCAGGCAATGCTGAATTTTCGAGTGCGTTCTTGCGGCGAACGATGTCGCGTGCCTTACGAGCCGCTTCGCGAGCTTCGGCTGCGCGAAAGACTTTCTCGATGATCCTCTTGCCGATCGGCGGATTCTCTTCGAGGAATTGAGCAAGTTGCTCGTTCATGATCCCTTCGACGATCGACTTTACATCGCTATTGCCGAGCTTAGTCTTCGTCTGCCCTTCGAACTGCGGCTCCGGCACTTTAACGGAGATGATCGCGGTAAGTCCCTCACGGAAGTCATCGCCTGTAAGTGTGATCTTGTCGTTCTTGACAAGATTATTCTTCTGCGCGTACGTATTCATCGTACGCGTGAGTGCGGCTTTGAAGCCAGCGACGTGCGTACCGCCTTCGTGTGTGTTGATGTTGTTTACATAGGAGAAGAGATTCTCCTGGAAGCCATCGTTGTACTCGAAGCAAATCTCGACGGGCGTAAAATCTCTCTCGCCTTCGATGAAGACTGGCTTATGCAGCGAGATCTTCGACCGATCGGTGTGCTTGACAAAATCGCGCAGGCCGCCGCTGGCGTGGAAGGTCTCGTCTTCTTTTGTTCGAAGATCGGCGAGCGTGATCGTTACTTGTGGATTGAGGAAGCTAAGCTCCATCATGCGTTCGCGCAACTGATCGAAGCGCATCATGCTCGAACCCTTGAAGATATCTGGGTCGGGCTTCCACCTTACGATCGTGCCGGTCTTCTTTGTCTTTCCGATGACTTTCAGATCCTCGATGGGCTCGCCACGCTCATAGCGCTGGAAAAAGATCTTGCCATCCTGATGAACTTCAACTTCACACCACTCGCTGAGTGCATTGACGACCGAGGCACCGACGCCGTGCAGGCCGCCAGAGACTTTGTACACGTTCTTATCGAACTTGCCGCCAGCATGGAGCGTCGTCATTACGACCTGCACTGCACTAACACCTTCAGTCGGATGAATGCCCGTCGGGATTCCGCGGCCATCATCAACAACGGTCGCAGAGCCATCCTCATTGAGGGTAATGTTGATCTGGGTAGCAAAGCCAGCGAGCACTTCGTCGATGGAGTTGTCGACGATCTCATAGACAAGATGATGGAGTCCGCGCGTGCCTACGTCGCCAATGTACATCGCCGGGCGTTTCCGCACAGCTTCTAGTCCTTTAAGGATCTGAATATCCTGGGCGCCGTAATCTTGCTGTGGGGTCATTAATAATCCTTAAAGTTCACCGACAAATAATCTGAGCAACCGCTGGCGAATTTCGGGCGGTTATTGGAATCCTCAACTCCTTGATAAATAAGGGTTTGTAGGGCACGAGTATGAAACACCCACTATCGTGCATTTACTCCCAATTTTGGGCTGAAAAATGGGTAATTTCTGCCATTGAGGAGAGTGGCGATGAATTCGTATCTTCGTTGATATTTTCGTCCAAAAATCGCCTCGCCAATGAAGAGACTCACCTTCGTTTTCGTCCTCGTCCTCCTCGCGTCATCCTGCGGTAGTAAGCAGAACCCGAATCAGGTTTCGAGTTCGGGTGACCTTGCACCGGCTTCGCCGTCTGCTACTACCACACGCACAACAAGTGATCAAACAGGCTCGGCTGTTGGTGAGCCAAGTGTGCATAAGATGCTGATCCGTAGCGGGAGCATTTCGCTTGAGAGCCCGAATCATCCCGAGACGCTTCGTCAAATCACCGGGATCGTCCAGCGGGCAGGCGGCTATGTATCGAATGAAAGTTCGCGCATCCTGGAGAACGAATCGATTGAATCTGAAATGACGGTGCGTATTCCCGCCGAGCGTTTCGATTCCGTAGTCGATATGATCAAACGAACGGGGACTTCGGTCACAAGCGAGAATATTTCAGTCGAGGATGCGACCAAACAGTACTACGATCAAGAGAGCCATCTCAACGCGAAGAAGCTTGAACTCGCTCAGCTTGAAGAGTTACTTCGTTCGGCAAAAACAGTGCAGGAGATCATCGCCGTGCGGCACGAGATCGTTGATGTCTCGCAGAGCGTCGATGAATTGGAGGGCAGCACAAAGCTAATCGAATCAGAGGTAAACTATTCAACGCTCCGCATCGAGCTCACAAGCAAAGGCGGCAACGGCGTTATCGCGCGCATTGGCGCTGCCTTTAATCACGGCTTCACTGGCTTCGTCGATGTGCTGACCGGAGTGATCACATTCCTGATCGCAGGGATACCTGCGTTCCTGGTGATCCTAGGGTTTGTCTATGTGATTATTCTGCTTGTACGGCGAGGGACGAAGAAGCAGCAAGCAACTGACCAACTCAAGAAGTAGTCGGTCGAACTCACATTCTCGAAAGTCGGGGTCGTCGACTCTTCTTTTGCTTGACGTCTACGTAGGGAGGGGCAATGGGATAGTCAACCTCCAGTTCGCCGCGGTGCATCCTGGACAATCTTCCTTTTAGCAGCGAGAGTTTGAGTGGGCTTAGATAGTCGATAAAGTATTTGCCATGAAGATGGTCGATCTCATGCTGGATCACGCGTGCGAGAATCTGATCGGCCTCCAATTCAACTTCCTTGAAACTCGCGTCGTGAAATTTGACTCCAACTTTTTCCGGTCGTACGATATCTTCACGAATTTCCGGTAAACTGAGACAGCCTTCTTCGAAGACGGATTCTCCGTGCGTGCCGAGGATCACCGGGTTGATCAGTACCAATGGTTTCTGATCCTCAAAACCCTCGAAGTCCGATACATCGATTACGGTGAGCGCGAGGGACTTCCCGACCTGATTTGCCGCGAGCCCGATACCTCGCGCATTGTTCATTGTTTCGAACATCGAAACGATGAGCCCGGCGATCTCCGCAGAATCTTCCTCGACCTGCGACGTCTCCTGACGCAGAACGGGATGATCGAAGGTGTAGATCGGTAATATCGACATTGACAATAGCAGGATTGGGTCGGCCTCGTACTGCGAGAGATGTGGACCAGAGGGGACTCGAACCCCTCACCTCAACATTGCGAACGTTGCGCTCTACCAGATGAGCTACTGGCCCTCTCAACGGCTGGGATTGCTCCCGCCTCAAAATTCGAACCTAAAAAGGCGAATTGCACTGGTCAAGTTCCGAACACACATTCACCAAACAAAACATCCCGTCGGAGTCCGGCGGGATGTCAGTGTACGATCGAGCGATCGTTAGTACAAATCAGCTCATTTGGCAGCAGGCGGTGCAGTGACTGTTGCGCCGGAACCTGCAGAAACGGTTGCTGAACTGGCGTTGGCGGGCGCAGCAGAAGTCATCGATGAACTTGTTTTGTGGCATGCGCCAGCCGGACAAAGCTTTGTGTTGCACTCCGTGTGCGTGGTCGCGACTGCTGTTGTAGCGGCTTTCGGCGACGAAGCTGCCGTGCATTGCGCATGCGAAGCAGGAACACCACTAACGACTCTGGCTGTCCCGGCAGGAGCGATATTTACTCCAGTAGCTGAAGGTGCAGTGCTGGTCTGAAGCGCTTGTGTCGTTGAACTGGTGCCAACTGCTGGCGTGGCTGACGCTGTGCCGCTTGCTGAAACGGTCGTCGTGCTCTGGGCGAATGCTGAGGAGCAGAAAAGGAGCATGAAAAATGCTGCTGCAACTGTCTTTTTCATAGTTTTTAACACAATCAGGTAACTTTGTGGGTACTCAATCTACGGATACAACGAACTAATCGGGATACTGATATCAATCCTGAGCCAATGAGGGTTCCTGCCTCTCGGGACGAGCCGTGGCGTAAGTTTGTTTCTTCAATCATAATCTGTGGTCAATAATTATTACACCCTTCGAGCCGTTGTTCGTGAGATCCAGGAAAATCTCACCAAAGAGGCCAGGATCGAACAAGTTTACTCATTTCGTAAGAGTGAATTGCGGATACGTTTGAGTAATCAAACGACGATCGTCGCACTGCTTAAACCAATCACGGGGGCGCTGTTACTTTCGCGGAATGTCGAACGGCTTCCACGAAAAAACGTCGTCTCGTTCTTTGAGTCAATCGCGGGGGATCGAGTTTCCCAGATCACCCTTGCAGACTTCGATCGAACAGTCATTATTTCACTCGACAACGGCGAAATTCGACTTCAGTTTTTTGGATCGCCGAATGCGGTCTTGGTACGCGAGAACAAGATCATTTCGTCATTCAAGAGACTTGCTGCGGAGAAATGGGTCGAGAGGACGAAGCCAGCATCACCACAGGATCTTCTAGGCAAGCGCTTAACTAAAGAACTTGAGTATCGTCAGCAAGCTGGAGTACCGAACGACCTTCTAGATGAATTGTCGAATGCGAAGGGCGGCTGGGTCTATGGTGAAGGAAGCTCGGTTCTCTTTTCAATGGTACGGCTGTTGAGTGTCGAACAAGATGGTATGGCCGAACCGCAAAGATTCGAGAGCACGAGTGATGCATTGAGATTCGTCCTTGGCTCACGACATCACGGTACGATAAGCGATGATTCCAGAAAAGATCTGACTGACGTAGTAACGCGTTTGATCGATCGAAGCCGTGTTGTGTTGCGACAAATCGAAGCCGCATCGTCCCAGGCTGGGCGCGCATCCGAATACCTATCGATCGCGCAATCAATTCTGGGGGTTCTCCCGGATCACCCGGATCACGCCGATTCAATTGAACTTGATATTGGCGAAGTGCAGAAGACGATCCCGCTTGTTCCCGAATTGACGCTCGTCCAAAATGCCGAACGCTACTTCGATCTGGCAAGAAAAGCTAAAACGCGAAGATCAGAACTGGTGAAGCGATTTGAAGATCTTAAAAAGGAATTAGATTCGCTTTCATCGATTGCCGAACAGTTGCGCCTCGCAAACACCGATGATGAGATCGAGAAACTGCGCAGAACGATCGATCGATTGGCGGGCGGGAGTAGTTTGCATGAGCCTCGAGCGGAAGCCGCGAACGATGATCCTCTTGCACGCTTCAGACAATTTATCGTTGCCGGTGGTTTGCGACTGCTGATCGGAAAGAATGCCGCGCAGAATGACGATCTCACGCTCCATGTCGCAAAGAAAGACGATATCTGGCTTCATGCTCGCGGAGTCAAGGGTTCGCATGGAGTTCTGCAGCGAAAAACGAAAGACAAGCCAGTACCAAAAGAGGCGATCGAAGAGGCCGCCGCGATCACTGCCTATTTTAGCGACGCCAAGACGCAGTCGATTGCCCCGGTAAGCTATGCCGAAAAAAAATATGTGCGCAAGCCTCGCGGTGCGGCAGTGGGAGCGGTGAAGATGGAGAGGGAAGAGGTGATCATGGTGCGGCCGGGTCTGCCTCAGGAAAATAAGAAGACCAAACAGAAGAGTAACTAACGTTTTAAAGCTTTGAAGAAGATCATCGTAGGTGTTGAAGGCGGAGGTACGAGCACACGAGTTCTCATGCAGGTTGATGACGATACGCCGACTTATATCGAGCGGAAAGGTTCGCTCAAGTTTAGTGGAGGAGCGTTTCTTTCTTCAGCCGAGAAGCTCCTCGGACTCCTCAATCAATTTCCCGACTTCAAGCCGAAGCTTTTGAGCTCGCTCGCAATCGGTCTTTCGGGTGCAAGTCAATCCACCGAACAAGAGATTTATCGCAAGGCACTCCGCGAGGTGCTCGGAAATCAGGGACTACCGATTCACATTGAAAGTGACGCAACGCTTGCCTTCAAAACTGCCGTGACGGACGACGAACCCGGAATGCTGCTCGTCGCCGGCACCGGGACAGCACTCCTGGTGCGCGATAATTACGACGCGCTTCACCTTATCGGAGGATGGGGAACGGTGCTTGGAGACGAAGGGAGTGGATATTGGATCGGCATTGAAGCACTCAAGCATGTCACTCGTGCGATCGACAACATGATCCCGAAAGACCGGCTCTATGAAGCTGTGATGGAGCGACTGCCACAGGAGATACGTGATCGACCGAGAATGCTCAGTCGAAGGATCGACTCACGGTCGCTCATCCCTTCTGAGATCGCCCCGCTCGTATTTCTCGTTGCATCGAGCGATAAGACCGCGAAAAAGATTATCCAAACTGCCGCAGATCACCTTTCTCGGTTGGTGCGTACAGGACTCGCGCAATTTGATGAAGCAACGTACGCGGAGCTTTACGTGACGGGGTCGATTGTGAAACAGCCGGAGATGCATCACATTCTTCAGCGTTCACTGCACGATCTGCCGATCGTTTTGCGTGAAGTTGGCAATCGATCCCCGGCCGAAACAGCGCTTGTGATCGCGAAAGAACTCGCGGCGAGCGGAGCAGCTCAGGAGTAGTTCTGCATGAAAATGGTTTTGGTCTTAAGTCATTAAATAGCCGAATCCCGACCTTAGGAGCTCTAGCTGTGCTATTTTTGCATTGTCAGCGGTGGGCACTCGCGCGTTTAGTTTGCTTTTGCGGTGTCGTAGGAGCCGTTTCATAGACTCACTCAACCCAATTGATGACCTTACGTTTGTGCCGTTTTCATTCGCGTACCATTTCACCGTGGCTCCTGCTGGCCTCACTCTCCCTGTTCGTTTTCATCTCCTGTAATAAGGATGATGCAAGTATTTCAAAGTCACTCAACTCTCCAACCGGAGGAACACAGGCTGCACTTGATTCCACTTCGAGTGGTAGTCCCGTCGAGATCACCGAGAAGAACCATCGATTACTGCTTCGGCCAAAGGTCGGTACCACACAGCGATATCGAATCGTCACGCGTTCCGTACGTTCGCAGGATATTTCCGATCAGCTTTTTAATGGCCCGCAAGGAAAGAAGACGACGACGAATGCCACGGAGTATTATCTTCGCCAGAACATCCGTGCTGTCAAGCCTGATTCTAGCGTCGATGTAACATTTCGCATCGATAGTGTAAAGTTTAACCTGACGCAGGATACTTCACGGAATACAACGTGATCGTCGGCCAGGATTTTGGTGCGATCATCTCCAAGTTTGGAGAGATCCTTGAGATTTACGGCCTCCAATCCATGGTCACGCAGATCATGAAAGACCTTCCGGATTCGCTGAAGTCGGATCGGTATAAAGATATCACGAACCGACAGCTTCAAATGCTGTTAAATCAGTATGTCAGTATTATCCTGACTCATTTCCCCGATAAACCATTGGCGAAGGATTCATCGTGGTCGCTGCATATCGAGACGAATTTGCCCGTGTCCGAAGTCGTGCAGTTTCCTGTTTCGGTGACGTCCAAAGAAACGTTGAAGGGGTTTGAGAATTTAGGTGGAACGGTGCTCGCAATCCTCGAAGCCGAGTCAACACAGACTCCGTTGCGTACTTCCTTTGAGCAGGGCGCCGCAAAGGCGTCATTACAGAATTTTGTTTCCAAGGCAACAGCTATAACGCACATTGAGGACGCCGCCGGTATACTTGTCAAGCGCATCGCTCATACAAAACAATCGTATATCTTCACGCTTGAGAGCAAGCAGCAGGCTGGTAAAGTGGCAAAGTCGACGATGATGTCTACTGAAGATACTTCCGTAGATCTGTTGCACTAGCGAAGTGTACTGTTAAAGAGTTGATGGCCGGTTGCTGCGCCAACGATCGGTCGAACTGATGATAGAAAACTGATGTGAGTATTGGTGGCTCAGATTGCCCGTGTTTGTCCAACTGACCTGCCCCTGATGATATGACGAAGGACGAGGATCAGGATCTTCAATCCGGAAATGACTCCCCCGATCGCGGCGAGGGGAAGAGTCGTGATGACTCCAAAGACCGAGGCGCGAGCCCTTCGCGTAAGGTGACCTTTGATGACTTCCAGATCCAGCGGACTGCCCAGCAACAACAG
>JABDDM010000054.1 GCA_013287605.1 Ignavibacteria bacterium | reverse complement strand
TTGCCACTATCATGTGAAGCACAAACAACACCGAATAGGTCTAACGCGTACGCATCGTTACTCGTAGGCAGAATGAAGTCGTGAAACGAGGTATTATTATGATCCTCTGGGAGTGCACCAACGCTGTCCCAATGCACACCACCATCGATTGTGCGATAGATTGGCGATTGCAAAGCGGCGATCGAGATCATTCCATGAAGCGAGTCCGAAAAGGCGAAGCCTGTCGGATTCACACCACGGACAACTAAGGTTTTCTGCCACCGACCTCGAGGTTGAGCGTTTGAAGAATCAGGAATCGCAATCGCGATTCCTAGAACCAATAGAAGCAATAGCATCTGCCGTTGTCCGATCATGATGGTGACACTTATGGGTGCATTAGGGGTCGCACCTAAACATCCGACAAAGGCCGCTCCGTGCCGTCCCTCTTCGAACAACGCGCACTACTTCAACCACCACCACTTCACTCTCGGCATGACCTGCAATGCAGGCAATGGGATCTTGTAATGACTGAGGATCTCCGCGATGATGTCCCATGCTTTGCCTTCGATCGGCAATCCTTTTAGATTAAGGTCAGGGCCAAGATAGATTTGGCTTGAGCGCTGACCGTTGCTCCATCCTGGCGGAGCAGAGACATCGTCGAGATGTTCGACACCATAGCCAATCGTCACATTCAGCCATCGTGGCCAATTGATTGCGGAAAGACTCTCATGAATGTCAAAACTCATCCAGTAAAAATGACTCTCGTCATCGCTTAGGATCGTACTGTAGGCGCCGGCTTGCAAGGGTACTGAGGGCCAAAAGCTCGCTTTATACTGGAGCTTCTTCATGAACGGAACGTACACGCGTAAGACAGGAAAGCTGCTGCCGATAATATCACCAGCTAAGTCACCTGGCGAAAAACCAAATGCAGGACTCCCGCCGCGAAATCCATCTTCCACTTCCACGATCGCTTCTGTCAAAAACGAAAAGCTTGCTCCAAGCCACGCTGATGTTACCGTATCGACTTTTGCCAAGCGGTATCCCATTGTGATCATGTCGCCTGAGAAGGAGCTGAAGAGCGCGTGACCCAGCTTATCGTTATGCATCGAATAGGGCGGATCATTGCTTATATAGAATGGCACGCGCTGTGCATTGCGCCAGAAGTCCGCATAGTTCTCATAGATCGCACCACCAAGAGTGAAAGCAGGAAGAAGCGATGCGGCAGCGACATGCCATGGGTTGATCGTGTCTAGATCTTGAGCTCGTGATTCTTGTACGAACAACACGCAGCACAATGCGAACAGGAGGAGGATTCTGCGAAATAGTTGAGCAGGCACGTCAAAGATGTTTGAGCATCGTGACACTCCGATAATTCACCTCGGGCCAGCGAACATGGCCAATAAACTCATAGCCACGTCGCTCATAATATTTAATGAGATCGATGGCAAGCTCCGAAGTATCGAAAGCGAGTGATTTCATTCCACGCTCTCGTGCAAGCTCTTCGACGAGCGAGAGCAAACGCGAACCCAATCCGCTTGTACGAAGCGATGGGTCGACACAATACTGACCGAAGTATCCATCAGATATCTTCGAGAAGTGCTCACTAATCTTCGAGTCATAGAGCGTGATCGTGCCGACCAGCTTCTCCTTCAACTCTGCAACGAAGCAAGTGCCGCGATCAATGCGGTCTCTCGTGACTTCATCCGATTGATGGCTCGCAACAAAGTGCATTCCTTCATCAGCGAGTGACTTGTATCCGAGGTGGAGTAGTGCAGTGAGTTCGGATACCGAATCATCGTCGCGCCATGGGCGAATCAGAATGTCGTTGTGCTGCACGACATCCTGACCCAATTTCTTGACCGATTGTTTTGGCTCAGGCAAGCGCTGGCTCTTTTACAACGCCCATCTCTTTGCCAACTCTCGTGAATGCTTCAATTGCACGATCGAGATGTTCACGCGTGTGCGCAGCGGAGATCTGTACACGAATGCGAGCCTGGCCTTTAGCGACCACCGGAAAGAAGAACCCAATAACATAGATGCCCTCTTCCAGCAGCCGCGTCGCAAATGCCTGGGCAAGCGGAGCATCATAGAGCATGATCGGACAGATAGGGTGCACGCCCGGCTTGATGTCAAAGCCAGCACTTGTCATTTTGTCGCGAAAGTATTTTGTGTTCGCTTCGAGTTTGTCTCGAAGTTCTGTTGTCGTGCTCAGCATCCTGATCACCTCAAGTGCAGCACCGACGATCGGAGGAGGAAGTGTATTAGAAAAAAGATACGGGCGCGAGCGCTGGCGAAGCATATCGATGATCTCCTGACGACCGGAAGTAAACCCACCTGCAGCGCCACCCAGCGCCTTGCCGAGCGTAGACGTGATGATATCGACACGGCCCATCACGTTCTCATACTCGATCGAACCCCGACCAGTCTTTCCGACGCAGCCTGTAGCATGACTATCGTCGACCATCACAAGCGCCTCATATTTATCAGCAAGATCACAGATCTGAGAGAGCTTCGCGATGTCGCCATCCATACTGAAAACGCCATCGGTCACAATGATCCTGCGCGTCTGCACCTGCGAATCCTTCAGGCACTGCTCGAGCTCCTGCATGTTCGAATGCTTATAGCGATAACGCACCGCCTTCGAAAGTCGCACGCCATCAATGATGGAGGCATGATTCAGTTCGTCGCTGATGATCGCAGCATTCTCGCCAAAAAGCGGTTCGAAAATTCCGCCATTAGCATCGAAGCACGCCACGTAAATTATCGTATCGTCAGTGTGAAGGAATCGGGAGATCTCTTTCTCCAGCGTTTTGTGGATATCCTGAGTGCCGCAAATGAAGCGTACACTCGACATTCCATATCCGTGACTTTCAAGCGCATCATGCGCAGCTTTTACAACTCGCGGATTCGAAGACAGTCCGAGATAGTTATTTGCGCAGAAATTCAGCACCGGTTCCGAGCGTCCCTGGACCCTGATTACAACACCCTGCGGACTCGTGATCACCCGCTCGGTCTTATACAGACCAGCTTCGCGGATCGCGGCAAGCTCGTTCGACAACTCTTCTTTTACTTTTCCGTACATGACGTGGTGTGTTAGGTCTGTGGATTTGCCAGCAAAAATTCCTTAACAATGGCGAGCGAATAAAAACTCGCTCCCAGAATCTCGATCTTCATCAAAGATTCGTGAAGTCGGCGAGCACGATGCGAAGTCCCTTGCTTTGCGAAGCTTCGAGCAACACTTTTCGCGTTAGCTCCGGGTCGTGCGGATTCTCCAATCGAAGGATACTCGATTGATACCCGCCTACAACTCGCGCGAGCATCCCTTCGGGTATGAGCTGCCCGCCTGTTGTTTGCGCTTTATCATTGACGAAAACGATCACCTTCAATGACGTTTTGCGAAGCACACATTCAAGCAAACTCAAATGTCCCGCAGCGATGAATGAAAAATCTCCCGTGAATGCCCAAACATCTTTGAATCCGGCAAGCGACGCACCGATTGCTAGCGGCACACTTCCACCCATGTACGTCGCAGCATGAACGATGTCATAAGGCGGCAGCGCAGAGAGCGTCGAAACGCCAGCGTCACCCGTTACAAAATCATGCGGGATGTCACGGAAACTTTCAAAGAGCGGAAGATAGGGCGCGATGGCTCGCTGATAGTCTGGCGGTAAGCCATCGGGGATCAGAGGCAGTGGGGGTCTCGGCACCTGCTTCCAGTCTTGATCACTGGTCTTCTCGAAAAGAACTTCACGCTGATATTCCGCGAAGAGCGGCACGACGAGTCGCTGCATGATGTCGCGCTGGTACGGTGGAGGCGGAGGCAGTTTGCGCGGCTCAAACGTTGACATCTCGTCAATGTCATCTGCATTGAAGATGATCGCACACGGAAGCTGCAGATGTTCCGATTCCTCGATTGATGCCACAACATCTTCGTACGCAGTCGAGGCATCACCGATTCGATATGGCAGTCCGGCACCCTTGATCAAGGGCTGGACGTCCATGATATTATCTGAATGACTTCCGGAAGGATCTTCGAAAACAAGTATGACAAGCCCCGCGGTCACGCCTGCCGAAAGCGAATCCATCACTGCATTCATCGCTTTTGCAAGGCCATGCGATTTGATAATCACCGCACTCCGCATTCCTGCGACCGCAGCTCCATGTGCAACGCCATATGCGGCCTCCTCGTGGAAGGAAGTTGCGAACGATTTCTTGGTAAAATCACAAAACGCATCGAACGTCTGGATTGCCCCGAAGCCAGGCACATGCGTGGCGAGCTCCACACCAGCATCAGCGAGTGCCTCAGCGATTGCGCGGGAAAGCGGAAGTGATGTGCTCAATGGATTACGTGAAAAGGAGCCGTCCACTTCTGGTCCTTCGCGTGAAGGACGAAGAAGTAGTTGCCGCTCGGCAGTTGTGGAAAACTAAGTTTGAACTTCCATACGCCAGGTTCGATCGGCCCATCGGCGACGCGTTTTACCTCGCGTCCAAGTGCATCGGCAATGTAGATCTCTCCGACAGTGCGTTCCTCCAATGATGCCGAAGCGAGAATATCCGCTCCCTGATTCGAAAGTACCTTCACGCCGAACGGCGGAAATTGCGTCAGCGGCATGAAAACATTCGAGTGCGATGTCGAATCGCCAACATACATCGAGGAGATAATCGAATCGCGCTCGTTCACAATCTCGCAATGCAAGCGGTGCACAGGCGTAGTCTCAACCGTGATTCGACCATACGTATTCAGGCTATCATGAATCTGACCACCTCGGTCCCACATCCAGCCAAAACCAAGGCTATCCAACTGACCATATACGTTCGAGTTTGGCACTTCCAGATTCCCCGATACAATCTCAGGAAATCCCGAATTCTTTCCGTCGTCCATCATCGCCGTATGCAAATCAGCCGAGCACACTACGACATTCGTGATCTGATACTTCCTTATAAAGTTGATGATCGAATCCTGATCATCCGCAAATCCTGCCCACGTATCCGCAGCGTCGTAAAGCCTTGCTGGATTGTGTTTGATATTCGCAAAGGCAACAAGTAGCGGGACGTTTGCTTTCCCTGCTGCCGACCACGTAACAGTTGAAATGATCACCTTCCACCTCGCCTGAGAAGCGAGCAGCGCATTCTCGAGCCATCGGAGCTGATCTTCGCCATTCTTGTGCGTGCCGCGCAGGATCGAATGTCCCGCTGGCGGAGTCCACGAATACGTCGAGCCATTCTGGTGAATCACTTCACCATCCGGCGAACGCTCGCTCCTCAGATCGAGCACAAAGAACTGAACATTGCCGACCGTGAACGTATGATAGATGCCGTCGTCAGGATGCGGAAGATCGTAGTGCGGCGCATAAGCTTCATATCCAGCAATCGACTTCGCCTTGTCCGCAAACGTCCCGTCCGTATTATTGCCTGCGTAATCGTGATCGTCGTAAACATAATCAAGCGCGCGGTGAGCGAGAACAGAATCGATGCCTTGCGCCGGATCGTATTTGTTCAGATAACTCTTCGCGATCAAGGAATCCGTTGAAGCAAACGTTGGAGCGATCGCGCGATCGGGATACGTCCAGTCGCCCATCTGAATAAAGAGAAGCGGGTCAAGCGCACGAAGCTGTTTCCAAATATTGGATCTTCTAACCGCTATCTGCTCAAGTTGACATGATCCGAACGCAAACGTGAAACTCGTATCCTGCCGTGACCTCGGAAATGTCGTGAACGATCGCGCGCTCGCGAAATTTGCGCTGCTGCCATTGAGAACTGGCCGTAAGTAATAGGTTGTTGCGGGCTTGAGTTGTTGGAGGTCGAAGGTGAGGAAGGAGTGCGATACTGGGTCGGAGGTGAACGCAGTGCTTCGCTTGAGATCTGAGGAAAAGTCAGCGTTCGTGGAATACTCGAGCGCGACGGGCAAGCCCGCATTGGCGACGATGAGAACGCGAGCGCTCGAATCAGTCACGCCGCCAACGATCGGACCACGAACCACCGATTGAGAATGCGCGCAACTGCTGACAGAAACAAGAAGAAGAACAAACGAGATGGCCTTTAGCATTAACGGAGCTTTCATTGACGAGGCTAGAAACATCAAGATATCTGTAGTCGCAATCCAACAGTACCAAATAGATTCTGTTCCTCTCACCAAATGATGGATTGAGCCATGGAATGCTTCATCGTTGAACAATCGGACGTCCGCGAAGAAGAGCTCTCGCTCACGCTCGTTGGCGATGAGGCGCATCATGTTCGAGTGCTGCGTGTGCGGATTGGCGAGCAAATACTCGTCACGAATCTCCTCGGAACCTGCTATGAGTGCGAACTCACAAGTCAGACCGAACGCGGTAAGAAAGAGCAGGAAGCGATTTGCAGAATTCTCGCGGTTTGCCCATCGCTGGGCGAGCCCGCAAACAGCGTCTGGCTCATCCAGGCGGCAATTGCTCAACCGGCGCGCTGGGAGTGGCTCCTGGAGAAAGCTACCGAGCTTGGGGTGAAAGTGATCATGCCCGTCACGACCGAGCGCACCGAACGTGCGACAATCAACCACGCTCGCGGCGAACGCGTACTCCGTGCCGCAGTAAAGCAGACAAAACGCGCAAACAAGCCCTGGCTCAAAGAACTCTCTTCGCTCGAAGAGGCGTTAAACGTGGCTGGGAGCGAAAAACGCTTGATTTTCATCCTTCACGAAGCCACAAACCCCGACGATCTGCTGCAAAAGCATATAGCCAAAGCCGCAGACGAAAGCGTCGCAATTGTCGTCGGACCCGAAGGTGGCTTCACCGATAATGAAATCAAACTCGCCACCCAAACCTACGGCGCAATACCAGTCTCCTTAGGCCCCCGCCGCCTAAGAGCCGAAACCGCCGCAGTAGCAGCGTTGGCCCTAGCAATAAAGGGATGAGAATATTGGTGGCCAGCTCCCAAGGAGCGAAGTACCCGCAGCCCAGGGTGAAGCGTAGCGTAACCCTGGGACGTCCGGGCAAGGATGAAGGCTGAGGGATGAGGGATGAAGGATGACGTGTCGAAATAATAAAATTTGATGCAAGAGAATTTACTCGAAGTTAAAGGACTCAAAAAATATTTCCCGATCAAAAAGGGGATCATCTCCAAAAAGGTCGGAGATGTCAAGGCCGTCGATGACGTATCCTTCACCATTCGTCGAGGCGAAACGCTTGGATTGGTCGGCGAATCAGGTTGCGGAAAAACGACTACCGGACGCGCGATCCTTCGACTCATCGAACCCACCGCCGGCTCCGTGAAATTCGCGGGCGAGGAAGTCACGACGATGACACAGCCGCGACTTCGCGAGATGCGCCGCAAGATGCAGATCATCTTTCAGGACCCCTACAGTTCGCTCAATCCACGCATCACCGTGGGAGGCATGCTCACCGAGATCCTTAAGGTCCACAAACTCCGCACGACCGAAGCCGAGATCAAAGACCGCGTCAACGAACTCCTCGAGATCGTCGGACTCACACCGCTGCACGCACGCCGCTACCCGCACGAATTTTCTGGCGGTCAGCGCCAGCGTATCGGCATTGCGCGCGCGCTTTCGGTCGAACCTGAATTTATTGTTTGCGATGAACCCGTCTCGGCGCTCGATGTATCGATCCAGTCGCAGGTGCTGAACCTCCTCATGGACCTACAGAAAAAGTTTGACCTGACCTATCTTTTTATCGCGCACGATCTTTCGGTCGTCAAGCATATCTCGGACCGCGTTGCCGTAATGTATCTGGGTGAAGTCGTCGAAATAACGGATTACAAAAGTTTGTATGCGGCGCCGAAGGCACCGTACACGGAGGCATTACTCTCGGCGGTGCCGATCGCGAACCCGCGCGGAAAGCTGCAGCGCATCGTGCTTACCGGCGATGTCCCAAGCCCAGCAAACGTCCCAAGCGGCTGCTATTTCCATCCCCGCTGCCCAAAAGTGTTTCAGGATTGCTCAAACGTACATCCACAACTATCAGCCCTCGACAGCCCCGACCACTCCGTCCGCTGCCTACTCTACCCCCAAAGCTGGCCACAAGGGATCTCTATTCCGGCGAGGATTAAGGAGAAGGAAGCGGTGGCGGCGTAAGCCTCTTTCGGGGTGCCTCTAGAGATTTCTTATGAAGCTGTTGAAGCGACCCTATTCATTCGAAATGCAATTGCACCTCGATTGTAGGACTCTACACTCGCATCAAGGCTTCGACTTCATAAATCCAGAGGCAACTGTGGGCATTGGCGGCTGTCCTGAAAAATTTCTTGGGATATGGTTATTGACCCCCAGTGGTGGCGCCAATCTAATTCTACTTGCCTTTAAAATGTTTTGCACGGCCGAGTGCATTCGGTATAGCCACTTGTCTGCTAGCAGAATTGCGAGATCCTTCTTTGCAGCTAAGTATTTTGGCAGGGAGATATAACCCTTCATGTCGGTGAATTCAGACCAGTTGGAAGCCTTGTCGTTCCATTTACCACTATCGAATGAAGGCTCGACGATGTAAGCGTCCACATCCTTGTATCTATGTAGAATAGGGATCCTTGGACCATGCAGTACTATGCATCGGGGCTTCCATAGCTCGTCTAATTCCTTCTTGTCGAGGCTCAGATCCAGGCATGCCGCTGCCTTGTTGAGAGCATCCCTTAATCTTCCAAGTTGAGCATGGAAAAGAATGATTAAGTCGTTAACCTCGAGAAAGTAAGCCTCCTCTTCAAGATACGAGTACTCGTGCAAGTATGGACGACTCAGTGAGATCTGAAGCCTTTCAAGAGAGAACATCGCCTCAAGAACCGTGTAGTGATACTGCGAGAATCTTATTCTCTGCTTGTTCAAAGCGCTGGACTCTGGAAGTGCCTTGCCTTCTTTGTTAATAAGATTGGCAGGGTTACCACTTCCATCGTGTCCTATGTAGGATGCCCAAATGTCACTATATGCAGGTAACTTCCAACTGACAAAATCATATGCCAAGTACTCTAGCAGATCTCCATGCTGCTTCAAATTCCACTCCACACCAGTGATATGTTTTGTTGTTCCTCGGTATGCGTTCATTCCAGGAGGTTAGGAAGCTATGTTTCTTGAAAAAAAAATGGGCAAGGAATGCTACGTTTAGTCTGTAGACTTCTTAGTTGCAATTCGGTAGCTTTGTCTCAATGGCAAACATAATCCGTCGTGTGGGTGCATCTATCAGAGTTCTCCGTACCGAGAAGGGATTCTCACAAGAAGACTTGGCCGCCAAAGCGAAATTACATCGAACCTACATCGGCTCTGTCGAGCGTGGTGAACGGAACATTACGATAACCACGCTCGAGCGGATAGCGAAAGCCCTCGGCGTCAAGGCGTTCGAGCTTCTTCGTGGGGACTGAGATGCCACTCACCCTACCCTTCATCCTTGACCAAAAATACGTACGGAAGGATATTCATGACACATTCCGAGGCAACCGCCAGTCTGGGATATCTTCCTCTAAAAGTCAACCCTTAATTTTTCTGTTTACAGGCGGCCGCGGCAAAGAATCTGGATACGAAGACGGGTGGTACTCGGAGAATGAATTTCGCTACAGCGGAGAAGGGCGAACTGGTAAGATGAAGCTCACGTCCATGGGTAACAAGGCCCTTCTGAACCATAGGAAGGATGGCAAAGCTGTCCATCTCTTTGCCTATGACGGAAAATCAAGTTCGGTGGTATATAAAGGCGAGTTCAGTTACGCGGGCCACATCTTCGTTGATGGCGTCCTTGATAAAGACGGAAATCCTAGGCGCGCAATAGTTTTCCAGCTTAGTCCCCTTGATAATTACGTCCCATTGACTGAAGAAGTAACCTCTGATGAAGTCCACGTCGAGGGGGCAGTTCGTAAGATTCTGGTTAATGCTTTTGAGAGGAATGGAGCTGCGAGAGCGGCCTGCATCCGTCATTTCGGCTCAACTTGTGCAGCATGCGGATTCGATTTTGGAACAGTGTATGGAGATTCTGCAAAGGGGTACATTCATGTTCACCACACCCGTCCGCTTGCCGAAATTAGAACCGAATACGCCGTCGATCCCTTGAAGGATCTAATTCCGCTTTGTCCAAATTGTCACGCCTTTGTGCATCGCACCGCTCCCGCGATGACAATTGCTGAATTGCGGACCATTCTCTGTCGGTAACGTCGGCCATAAATTTGGTCCATCCTATTTCATGATAAGGTAAAATTTTTCGATTGCGATAACGGTGTTGCTCCTCTGTTGCCTATATTTATCAAGGTTGCGATGGGCACCTGTATCTGGATTGATCCAAATCACGAACTGGTGGAAGAAAAGTGACACAGAAAGAATCGGAAGGAAGGATATTTTCTAAGTTTGCAGAGGTGTACGGATTAGGTGACTTTGAAGTTGATAGGTCAATCGAATCGCCTGATATTGTTTTGGTGTATCCGGACCGCCGGCTGGGGATTGAATTGACTGAGTACTTTCATGACTCCGTTGATTGCGCGGATGGCTCAAACCTTAAGACTTTTGAGACAAAGGCAAGGCAAATACTCCAACAAGCTGAAGCACTTTTCGCGGTAGGATCAGATCTGAAGCTACACGTCTCCGCTCACTTTGGAAATCTAGACCACTGCAACAGGCAGAAAATCGCATCCAATATTGCCGAGTACGTCCGACAATATATTATGGAAGGCGAGCCAAATGAATCAAGGGAGGAGGAGTGGGAGAGGCTTGAACATCACGCACTGGAAGGAGTCGTGAATATGATTAATGTCCGTAGCTTAATCGGCGGCTCTTGTTGGGCGCCGTCGTACGGATATTACCCACTTCCACTCAAATCAAATTCAGACGAGATTGTCTCTTCGATTAATGCGCGTGTACGGGACAAGAACAAGAAGTACGCAGACTATATGCAGGCTGCGAATCTTACTGAATGCTGGCTGCTTATCCACTTCGAGCGGGGACCTTCTTCAGACACAGACGTATTCGAAACCGTCGAATTCCCAACGGGACGTATTGTTGAATCTTGTTTTTCACGCATCCTTCTCTTCGACCCATGGTGGTCGAGTCGATGGGTGGATGTCAGTGGCTAGTCATCAAGTAACCATGCTAAGCGTTGAACGACTAAGAAAACTCGAGCCGATTGTTCGGCAAGCGGTCGAAGAGCTCTTCGGAAAGGCTCGGAAATCACAGATCCATCCTGGAGACATGCTGCTCTTGTATGCGAATGGCTTCGCTATTGGTGGGAAACTGCTTTTAGGTCCTGGATTGCTCGGGATCGAGTACAGCACTCAATTCCGATTTTTCGATACGTTCCGAAAGGAGGCGCTTGCAGTTTCGCAGGCGCCTGGGGGAATTGACCCAGCCTTGCGTGAATTTCTCGTCCACCTAGAAATGCTCGCCTACCTAAAGATATGGGAGGCTGAATTTTTCATTCGTCAACTCTACCAACTGGCCCAGCTTGCTCAAGGTAAGGAGTACGCTTGGGATTTCGAGGTTCCAACTCACAATCGAGACGGAAGCAAGCAAGAGATTATTCGAAAGGATATTCGTGATGCCTTGAAAGTTCTTTGCCCAAAGTTTGCGCAATTGATAACGAAGTGCTATCGCACGCAGATTCGGAATGCCATAGCTCATTCTCAGTTCAGCATTTCGGGTGAAGTCATTGGATTCTCAAAATATAAGCAAGGCTCGAGAGACAATCCATTATCCTCGCTCACCTTCGATGCGTGGGGCGAGTACATACACTTGACATTGCTTCTTCAAAACGAATGTACACGATGTCTCCAAATTGAGAATGAGAAATATCGTAATATGAGCGGTGCC
Organism: Ignavibacteria bacterium; assembly: GCA_013287605.1. GTDB lineage: Bacteria > Bacteroidota > Ignavibacteria > Palsa-1295 > Palsa-1295 > JABDDM01. Next base: position 3,237 of record JABDDM010000054.1, on the reverse strand, counting down.
AATGGGATTGAGGTCCGGGTCCCATCTCTGAAAGCAGGCGCAACAATATTGTTGCCCGATCCGAGACCAGATCACCCGCACGGGTGGCTCCAAAAGGATGTCTTGGAAAAGATACGCGCACAGGGTTTTCCACATTAAGCATACAACAGTGACGAGTATCAGAATCAGATTAAGGCGTTGTTTGAGGAGGATTAATGGACTTTGAACTCGAGGATCTCGGCTTGGACCCTAAGGTTAAGAAGACTCTTAATCATGGTGGGTATGCGATCAATCTCTCATGGCTTGAGTGCAGGACATGCCATTTTTTGACAAGAGATCCGCGAAGAATAGGCAGTACGGTCCCATGCGGAAAGTGTGGGGACTCTGCGGCTGCTCGTCTCTACCCAAGTAGCGAGGCAATACAGCTTCTCACGGATGTCCAACACTTCTATAAGAGCTCGTTTGAGGCTCTAGAAAGGGAGAGGAATATTCTCTTAGCAGAGGTTTCTGCCATCACTGGACGTAGGTTTAACTTCAAAGCGGTATTTGAATCGGCCGAGCAAACTGGAAATCTTTACCGTGATTTGGGTGGTGCACGGGATAGCTTTGACAATGCTATGCTTCAGATCAAAGAGAGTCTCGGGCTTGGATCTGTAGAGGCTTCGACGCAAGTGTTTTATGCCATGTTCAACCACATAAATGAGCCCAGGGATGACAAAGCGGTCTTAATCCTATCAGCCTCACTACTTGAATTGCTGTCCATTGACCTTATTAAGCGGCTCTACTTAAAGAAGGGAGTCCCGCCTGACCTGAGCAGCCAACTTGTCGAGCGCATACGCACTCACGCTGCGATAACACACGAATTTAAAATCCTTGCAGGCCGGCCTTTGAAGGAGGCTCTAATAGCCCTTGGATTTCCCGACTTTTACGACAACTGGCTCAGCATCAAGCAGAGCAGAGACACTTTCATTCATCGAGGAAGACTGAATCAATCGACAACAGTCGCGAGTGACGCATTCAAGTTAAGCAATGAGTCATTCGCTGTCTTCGCAAGCTTGGTTAATACGTATGCCGTATAAAGAGGGCTAGAAGCATTTAATTGGAATTTTTTGCATAGAACCTCAGTTTATATGTCCTCAGCGAACCTCAGTTCGCACCTATCGTATTAACCAGCCACCTCCGGCGGTCTTCCTTTTCGACCCCTTTGGCACTTCCCTCTACAACTATGTCTGTACCTACCGCTCTTTCGCTCGGCCGCTCCGGCGAGCTTCATGTTATGTCGGAATTTCTTTTCCGCGGCTATAATGTTGCGACCACCCAGATTGATGTTGGCCATGATCTTATCGCGATTCAGGATATCGTTCGCGTTGGGTTGCGTGGCGAAGATGGATCAATTCCATACGAACGGCTTTGGCCGATCCAGGTGAAAACAACGAGCAAGCAAAAACGAAAAGGAAGCGATTACGTCGCGCGATACGGGCTTCAGCTCGACCTGCTCTACATGGACCGTTCGCCCGATGTCACCTATTTTTTTCTCACGCGATTTTCGGACGGTTGGGGTGAGCCGATCATCATTCCGCGATCACTGCTCTGCGAATCGCACAAACAAGGCTCGCTCGGCAATCAGGACACAACCCGCAAAAAGATCGAACTCAGATTCCGGCATCGCGCAGGGCGTGTCCGATGCTTTGAGCAGGATCTGACACCATACATTAACGACTGGGGTGTTTGGCCGGAGTTGGAGACTGAGGATAAGCGATTACGATGGAGCAAGGAGGTTAGCGTAGAGACATAGGATGCGGAATACCGTCAGAATCCTCGGCATGACGAGGCAATCAATTGTAGGGGCACGCCGCGCGTGCCCTCTTTCGGTGATTATGCGCAGTTGAGCCTCCGCGGTGGGCCCACCATTCAAGGGCACGCGCGGCGTGCCCCTACAGTGAGGGAATGCATAGCCCGCCCCACCTTAGGTCGGGCGAGACGCCCGAGCCACGCGGCGGAAATCCTGGATTATTATGGGCTTTCGGGAACAGCTTTCTCAGAGAAGCAGAATTATGAATTCTCGATTTACACACGCAAGTTCACGGCCTCGGGCGAGACGCCCGAGCCACGCGGCGGAAATCCAGGATTATTATGGGTTTTCGGGAACAGCTTTCTCTGAGAAGGAGAATTATGAATTTCCGATTTACACACGCGCATCGGGCAAGGCTGAAGGATGAGGGCTGAAGGATGAATTATGAATAAAGTTTTCACATCTCACACGCTAATCCTCGAAATTGCGTCAAAAATGGCAACTGGTTCCGGTTTGCTATTCTACACTCACTACTTCGTAAGTTTGCGGGATGGAATTGCGGAAGAAACGGGATCCCCTGGCTGAGTATCGGACTAAGCGCAAATTATGGACACCTGCGAACGTCATTAGCTTTTTGAGGATGCTTTTGGCGGCGCCGGCTATTTATGCGCTTTCACATGGGGCGGTGCGGCAGGCGGCGACGATCTTTGCGATCGCGTTTGCGACCGATGTACTGGATGGCATCGTTGCGCGCAAGACGGGGGATGTCAGCGAGTATGGCAAGATCATCGATCCGCTGGCCGATAAGGTTTTTGTTGGTTCGGTCGTGATCGCGATGCTGGCGCTCGGGCTTATTCCGCTGTGGTTCGTGCTGATGATCCTGGTCCGTGATGCGGTGATCCTTGTTGCAGGAATCTGGGCCGGCAGAAAGTTTAAGGTGGTGCTGCCGTCAAACTATTGGGGCAAAGCCGCGGTGATCGTCATTTCGCTAACCCTTTTCTGGATTGTTCTCGGACTTTCCCATGATATTTTGGTGTTCCTCGAAGGCTTGAGCGTGGCGCTCATGATCGTTTCGCTCATTGCCTATGCACTGCGTCTCCAACGCGTGATCCGTGCAACTTCCATTGAAGCGATCTAAGAAATTCTGCGTGCCACGAGGGATGAAAGCTATTGCCCTAAGCACACACCGCAACTATTGTTATGGGGTTTTTCGATAAATTAAAGCTCTCCAAGTTACGCGACGGCTTACGAAAGTCGCATGACGAATTCGTCCGAAAAATTAATCGGGTCTTCTATCAATCGCGCGAGATCGATGACCAGTTGATGCTGGAGATCGAAGAGACGATGCTGCTGGCCGATATGGGCGTGATGACCACCGAGCAGATCACAGCGAATCTCATCGAAAAGATGACCTTCATGAAGTGGTCGAAAGCAGAACAGCTCCGCGACGAACTCCGCCTCGAGAT
>JABDDM010000053.1:10857-15401 GCA_013287605.1 Ignavibacteria bacterium | reverse complement strand
CCATGAAGAGATTGCCTGCGCCGGTCTTCTTCAAAAGTTCATCACCCATCGCGAGGTCCGGATTCATATGCGTGAACACGACGCGAAGTTTCCCGAGCTTCTTACGCTCGACGTCAACATAGGGATCGAATGCGAACCCGAGCACATAGAGCGAATCATAACCCTCGATCGAATTCACCGCGGCCTTCGCAGCTTCTCGAACAAGCTCCGGCGAAACGGTGCCGTGCTCCGGACCAACCGCTATCGCCACGGTGTGCTCAACGTCATCCTTATCGCGATAAACGCCTTTCGCCTGTATCCACGGACTCCCGACCGATTCGATCCGGTCGAACTTCAATCGCTCGGTTTTGTCAGTAGTCTGAATGGGCGCCTTCCGAAGGTTGTCAAGAATAACAGTCACGAAATCCGACCCTCCAGCGAGTGAGTCGCCGTTCTTGCTCGGGGCAGGAAATCCCTCGATCTCACTCTCATCCGCGCCCGATAGCACGCGATGAGGCGAAAGACTCTCAACCGTGAATGGTCCAGTCACACGAATGCGCTTGTTATCTTCATAGGGCTGATCGAAGAGTAACTCCACATCTGCTCGCTTTGCAATCGAAGCATCGATCTCTTTCTGCCGCTGACGTCGAAGCTTCCAGAATTTTTCGTGCGCCTCCTTCGCTTTTGCTGACCACTTTTCCTCTGCTCCTCGCGGCACTTCCCATTCTTGCCAGTTAGACTTCGTCAGTTTATTCAATTCCTCACGCAACGGCACAAGCTCTTTCTCATACCTTGCGTGGATCACATCGATCTCTTCGTTATTCGCGATAGACTTCAGCGTGATGTGCGGTACACGCTTGTACACGAATCCCTTTCGAATGTCCGCCTCCTTCGTCCCTTCATTCCGAATGGGTGGGGTGGGGGTTGGACTTGCACCCCCCGCATCTGAACCGCCGATTGTAAGCTCCATCTCTTTCGTCCACCCAGCGGAAGTATCGCGCAGTAAGTAATATGGAAACTTCTCAGCCATAAGCCTTGTCCGTGCCAGCGCAAGCGCCACGCGACTCGTATCGATCGTGATCCAGCGTCTGCCCCATTGCTCCGCGACATCCGCCGTTGTCCCACTGCCACACGTCGGATCAAGGATGAGATCGCCGGGGTCAGTGGTCATGAGCATGCATCGCTCGATTACTTTGTCGTTGGTTTGTACTACGTACATCTTTCGGCTGGCGGTAAAGCCCGCCACCCCGGTATCAGTCCAAACATTCGTCCTGGGAAAGACTGAAAAGTCGTCGATGTACCTCTTGAATCGGAGGTTGTTTCCCACAACTAGCAACCGATTGCCCATCCTCAATCGATGCATTCCAGGTGTCGATGTCGACCAGTACCTGTGTCCGGGTGTGTATGACTTTCCCTCAACAGGTATTGGTTCAGAAAGGCTATAGTGTGAGGATGTCAGGTCGCTAGCTGCTGCTAGGCGAAGACCTTGCTTTAGCAAGGAAGAATCGTTAAGTTCTTCTTGCTTTGCTCGCCTAAGAAATCCAGTACCATCCTCGACTAGATTATAACCACTACTCCCTGCACCTCCGACAGCCTTGGTTTCGTAGAGGCTCCGGTATTTTACTACGTCACGATCTTTCGCGTACCACAAGACACTATCATTGACTGTCGGTAATAGCTCGCTTCCTTGCGTGCTTGTTGTCACGTACGTAATGGTCGAGCAGTAATTGCGAACACCAAATACCTCGTCTAGCAGGGAGCGAACTAGATGAACGTTTTGCTCTCCAATTTGGATGAAAATCGATCCGCGTTCCGCAAGCAGTTGATGTCCGACGACGATGCGGTCCCGCAAGTACGCAAGATAGGAGTGAATTCCTAACTCCCATGTGTCTCTGAACGCCTTAACCTGTTCAGGTTGCCGAGTTGCGTCCTCTGCTTTACCATCCCTCACATCGCGCTTGGCTGTCGACACTTGCCAATTCGATCCAAACTTGATACCGTAAGGCGGATCAAGATAAATCATTTGCACTTTACCTTTGAGGGCCTCCTTCTCGGCGAGGGAGTTCATGACGAGAAGCGAATCGCCTAGGATCATGCGGTTCTGCCAGTGCTGTTGGTGCTGGTAGAACTCGATCATGTCCTCGAACTTGATTCCGTTGAAATCATTGAAGAGGCCGAGATCAGCATCCTCGCCAGACTTCGCCTCTTCACGCAATGTTTCAATGATCGCCTGCGGATGGATCTTCTCCTGAATATAGATCGGTACCGATTCGACCCCAAGTGACTTTTGGTCCTGCTCATCCTTCCCACGCCAAACAAGCTGCGGATCAAGCGAAGTGTCGCGCGGATACAGCACGACCTTACGAGCCTTATCATCATCAGGCATAAAATCCCGAAGCTCCTCAGTAGGAATATTCGTCCGCGTATCCTCCGGATGCTTAATGGAGGAAATGGGGGTCGGGGCCGACTTTGATACAGGTTTTGACATTCTATAAACTTATTTCTTTGTGGGAGGTTTAACCTCGGGATGAGATTTGAACCATCGCTCACTAATTTCGACTGTGCTTACGGGGTGACATGAAGGAAGCTTGCTTAAGACGTCCGTCGTTTCGGAAAACTCAGCTTTTGCCATCTTGTTCTGGAACTTCGTAGGACGATCGACTGCTAGGCCATTTACCAACCTACATAACACGCGATGGCCAGCATTCTCAAATGGCAATGTAAAGGATACGAATGCCCCTAGCACATATTTCTGAGAGCAGATGTAAGGAACAAACACTTCTGTCAAATATGCATCGAGTTGTTTGTGCATCGGAGAAGATCGGTCATCCATCCTCTCAAGGGTCTCGATAGGAAGCTGACGACTATCGAACATATCCTCTATCCCAATGGCGATAACGCCGGTGACGATCCTTTCCTCTGTGTTTAGGGAGTGCAATTTTGCATTAAAATCCGATACGTAGCCCTGTATGGTGATAGGATCAGGACTATCTGGTTGTTTACATTCAACCATTACACGTCCAAATCTAATGTCAAAGTTACTACCTGGAGGATACAGCTCCACATCCGCATGAAACTCAGTGAGACTAGCAGCCACAAACATTTCAAACTCAAACCCTTTAAATCGGCTCTCTTTGCTGTCCTGCTGGCCAAAGCGGAAGTTACCTTGCTGCATCTGGCGCAAATGCTCCGTATAATCAATACCGCTAGCACTGAGCCTAGTTAGAGACCAGTTTATCATGTACACAATTTGAAAGAGCTCGTCGGCCTCCGCGGTCATTTGTTTTTCTCTGGCAGCCGCCTGCGCAAAGTCGAGTAGAGCCGACAAGCCCTCCCCTTGTCGGGTAGTGACCTGCGCCTTTGCTTCTTCTTGCCGAATGAGGGCAATCATAGCAAGGACTTCCGAATGGGTCATAGTGTCTATTAGCTTGTAATAGATTCTAACCTCCAACTTGCCGAATCCAATCGCGGATGTTCATGGATACTCTCTCAATGTCATTCATACTAAGTTCACCACCGTGCATAATGACATTCCTGGACCGCTCCAATGACTTAAATATTTGCTGAGCCCATTCGATGGACTCAATGTGATTTTCGAACGCAGTAGCATTGTTGCGCAGAATCGAGACGAGGTCACCCATTTGGGCGTAGAAGATCATCGAACTACCACGTGTCCCATGCCAACGTATCTGATCCTCATCGATTTTCCGCTTCTCGGAACTCTCCTGAATCGGCTTCGGAACTGCCTTCTTCCACCAGTCTGCCCCTATCGTCTCAATCAGCCTATCTTGAATGAACTTGCGCGCAGAGTTCTCAAAAGCTGCAATAGCGGTATATACCGAGGACATCTTCTTTGCAGAGTTTACGAGATCGATGTCCAATACATCAAGCGGCATCTTCTTGCTCACTCGCTCAATATCCTCCTTGGAATCGCTTAGACGTCGGGGTGCCCTCTCATCGACGGCAACCTGAGCTAGTTGAGCCGAGAATACGAACGCATACAGTTCCTGGTTGTGGATCATAGCAGATGCTCTTTCAGACTTCTAAAAATTGCGTCGTAGACTGCTTTGTCACGTGTTGTGGGGAGTACGACTTCAATACGGTAGGTCAACCCGCCGACATGCGACTTAGGAGCTTGCGTCGGTGCGGGCTGATTCTCATTTGGCATCCCGCTCTCGTCAACCTCTGGCTCCTTTAGTACAGGCTCGAAGCTCGTTGAGAAATTTGAAAGTTTTGACAACTCAAGAAACGTGGTTGCCATAGCAGTCACGATCTTATCTGACTTCTTTCCCTGAGTCAAACTCCTAAGCTTACCGATGATTGACTTCTTATCAAGGGTGTTAGCCTTTCTATCAAGCCGAAACAGATCTTCATACGCGTCCTCAACTCCCTTGCCCAGTACTCTACTCCACTCATTATCGTCCAGGAAATCGAAATATCGCTGCGTAGGTTTTCCAGCGTCGTCGAGGAAACGTAATGATTTGAGGACTGGAATCATGAGTCGATCATTCGTGCTCTTGAAGCCAAGTTGCTCGAGAAAGCTCAGTGTAAACTTTTCCGGTGCC
>JABDDM010000053.1:8570-10847 GCA_013287605.1 Ignavibacteria bacterium | reverse complement strand
CGCCTTCCGAAGTGCCTCAATTATTGCAGGAAGGTTTCCAGTTTTTATCAGATATGCGTCAGTTAGTGCCATTACTCTTTTTCACATTAACAAAAACCCTCTAGCCATTTTTCATCCCAAGGATCGGTCACTTGTTGAATCCCCCAAAGTCCATGGCCCCCAGCATTATTCACAGCCGGAATCCACATCTCCCTCGCTGTTCGTACCTTCTCGATCTTCTCTGGGCGGTTCTCTCCGGTTACTTCAATTATGAGATTCAGCACCGAGCCATCTTTTTGTCGGACGCGAGCGATGAAATCGGGATTGTATTCGCGGTCGCTGATGCCGTCGCTCCACGGTATCGTGAAGCCAAGATGATCGTTCTTTACATAACTGATCACTTCGGGAGTCTCCTCTAGCACCTGCGCCATCTTTTGCTCCCAAGTGTCTGTATCACACACGACATGCGAGACGTGGCTCTTCTCAGTTAGGTAGGTTGGCTTCGCCGTATCGAAATCGACATATTCAGTCGAGCCGATCGGATCGAAATCGGCCATGCGCGGAAAGATTAGCTTCTCGCCGACAGTACCAACGAGAATGCCGTTGTAGATTTTCTCGGCAGCGCGGCTCTTGTACTCGTGAAAAAGCACAAGTTGCGGAAACGTCTCGCCATCACACTTGAGTGATGTATCGAGCCAGTTCTTAGTAATGGCCAACACTTGCGGAAAGAGCGAGCTATCGACAAACTCCCGGATAGGTGCCTCCTCTTCAATATCGTCGCCTCCGACTGTGGAAGTGGCCGCTACAAGGTCATTTGCTTCAATGCGCTTTCGGAAATAGCTACTGAGTGCAGCGCGTGCGAGCTCGAACGCAACGTGTTGCATTCGAATGGTTTGATACCACGAAAGATCGTGTCGCTTCTCTTCGCCAACGATTCCCACGACGTCGGTCCAAGTTGCGATCTCGCTAGAAGTGAGTCTTAGTACATGATCACTAGTAAAATTCGCAGTGAGTTTCGTGCGAGGGAATTCATAACGATAGCCAATGACACGCGGGAATGTGATCTCTAGGTTCTTTCGCTCGTCGAGATGGCGGACGTGCGTGGTTCGTTGAGATGGTAGAGGCGCGCCAGTCGTTCCTGCCGTAGGGATGAAGCTGAATGGCACGCCATAGACTTCGGCGTATTCAGGCACGAACATGCCTTTATCATTGACCGCATAACTCGTACGGCGAAGGCCACGCCCCACAACCTGCTCGCAGAGCAACTGAGTCCCGAATGCACGCACACCCAGAATATGTGTGACTGTATTCGCATCCCAACCTTCGGTAAGCATCGAGACCGAGACAACGCACCTGATCTGCTCGCCAAGCTTTCCGGCCTTTCCAACAGTATTCATGACTTCGCGAAGCAGATCCTCATCTGTGACATCCTCAACTGATTCACCTCGCTTCCGCTTTTCGTCCTTGAATTCTTCGATCTCCATTTCGGCAATAGCTTTGAACTCCGCTGACATTGCTTCGCCAGATTCAAGCTGCTCGCTATCGACAAGGATTGTGTTTGGTCGCGCAAGCCATGTCCCCTCATGCACGTTACTGAAGAGCGCGAATTTCCCTTCCGCAGGAACAGTTGTGCCATCGGGCTGCATTCGGTCGTAGCCGGAAATGTATCTATAGACGAGACTCGATACATTCGTGTTATTGCAGACCACGATAAAGACGGGTGGGGTTGCGTCATCACTTGTCGCGCGCGCTCTCCATTGCTCGTAACATTTGACGTAATTATTGTAAAGGCTTTCGAGCGCTCCTTCGAGTTCGTGCGGCAGAGCGGGCTCTTCGGCAAGTAGACTCTTATCTTTTCCCCTACCTTTTTTCGGAAGGTGATCGCGAATGGCCATCCACAGTTCGCGGTAGGTGGGACCAGTGGAACGCATCGAGTTATCCTCGACCGGCACCCGCGGGATCTTCACGATGCCTGACTCAATCGCATCGATCAGCGAGAAATCACTAACAACCCAACCGAAGAGCGTCCCTTCCATATACCCTGAGCCACGAAGAAAGAACGGCGTGGCAGAGAGATCATAGACAGCCCGGATGCCGACACGTTTCTTTATCGCTTCAAGTCCGCTGATCCAAACACGTGCCTCCTTGTCACGCTTCTCAGCTTCTTTACGCTCATCGCCTTTCAACTCGACGTCGTCGACATCTTCTGCCTTTCGGCGATAGCAATGATGCGCTTCATCATTCAAAACGACAATGTTCTTCTTGTTCCCGAATGGACGCAGCAAACGCTTCACCATC
>JABDDM010000053.1:8103-8560 GCA_013287605.1 Ignavibacteria bacterium | reverse complement strand
GGTGATTCGGTGAAGATGCCTGGCTCTTCAATTCCATCCCGCCCAAGCAGCACGGCCTTGTTCGTCTTATTCGTCTCGATCAGGCTTCGCAGACCGAACGCATGAAAGTTGGTGATATGAATCGTCGCTTCGTTAAGCCTCTCACCGAGACCGGGGGGAATGAGGTCGCGCTTCCTATAATAGTTGTCCGGATCATTCGGCTTGAGGACGCGGAGTCGATCACGAATGGTGATGCCTGGAGCGACGAGCAGGAAGGCATCTGTAAAGCGGCTATCCTGCTTGTTCGCAAATTTGTTGAGGGCTTGCCAGGCGATAAGCATGGCCATAACAACAGTCTTCCCTGAGCCTGTCGCCATCTTGAATGCGATGCGATAGAGATCGGGATTGGCAGCGCGATTTTCTTTCGCGATGGATCCGAGAATGCTTGGATCAAACTTATCAGCAACTTCAGTAAGAT
>JABDDM010000053.1:109-8093 GCA_013287605.1 Ignavibacteria bacterium | reverse complement strand
GATAGATCGCAGTTTCGAGTGCTTCGATCTGGCAAAAGAAGAGCTTGTTATCGCGATTGGGGTCGGTCCAATATTCGAGCAGCCTGCGTGAGGTATGCGTAATCCCGAAACGGCCATTCGCTCGCCACATCGCAACACGTCCACGGATTTCGTTTACAAGGTCGTTCTTCTTAAGTGCTTGCTGCCAATCATCAAGATCGAGTTGCTTGCCCCGCGAACGTGCCTTTGGAATTGGAACAGCAGAAGCGCTCTCACGTCGCGAGTGGACGATCTCGTCCGTGATCCCGTCGTCATCGAATTTGAAATGACGCGTAGGCTCCTCATAAGGGCGATTCAGAATTGGATTATCAATGCTAACGCGGGTGGAACTGGGCATAAACCATTAAGAGAGTCATGAAGCTACTCAAGTACAAAGATACGGGAGGATTGGAAATCAGTCATGGAAGGGAAGTAGAGAGCAACCTTAGTTGCAAGGCTCCTTGTTTTTTGCCGGTTCGACGCTTGAAGCGCATCGCTCTAATTAGAATCCGAAGCATAACAACACCAAGGGAATTACGATAGCATATGGCAAAGAACGAAGGAAAGCGAGAATTCATGATGTACATGGCGCCATTGCTTGATTCGCTTAGAACCCTCGGTGGTTCGGCAAAGCCTGCTGAGATTATTTCGGCGATTGCAAAACGGAATGATCTTGACGAGTCCGTGACGGATGCCAAATACGAATCCGGCGCGAGCAAATTCGAACATCAAGTCAGGTGGGCGCGCCAGTACCTCTTTTGGGATGGCTACATCGATGGCTCAAAGAGAGGAGTTTGGGCACTAACCGATAAAGGTCAAAAGGCCATTATTTCGGAAGAAGATGCTCTTCAGATCTACAAGAACGTAAGCGCAAACTATCCTTATTCAGATTTAGCGCTTGAAAATCAGTTGGCGGAGGATTTCGACGCTAGGACCGACGACAAGCCGCAGTACTGGATCGTGGCGCCTGGAGAAGGGGCGAAGAAGTGGGACGAATTCCGTAATGGGGGCCTGATTGGAATCGGATGGGATAAACTCGAGGATTTGAACGACTATAACTCGCGCGATGCCATCAAGAAAGCCTTGCTCGAGCAATATCCTAATGGAAGTAAATCCAGAACCCACACTTCCCTTGCCTTATGGGATTTCGCTCACAAAGTCCACCAAGGAGACATTCTCATTGCGAAAAAAGGCACCCGCGAGTATCTCGGATATGGCATTGTCCAGTCGGATTATTTCTTCGACGATTCGCGAGACGAATACAAACACTTGCGAAAAGTCGTTTGGAAAAAGACTGGAAGCTGGGCTGAGGACGTTGCTCCGATCGTTACGAAGACACTCACTAATATTTCGAAATATCCCACATTGCTCTCCAGACTACAACGCCTAATTGGAATTGAGCAGGAAGCTGTGATCCCGAAGGATGTGAACTATTGGTGGCTGAACGCCAATCCGAAATATTGGAGGATAGAAGATTTTGAGGTGGGTCAAGAGCAGTTCTACACTACTCACAACGAGAAGGGAAACAAACGGAATCGGTTTGAATATTTTCAGACGGTAAAGCCGGGCGATCTGGTAATTGGGTACGCCTCCAGCCCCGTAAAACAGGTTGTGGCGGTTTTCGAAATATCGAAGGCTGCTTACACCGATGAGGATGATGGAAAAGAGAAGATTGCCTTCATCATCCAAAAGTTTTTGCCGACGCCTGTTACGTGGAGTTCACTGGAAGCAATTCCAGCGCTCAAAGAATGTGAAGTTCTAAAGAACAATCAGGGAAGTCTCTTCAAGCTTTCCAAGGCCGAATTCAATGCGATTCTGTCACATGACGGGTCAGAAGACACCCAAACAAATGGCTATGGCAGGGAGGAGGCGCTCCAAGAACTGTTTATGGGTGATGGAGAGCTTGAGAAGATATTATCTGCTTTAGCGCACAAGCAGAATATCATACTTAAGGGCCCCCCGGGAACAGGGAAGACGTTCATGGCCAGACGTCTTGCCTATGCGCGAATGGAGGAGAAGGATCCCTCTAAGATTGAGATGGTTCAGTTCCATCAGTCCTACTCCTATGAAGATTTTGTCCAGGGATATCGGCCGAAAGAGGATGCATCGTTTCGAATTGAGAACGGAGTCTTCTACAGATTTTGCAAACGCGCCCAAGCAGACCCGGACAACGATTATTTCTTCATCATCGATGAAATAAATCGCGGTAATCTCAGCAAGATCTTCGGCGAATTGATGCTGCTTATCGAGAAGGACAAACGCGGAGAGGACTTTGCCATCCATCTTACATACTCTCAAGCGATTGAAAAGTTCTTCATTCCCAAAAACGTATTCCTCATTGGCACGATGAACACAGCAGATCGTTCGCTTGCCCTTCTTGACTATGCACTGAGAAGAAGATTTGCCTTCATTTCAACGTCGCCCATTTTTGACGACAAATTTGGAGCTGAATTGTCGAAGAAAGACGTCGGGTCTGAAATGATCGAGCGCATTCAGCGCAATCTGACTGAATTGAACAAGGAAATTGCGACCGACCACAATCTGGGCTCGGGTTTCGAAATTGGTCATAGCTATTTCTGTAATGTCGACGATGATATGGATGATGAAGCGTGGTATCGACAGATAATCGAGCAAGAGATCGGTCCGATGCTTGAAGAGTATTGGTTTGATAATCCGGAGAAGGCCGAGAGTGCCAAGCGTAGCCTCCTCAATTAGATCGTGAATATACCCATACTGAATCTTTACTACCTTCTCTGCTATGCCTGGGATAAGCTGGAGGAGGGCGAAAAGGTAAATGTATCAGCGTCCGACTACAAGACGGCGCTTGAACTGCTGGCCCGCGTCCTCCTCGGCGGATGCGAGCATCTTCTCAAACGAGGTCTTGACCGATCCTATGTTTTGCGAACTGAGTCATACGCAGGAATCAAAGGCAAAATTGATTTTTCGGCATCTCTCGCCGCTGGGGCGTTCCGAATGGGAAGGGCCGTATGCACTTTTGACGAATTCGAATATGACATACTGCACAATCAGATCGTCAAATCGACTCTTCATCGACTCACTCAAATTAAGGATGTAGATGAAACCACGAAGCATGACGCTTGGAGGTGTGAGCAAAATTTTCGAGAGGTAAGCTTGATTGACCTTAATCCCTCGGCGTTCTCACTCGTTCGAATCAATCGCAATAACGCCATCTATGGCTTGTTACTGAGAGTTTGTCGTCTTATCGTGGAATGTACTTCCCTCGATGAAAGGGACGGGAAATACCGGTTCAAGTCATTTGCGGATAATGACAAGGCGATGGCAGCGCTATTCGAAGCCTTCGTTCGAAACTTCTATCGGAAGGAGACGCGTGGCTCTTTCGCCGTAGCTACCGAAGATATTCGTTGGGCTGCATCTTTTATTGCAGAGGGCAGTCTCGGATTGCTCCCCAAAATGCGCACAGATATGACGCTGCGATCGAGCACAAGGAAACTTGTTGTTGATACGAAATACTACTCCAGGACTCTTTCAGACTACTTTGGCAGCGACAAGATCCACCCCCATAACCTATATCAACTCTACAGCTATCTAAGGAATTTGGAGGTAAACCCGTCTGACCCTCTCAATGAAGAGTGCGAAGGCATCCTCATCTATCCGACGGTTCAAAAAGACGTCGACGAATCCTTCAAGCTAGGCAACCACAAGATAAGAATTGCCACCGTCAATCTAGGCAGCGACTGGCGAGACATTCACAAGAGACTTCTTCAAATCGTGGATTAAAGTCACAACGGCGAAAGTGGCGCTACAGGCTTGCTGGGATGTCTTACTCGAATGCTGAGACCGGGAAGTCCGATTTCAGCCCCCAAGACTAATTCAGCGGTGATCCAAATGAGCAGCAAAATTCCCCAGCCCAAATACTATTTCCATACTAAAGATCGAATATTCTACGCCCGTAGAGAATCTGTCGATAATGCTCATCACGTCCAACAAGTCCAAGACAAAGCCGAAGAGACTCCTCATGATTTGATTTTCAGGAAGGCGCACCGATCGCGCTACTTGTGCAATGAGAAAAGCTTGCTTATGTTTGTATCCCTCACGCTCAGCTGGGGGAAAGCCAGACATCGGATAAGGTCAGCTGGTGTTGCTTTTGGGTGACTAGTTGCGCCACAGCTAACTAAAATTCAAGTTTAGTTCAAACTAAACCTGCTGTTTCCTCTGTTTGAGTTGAAGATCCCGAAAAATACAAAGTTTAGTTCAAACTAAACCGCTTCATTCCTGTGTTTAAGCTTCGTAGGTTGAACATCCCGAATGGGAAACTGCCATTTTATCTCCTTGAAGAGGACGGGAATATACCCTATCAACTGTTTAGAGAAGCAATTGTCAAGGATGGGAATTATGAATCACAAATCAACAAGATTGACGCTTGGATGGCTCGCCGTGCTTGTAAGGAGCCAGTGCCACTTACGAAGGTCAAACCTCTAGGAAAGAGGGATAGAAACGACAAGATACTTGACTTTGAGTATAAGACAGATATGATCAGAGTCTACTCTTTCGCATATGCTGGAGGAGAAGTGATCTGGGACGGTGAACGTAAGGACCCGAAGGCTCAAGACCGCACCATTTTACGATTGCGTACTATTAAAGTGCGCTTTTATGAACAGATAGCTGCGGACAAGGAAGTACAGATACAAGATCTTTAGAAAATGATTGACTGGAAAAGCCTCTTCAAAAGCAAGAGTTACTGGATTGATAAAATCCAGAATGATCTATATGGGCAGGTCGAACAGTACATGAAGGAGAATGGGATGAACAAATTAGACCTTGCAAAGCAGTTGGGGGTAAGCAAGGGTTATGTCTCCCAAATCCTTAACGGTCAGTTCGACCATAAATTATCTAAACTTGTAGAGTTATATCTGGCAATAGGTAAAGCTCCTCTCATTATTGACGCTGACTTGAGAAGATATGCGGCTGCTACAGCAGAGGGTGTCCCAACCTATAAATTCATTGCGGATCTTTGTGAGATGCAAGGTATACAATCTCAAGACGGCTTTCAGAGCGGCGAGAAGGGATTTATGGAAGCAACTCAGAATATGTTAGAAGCGACTTTCAAAGGAACTGACACTAACACTGATGCACAGAGTATGCTAAGTGTGCAAACCATTGGGGCATGACCGACGAGAAGACATCCGAAGCACTCCCGCTTCTTCGATATCGCATAGCCGAGTTCTCAGTAAGCTCATATCATTCCGAAGATATCGCATGGGATGGGATCTCGCCGGATAAGGTAAACTTCAACACGAAGCCAACTGTAACGTTTGATGAACTGAAAGGTCTGGTAATCATCGACATTGCGATAGCCGGGCAACACCTGGATGACAATGATATTAAACAGCAGCTCTTCACTTTTACAACGAAAACCAAATTTCATGTTATCGGCATGACGCTTCAGAAGATTGGTGATCAAGTCGGCTCGAATCTCACCACTGAGTTATTGCAGGCGTTTGTTTCGATTGCAGTCTCTTCGACCAGAGGTGCGCTATCTATAATTAGCGGTGGGAGATGGCTCTTACCAGCAATTGACGTAACCAAAATGGTAAACGTCGAGCCACTGAAAATAGAAGGGGCAGAAGCGAATTCCTTATGACAGCAATCGGTACCGGCATCGACCAGAATGAGAGAGAAAGAGTCGCTTGAGTCAACCTTCTTGTATTTAACAATCTTGCACCTAAACAACCCGTGGTTGTCTCCGGAACCGTTAATTAAGCATCCAGCCTTTAGCGTCTGCCAATACCTAAGGTGTAATTAAGTGTTTAGGTATTGAGCAAAGGCCAGTTGGACCGTGGCAAGACCGACTGGCCTTTTTGTATTTTAGTGTCCTCGCTCTCAAGGAAGTACTCTATTGGATTGATCCAAGAATCAGGTATGACATCCCCTGAACACATCACAAGCCTCGCACCCAATGAAGTGTTTGTCTTCGGCTCCAACACAGAAGGCAGGCACTTGGGCGGTGCAGCTAAGTTCGCCGTTGATAAGTTTGGAGCTGTCTGGGGCCAAGCACGCGGCCTCCAGGGACAATCGTACGCGATTCCCACCGTGGACTTCTCAAGAGCCACATATCCAATGGAAGATCTTCGCAACGACATCCGCGATTTCGTCACCTTCGCAAATGAGCATCAAGAGCTAACATTTCTTGTAACAGCGATCGGCACGGGCATCGCCGGAATGTCAGCCGACCAGGTCCGATCGTGATTCAAAGCCCTGGATCTTCCACCGAATGTACGACTGCCAAAAGCATTTACATAGCAAAGAGGACCCCCTCAAAAATCCATTCCCGTAAGCACCGCCCTACGTAAATCCATTCTGTCCACTCAGTCCATCAAGTCCATAATATCACGCGCACACCGCTCAAGCCCGTCGCACTGTCATTCCCGCGAATGCGGGAATCTATTCCCCTCAGTCATATCAGTCTCATCCGTCCCATAAGTCCCAAGAAGACTACTTAACCAACACCATCTTCCCAACCTTGACCACCCCATCGGCCGAAAGCCGATACTCATACAATCCACTCGGACTTCCACCCGCATCCCATTTCACCGAATGCATCCCGGCATCAGCGATCGCAGCAAGAGGCACCGCGACAACATTCCCCAGAGCATTTACGACAGTCATCGTAACGAAAGATCGCTTCGAAAGCGAGAAGGGGATAGTTGTTGAAGGATTAAAAGGATTCGGAAAGTTGTGCTCCAGAATGAACGTCATCGGCAGCTCCTTATTCACGGCACTCATTTCCGAGAGAGGGCGTCTATATACGCCGTTGCTGTATGTCGCGGCATAGAGGTCTGTGCCGCTTACCGCAAGTGAATTGGCGGAAGAGTATAGATCACTTTCAATCGCCCAGGTTGCACCGCTATCAATTGAGAGAAAAACGTCGCCGCCTACTGCAAAGAGCTTCGTGCCGCTCACTACAATGGCTTGGACTTCGGCAAAATTAGGGAGGTTCCTACAAGCGGTCCAACTCGAGCCATTATTGGTCGAATGAAAGACGTGGCCGGCCAATGTGCCTGCAAAAAGATTCGTACCGATCACAGCGAGGGAAAGGAGGTAAACGTTTGTCAGGCCTGTATTGACGGCTTCCCAGCTTGCTGCGTTATTAGTCGAGCGATAAACGCCATCGCCATCACTCCCGGCAAAGAGACTCGTGCCAATCACCGCAAGTGCACGGACATAAATACCGCTCGGCAGACCGGTACTAACTTCTCTCCAACTCGTGCCGTTGTCGGTAGACAGAAAGACACCGCCGTCAGTCCCCGCGAAGAGATTCGAACCGCTTACGGCGAAGGTAATGATATATACTTTCGGCGAGCCTACTTTGAGGGCGCTCCAGTTTGTGCCACTATCGGTCGAGCGAAAAGCACCTCCCTGAGTCCCTACAAAGAGATTCGTGTCACTCACCGCAAAGGAATAGATAGTCATGCTCGTCAAGCCGTTGTTCATCGCAGCCCAGCTTGCCCCATTGTCGGTCGAGCGATAAACACCGGAGTCATGAGTGCCGGCATAGAGATTCGTGCCGCTTACTGCAACACACAGATCGTAGGCTCCATAGCCAGAAGGTCCTAAAGTTACCCACTGAGCCTCAGCGAACTTTGGCGTGGAAAAAGAGACAGCGATCGAGACAATGAGGAGGAGGGTGGATTTCATGGCTTTAACTTGAATTGCTGTCTTTATCTACTTAGAATCATCTTCAATTCACGACTCATCCCGTTCGTCCTGAGCTGTGCCGTATATATGCCACTAGGCAAATCCCCCGCATCGAATCGAACGCTGTGCGAGCCTGCATCCATCGTACCGTTCACAAGTGTCTGGATTTTCCGTCCGAGCATATCGAAAACATCGAGAGTAATCATACTACGTTCAGCAAGAGTGAAACCGATCTCCGTTGAAGGATTGAATGGATTGGGATAATTCTGTTCGAGCTTGGAGTAATTTG
>JABDDM010000053.1:0-99 GCA_013287605.1 Ignavibacteria bacterium | reverse complement strand
TCTCCAGACTCCATGCAACCGAGTACCAGCAAAGAGGCTCGTTCCTCGAACGGCAAGAGCCTGAATGTTAGTGCTCGGTAAGCCATTGTTAACCGCAAT
>JABDDM010000052.1 GCA_013287605.1 Ignavibacteria bacterium | reverse complement strand
TCAATTGTGGGCATCGCCGAAGAAATTCTAGGGCCTAAAGATACGGATATTTTATCGATTCTTCAAAAAAAGCAGCCAAGGAAAAGACCCTATTTATGCAAGAGAAAGCTCTTTCTTTCGCTCCAGCCATTGCTTTCGATCCTGAGCAAATGGAAGCCACTCGAAAGCTTCGACAGTTCAATGTCCAGAGAATGCATTCCAGCAGAGAGGACTTCACCCGTCATCGGTACAGCGACTTTCGCCCCTATAACATCAAAGATTGAGATTGACACTGGGCCCGGCGCTCCAAGTTCGAAATTGATCCGGATCGATCCTGAAGCAGGATTCGGCGTCAGATTATGGAAAACATATTCACCCGCGATCGTAACATGACCTGAAAGCTTACTGCAATCGACGACTCGCACACCGCCGTCATTATCAGAGACAGAAATACCGGGAGAGACGATCAAATTGGAAATCCTGACAGGAGTGCTATCCTTCTGAGCGAGAAGTGGGAACACTTTCAGACGGAAGAGGGGGCCAGGAACGATAGATCCCGTCACACTAAAATCATACTGCCCGGGCGCTGACTCACTACCGGCCAGAACGAGCCCTGCACTTGCTGATGCCGATTGAGGCAGCAGGACGCCAGCATCATACTGTAGCGATCCCGAAACCGACGTAAGCTGCGGCAACGAAATGAGCGAGTCGAGTGAGAACGTGACCGTCTGAGCAATACCAGCGGTCATGGTCTCATGAGACACACTAAAGACCGCGCGTTCGCCGACTTGCGGCGATATCCCACTCCCTCGTAAGCGTATACGGAATGTATCGATCGATTCGGCAAAACCGACAATGGTCGAATCGAATCCGGTGACCGAAGGACAATATCGATAAACGACCATGCGCGATTCTCCGCTTCCAAGCGTGAACGGCGATGTCGGGGAGAGGAGCATGAATGGGCCACCAGGATTGATTGGTGTTAATGTCACCGCAGGTCCGCAAGGATTCGCAACGAGACAGGAGTCAGTAACGCAACTATCAACTCTTACCGTACCGAATTCGATAACAGATCTAGAAAAGACAATCGGCTCCTTCGTCGCAACTGCATGTAGCGGAATTCGGACGATGCTATCACATATCCCATTCGATACCTGGAGCAGCAGCGTATCGCTGAAATCTCCGACGCTGCCTGAACCAAAACGGACGCGTGTGAAGATGCTATCACCTTTTCCAATGCGCGTATGTGGGACATGCTGGTCGATGCTGAACTTGCGATTCTCGCTTAAGGAATCGCCGAGAATCTGAAGAGAGTCCACCGACAAATTGTAGAGCGACACATTGCTCGTGATCACACTGTCGGCACAGAGGATTCCGAGCTCGAGTGGCTTTGCGGTTACCGCGATGCTCGTGGTTCGTTCAACAACTGTCAGTCGATAAGTGGAATCGAGCGTCACGAGAATCCACTTCGTGGCAAAGCTGCCAATCTGTTTCGGGCAAGCGGTGATCGTCATTCCGAGAGTAACGTGAGGAAGAATGCGAATCGGCAAATCGGGCGTGAAGCGTATTGTCGAATCGGTGAAGTCTATGCGTGTGATCTTCGCAGTGTCGTTGCCGATGTCTTGTATTTGCAGTGATCGTTCGCGACATTGACCGAGGCAGATTACACCAAGATCGAGTGTATCAGGCAGAACTAACACGCTGCGAACTCCAATGGCGGTGAGTGTTAGTGAATCAGCGTTAATAACTGTTGTGCGACGAACAACTCCTGTATCAAAGGGACAGAACCGCACAAGCAGCATTTGAGATTTTCCAGGTGCCAGTATCAGTGAATCAAACGAAGATTCCCATTCAAATGGCAGCGGCAATACTTTCGCCAGATGAACAATCGAAGTGTCTTTTCCTACTGCCGTAATCAGAACGCTTAACGTGTCGCACGCGCCGAGATGCACGCGTCCAAAATCAAGCTTTGATGGTACGATCGTGATGCTGTCATCATGTGGGAGACCACATGCGATCAGCGTGACAACGCGTATTGTGTCGTTCGAGAAGATTTTTAGAATCGTACGGAACGTGCCTGCGCGCTTTGGGCAGAATTGCAGTAAGAGCGAATCGGTGATGAACGAGATGAGTTTACGCGGCGTCGCCGAAAGCGAAGAAAAATTCGTGGAGTCCACAATGACGATCGAATCGATGTGCGCGGCAATCTCACTGAGATTAGTAACAGGAAGCCTTGCGAGTTTACAATTTCCAAGTTTGACGCACGCAAAGTCGAGAGAATCAATCCCTGCTTTTACAAATGGAAGCGGACGATGCGTGAAGCGGCCGATGGAAATGTGTGAGACCAGCCATTGCGGATCCTGATTATATGTGGCAGTGAGCGGGGAGTTTATCTTCGAGTATGCTACGGCAAATATTGCGGTGTCGTGCAGTTCGGGCAGCGTCACATGCCAGACGCGATGACCTGCTTGAATCGTGCGCACAGTGTCAACGAACTGCCAATTCGTGTGGCGCGAACGATAATAGATTCTAATAGTATCTGAAAGAGCTACCGAATCTTCGTCATAGCCCGTAATGCTAACTGCGGTATGCGTGATGTTGGTGTCGATCGGATCGATAGATGGCCCTGATCTCGAGACGCCAGTGATCGAACAGATGGTGCATCCGAAGGATCGACCGTCTGCTCTAATTCTCCCCAATCCGCCTTTGCCGCCGGGGAACCCTGCAGTGCCTCGCGCTCCGGAATCGCCACCGGCTGCACTGATCTGCGTGTTTGTTTCGGTTACACCTCGTTTTGCCGCAAGCAGAATTCCTCCGCCAGAGCCGCCGCCGCCGCCGGCAGTAATGCTTGTACCTGCAATGCCATTCGCACCATTTGCGGTGGCAGATGCATCTTTGAAGGTGATTGAGGAATAACTCACCAGTGCGATCACACCACCACCACCACCTCCGGAGCCAGCAGTTGGTTTTTCATTCAATGCATTTCCGGCGCCGCCACCAGATCCACCAGCGAGTGGAACAATGAATCGTCCGCCATTTACCCGGCCACCGTTCGCGCCCGCGCCACCTCCATCTTCTCCTGCGGTCGCGAACGCGCCGCCGCCGCCGCCATAGGCCTTGACCTGCCCATTCTCACCTCCGGCAGAGCCCCCGCCATATCCTCCAGCCCGAGAAGTATCTGCTTTTGCTCCACTCCTTCCGCTCACGCCGAACGGTGCGCCTGTTCCGCCGCCGCCGCCTTGATCTTCTTTCGAATCGGTGCCGCCGCCAAGTACACCGGTAACGGACGCACCACCAGCGGAGTCCGTCGGATTTCCTCCGGTCCCAACATTATGGAAGCTTGCAAGGCTATCGCTTCCTCCACCCGTATATCCTACACCGCCAGTTCCTGAATTTCCGTGACCTCCGCCGCCACCGCCAGGACCGCCATTCAGTGAATCGGCATCTACCGAAAGATGCGCACCATCGACCGTGATCGGGCCCTCGCTCAGTATTGTAATTGGAAGATACCTTCGATTTCCTAACACTGCTGAATCGACATTCGAGAGTAGGTACAGCGCGCCAAGGCCAGGATCGCCACTAAGTTTGATCGATTGGACCACCATCGTATTTCCATTGCTAAGATTGCCGGTAAAAGATCCTGATCCGAGGATTGCTCCTCCGAAGATCGAGATAGCACCGCTCGCCCGCACGATCGAGAATGTATCTGTCGCGCTGACGCTGTTGCCAACCTTTACATGAAATGCCAGTGGCCCAATTGATGCGTTTGGCAAAATGATCAACGGCACCTGGAGAAGTCTGCCATTCCAGCTTGTAACGATCGGACCGACAATCACTCGGTTTGTATCCTGAGGATTTTCGAAGACAATACTTGTGGAAGCAATTGCAAGACCATCGCTGCCAAAATTATTAACGAGCGATGCGGGTGCGAGCAGCTCAAGCGCGATCGTCATGCCTGGGCTGGCAGCATCAGGCTGCATATACGCGATCTGTACTTGCGCGCGAGAAGTGAGCGGTGTGCTACAAAAAAGCGCAACCGCGATCACGAGCACAATCCGCACAACTTGCTTCACTCTATATGGTACTTCGCGCACTTATTTCGTTGAACCCTCAATCGTGATGTTGACCGTTCTCGAAAAGAATCGACCCTCCGGAAGTGAATTATCGTAGAGCACTTCTCGTGAGCCTCTGCCCTCTGTTAGAATGCGTTCAAGCGCAGGAAGTTTCATTCGGGTGATCAGTTGCGCTATCTCCGATGCGGCGGCCTGGGCCCGCTCGCGCGAAAGCTCCTGATTATGCTGCGCATCGCCCATCTCATCCGTATAACCGACCACACTCACTTCATTCGGTTTGAGCGCACTAAGGGCACTGACAATGCGTCCAAGCACTCGTTTGTTCTTTGTGCCCACACTCGATTCGTCAAAGCCGAACAAAATAAGGCTGAATCGGCTAAGCCCTTCCTTATTCTCGGTTGTAAGATGCGAAATCGTTAGAGGGATCGCCTTATGCGCATGCACTACTGAACCTGCAGCATCCTGAACATCGAGTGAAAGATAGAGCGAATCTGAAAGCTGTTCGAGGACATCTTCGTCCAGTTGCCAGACAGATCGATTGCGAGTCGCGCTCGGGCCCGACTCGCTCGTGAGCAGCTCTTTTCCGCCGCCCGAAAGAGCGGTGTGAATCTTGAGGACTGTTGTGTCGGCCGTGATGTGCGGGATGATCCGAATGTTTGGTGGCGTCGCAAGACGTTCCGTCTTCAGCACCATCACGGGATCGAGGATCGATGGATCGCTAACGTCAATCTCTACTCTGCGATTTTCTTGCGCGCCCTGTGGAATGTCAGTCGGACTTGACCGCTCTGGCAGCAGCCGTGCTGAAATCCGAATACGAGAAGCATCGACTCTCCAGATTGAAGTCAGATAATGCTTTACTTCTTCTGCGCGCGCACGCGCAAGATCAAGCCGATCGGTTTCCGGTCCAGTGTTCGACGTGCAGCCCGTGAGCGTTACAGTACATCGTGGACTGCGCTGCAATCGCTCTCCCAAAATGTTAAGCGTTTCGCGATAGAGATCAAGCAGCTTAATATCGCGTCGCTCGTCCGAGCTTTTGAAATTCGCATGTGCCTCTTCGGCAGTCGTGTAACGAACAAATCGCTGTGGAAGCTTTGAGGAGCCTTCGTCGAAGAAAATATAGTTTAGGATCGGATACGCACTGCGCGAGCGCACTTCCTGGATCGAGAGTTTAAGCACACGCGATGAGTCCCCATTTTTTTCGATCGCGAATGCATCGACAGAGGCAAGAAGCGTAGGCCGATGCGACGTTGTGTCGATCCGTTCGACCATCGTATCTGGAGGAATTGCCACTCGCTGCTTGACATAGGTCGGGATCGATTCATAACGCGGCATCAGGTCGAGTTGAAATCCAATTCCAACATGAACGCTCGTGGCAGTGAAGTTCGGACTGAGTCCCGCAAATGGTAGATCGAAGGCGACTTCGGGTATCGCGCGGAGTTTCTTTGATAGAGGCAATTCATATCCAAGCGATCCCTGGATGCCGGCCGAAAAGAGTCTTCGCTTTGGAATCGAACCCGATTGGTCAGTGCGACTTCGCTGACCGTCGATCAAGTCGCCAGGATCGAGAGCATCAAGGTGTCGAACAAAATTTGATCCGATCAGAATCAGGATCTCTGGTCCGATCGATAATTCAAGTCCTCCAATAGGATGATAAGTGAATAGTGTTGTCAGGTTGATTCCTGAGAACGAAGGCTCAAGGACATGCTGAAAATGATGCGCTCGCACAGCTGCGCCGAGGCGAGTTGAATCAAGTTCGGTCCATGAAAGCGTTGCGCCATAATGCACAAATCCCAATCGCGGCACCACGGTCCACATACTGACATCACCCCAAAAAGGAATATCTGCTTGAACACCAAAGTAGGGACTTGTGCCGCTGCCGGCATCGAAAAAATCACAGGAGGAGATCAGCGGAGATGTGGCATCGTGCATTGTGAGTCGATCGAATCCGACACCACCGAATACACCTGCGCGCAATGGCCGGTGTTCGATCGTGATAGTGCTCGGAATCAGCGTATCGCGAAAGCGCAACGAATCACTTCCGATGATGAGTCGGATCGGTGACGCATGGATCACTTGCGAACTGACGCACATCGTCAATGCAAGCAGAGGAAGCAAAGTGAGATAACTTCGTCGCAGCAGGAACAACAACACTCGTTTTTGATCAAC
This sequence comes from Ignavibacteria bacterium, assembly GCA_013287605.1. Taxonomy (GTDB): domain Bacteria; phylum Bacteroidota; class Ignavibacteria; order Palsa-1295; family Palsa-1295; genus JABDDM01. The sequence goes on along the minus strand of JABDDM010000052.1, from coordinate 10,644 downwards.
CCAGGAACGTCCGAGATCTCCAACGGGGATATCTCGCGTTCAACACAATGGTACAACCTTCAGGAGGGTGGATTGCTTCCACCGCGTTTGGCTAGCTAAATTAGCTGTGCCCTGAACAAACGAGGTCGTTGAGGGACACTCAGTCATTCAAGGCACAAGACTACTAAGAGGTAAGGTACTGCTATTATGAGTCCGGTTAAAGACTCGAATCTAATGAGGTTGTCTCAATCAGCCATCGGCTTTGATGATGTGAAAAAATAGTTTACTTTTTGGGATGCTGAACGTCAGGATTAACTTCGAAGCCTGCAGGCAACGTCGTGTGATCGATCGGTTGACTTGTCTGGACTGCAGTAACAGTCGCAGCATGATGACGCACGCGATGCGCTGACTTCGCCACTTGCTTCGCATCATTCGCACTGATCGATTGATCCTGAGTCACTGACTGAACTGGTGCGGTCGTGATCGCAGGTGCATCCATCTTCACCGGAGCGCTCGTCACCGTAGGTGGTGCTTCGGGCTGAATCACACCATGCACAACATAGCCAAGCGCCATTGAACCAACGAGCGCTGCAGCACTAATGAACGTATGAAGCTTGGAAGCGAAGAAACCACGAGTCGCCATGGAAGCGCCATCAGAAGTGCCTGCCGCTGTTGCCAGTCCGATCGCACTGAAGACGTTCGAGCGCATTTCGCTCGGCGGCGCTGTCATGTGATCATCCTGACGCAGGATATTCTTCATCACGAGTTCAGAGCGGAACGAACGGCGAAGAGATTCGCTGGCGGCTAGCGAGATCAGGAACTCCTGCTCCCCTTCGGCCGTCAATTCGTTCTCGATGTATGAACTGATCTTGTCCTGGTAATCCATCTTCTTTATAGTTCGGCTCAGGTGCAAAGCACGTGAACCATGATTTTCAAATTCTCTTACTCGACGCTTCTCAGCTCCATCCATGCTGAGATGACTTTGCGCAAGCGCTCTTTCGCGCGCCATGCTCTTGTCTTTACGTTGATCATCGTAGCGCCGGTGATCTCTGCGATCTCATTATAACTGTAACCCGAATACTCCCGAAGAACGAATGCTTCACGCTGGTTGATCGGAAGCTGCTGCAGTGCTTTCTGCATCATTTCACGAAGGTCGGATTCGTCGAACTCCATTGTCCGCATGAAGAGCTCGCTCTCGGGCGGCATATCTTCGAGCGAGATATGGTAGCTCGCCTTGCTATCACGAATGGAATTCAGCGACAGATTCCGTGCGATCGTGAAGAGCAATCCCGAAAACTTCCGGACTTCCTTCTTCTCGCCGCGCAGCCTGAACATCCTGATCCAGACGTCCTGGAAAATATCCTGCGCGATCACCTCATTGCCAAGGAGCTTACAGCAGTAAGTATAGAGCGGACGCTCAAACGCATCGTAGAGTGCACGATAGGCTTCGTCGGATCCAGCAAGGAATTTGTTGAACAGCTCTGTCTCGCGATCTGCCGGGAGTGCTGCACCCGTTAACGCCGACTCGACTGATCTTTCCTTCAGATCCTCCTCAGCATCCTTCAAAACTAGCGGCTCTTGCTCGCCATCCGTACTTGAAAGATCCTTCAGCTTACCTTGCGACACTCTCTCCCCCATTTTCGGTTCTGCCACTTGAAATCAGGGTTTTTGCCGCCTTTTTCAGTGAACTGACTCCGATCTCACTTCATCGGAGTCAATTCAAAACTGCTGCCGAATGGCAGGGAAATCCCTCACCATTATTGATTCGACACGGCAGAGCGGGTATTGTTACATTTCGTTGTCGATTGGAAAATCTGTCACGTTGCGAACGTACCTAAGTCCCACGGTCGCTGCGGAAGCTCCGATCGATAATGCTTAACGTATAGCATATAGTTTTCGGCTCCCTCCGCGACCATCTTGCGTTCGTCATCCGTAAGCTCTCGGACGATCTTCGCCGGCACTCCAGCGATAAGAACACCCTCGGGTGTTTTCGTACCCGGACGCACCATCGCGCCTGCAGCAACCAGCGAACCCGCACCGATCACTGCGCGATCGAGCACGACTGCATTCATTCCGATAAGCGCTCCGTCCTTGATCGTGCAACCATGCAGCACAGCAGCGTGCCCGACTGTCACGCGCTCACCAATTTCAGTGGGATTCGCGAAATGCGTTACATGGATAACGGCATTATCCTGAATGTTCGTATATCTTCCAATTCGAACGCGCTCGACATCACCACGCACTACCGCGTTGAACCAAACGCTGCATCCCTCAGCGATCTCGACATCTCCGATCACCCGAGCGCCCGCCGCAAGAAACACCGACGAATGAACCACCGGCGATTTCCCATCAAAAGCATATAGCTTCCCAGTCTCGACCTCGGATTCAACAGCAATAATGTCCTGCATTTTCACTCGTAAGGATAATCTGTTAAATCTACATGAATCGGCAGAGGGTTGTTCCAGTAACGAATTTCTGAGATGCCTGCGAGTTGTGTGTAAAGGTGTCTTTCATAATCGGAGAACCACTACAAAACATAATCCTCGATTCTGGACTGAAAACTGCATTTCGTGATCCGTGACGACGTGTGTGTAAAAACTTTATTCATAATTGAGTAGGAAAATTCAGTTTTTTCGCATTTCCCCTCTTCCCGCTGTTCCCTGTTCCCCATTCCCTGTTCCCTGCCCAGTGTGTGAAAACTTTTTTCATAATCATTGCTCTTCTTGACTCATTTTGAGGGATTGGTTCGTTGGGAGTTCATAATTGTCACTTTCTTTACGAAAGGAGGCGGTCATCAATCCATCACACTCTAGAGGGTCTGGGGAGTTGTTGCGAGTCAATTTCTGAATACCGATATAACTTGCTTATTGAAAGGTAGGGGGTCGTTGGATGTAACTTTGAGACCGAAAGTCGACAATATAATAAAACACAAAATAGGGCAAAAATGGTTCCAATAACAGCGACAATTTGACCCTATTTTCGCTGCCCGATGGCGATCCACGCTTGGCCATTCTTGCCTCCTACCACACAGCACGTATTTTGATCTACCGCCAAGGCGTTAGTGATGTAGAACGTATTGTTAGGATCATACAGCGATTCGTAGCGATACCATGACCGGCCGTTCCAGTGCACGATCAAACCTCCATCGCCTGCCGCGAAAATGTCGTTGGCCGTGTTACCGCGCAAGCTAGCAAGTCCGATGAAGGAGTGATCGCTCAGTTTGTTCGGAATCAGCCCGCTATCACTTCGCCATGGATTATTGTCCGTTTCGCGAAATGCTAATGTGCCCGAGGCAATTGTAAACTTATGTCCTGCACTGTCGCAAGTCCAGATGCAATCGAGCGAATGGCCGCCGACACCAATGGACGGATTCAAAGTACGGGGATCGATATTTGTCCAGCCTGAGCCATCAAAATGCACAAGCGCTGATTCGGCCGTTGTGGGATTATATCCAGTCGCCCAGATGTCGGTTGCCGAATTGCCCCAGATGGAACTAAGGTTTTTTGTCGTTCCCGACTGCATCTTCGTCCAGCTGGTGCCATCGAAATGCAGAATTGTGCCGCCGTCACCGACTGAGTACATGTTTGAACTTGAAGTGCCCCAAGAGGAGTGAAGAAATCCCACAGGTGTGTCGTAACGTTGAGCGATCAAACCATTAAAATGATAAACTAACCCTCCGTCAGTCAACCAATAATCGTTTTCGCCAAAGGCAAAAAGCGTGTGCCCGCTCAATAGACCATCAAGAGAGTAACCCCTTGAAGACATTGGAGAAATATTCTTCCACGTTGATCCGTCAAATTTCCAAATGCCTCCGCCTACTGCGTAAATATTTGAGGGTCCAAATACCCAGCAACCAGTGAGGCTCTGTTCAGCAGATAGTGTAGACTGAGTCCAAGTGAAGTCGTGTGATGAGGTGTCATTCGAGTGATTCGTATTACACGTATCACAGGGCTTGTGGCACGTATCACAGGGAAGTGTACACGTATCACATTTGGTTTTCGGCCCAGTTGGAGGATCATGCTTACATGATCCTCCAAGCAACATTAGCGCGATCAACGCTAGACTGATCGAAAGCGATTTAATCATTTTCACTTTAATACGGAGAGCCGCAGTGTCTTCCGTTCTTGGAGAACCGCAAGTAGAATCATACTTTTACTTACGCTGCCCGATGGCGATCCACGATCCCCCGCTCTTAGCACCAACGACGCAGGCAGTATTTGCCTTCATCGACATTGCGTTCGTCAAATAGGTCTGATCGTTTGGTGAATACAGGGACTCAAACCGCAGAAAGGTCACTCCATTCCAGTGAATGATCAGCCCACCATCTCCGCCTCCCATGAAATCATTTGCATTATTTCCTGTAACGTTAAACAGGCCGATGAATGACCCACTACCGAGCGAATTAGGTACGTGACCGCTATCGCTTCTCCAAGCTCCGTTATCTGTCTCGCGATAGAAAGAGGAGCCGCTGGCTACAATGACCGAGTGTCCGGCACTATCACAGACCCAACAGGAATTCAAAGCATTGGCACCGACCCCAAATGTGCCAAGCCGAGAAAGGTCTATAGTACTCCACGATACGCCATTATAGTGAAGAAGCACTGATTCAGCGGTATGAGGGTTAAAGCCTGAGGCCCAAATGTTGGTGTTGGAGGTTCCCCAGATTGTTCCGATTCCCTTCGTGGTCCCGGATTGCATCTTCGTCCAAGTCGAGCCATCGAAATGGAGTATCGTGCCGTAATCACCGACCGAGTACATGTTCGAACTGGAGGTGCCCCAGGAGGAGTGGAGCGGCCCCCCCATATCAAGTCCGAATTGATAAGGTTGCGCAGTTCCACCTTGGACGCGGAAGACTAGCCCGCTGTGTGTTAGCCAATAATCCCCTTCCGAAAAAGCGAACATCGTGAACCCACTCAAACTTCCGCTGAGGGAACCACCCGCATCTCCTGGAGAAACATCCTTCCACTTCGAGCCATCAAACTTGCGAACTGCACCTCCTACCACATAAATATTGTTCTGACCAAAAACCCAGCAACCGGTCAGCCCAGCTTCGCCCGAGATCGTAGATTGAGTCCACGTGAAGTTATGCGACGTGGTGTCGTTGGATGATGTATGATGTGTTGTATCGATGTTGCAGGTATCGCAAGTATGCGTACCGGTTGGTGGATCATTCTTGCATGATCCACCAGCGAGCAACAACAGACACAAAATAGCTGAACTGATTACGATTCGAGTTTTCATGATTTATTTGAGAACCGAGAGCCGCAAGGTTTTGACGCTGTTTCCATAACGCAGCACAGCAACATAAATGCCCGAAGGCAGCCCCGCCGAATATCGGGAACAGGGAACAGGCAATTCGGAATTGAAGTAATGATGAAAAACTCCGCTGTCCTGCTTTTTTTGGCCCTTCTATTCGTGTGTTCATATTATTCCGGAGGTTCCGCACAGCCAAGGGTTCACATTGACAGGCGCGCCACCTCGATGGGATTCACCATTTCGACTGAAGGTCCATACGGTCGTGATCCATACGATACCAGTCATCGAGGCTGGGGCTCGCTATTGGACACGACGCGTTATCGCTTCATTTATGCTCCTGAAGATGATAGCCTCGGAGTCAATATGGCGTACCGTGCTTATAATGACTTCCAGGACTTGAAGCCGGGGGATTCGGACATCTTCAATCCCCCAACCCCTCACGACAGAAAGTATTTGATGACAGAACCTTCAACGCTCGATTGGTATCTGTTTAATTCACCCTATATCCGGTTTGAATGCGAGCGACATCCTCAGCGAAATAATACTTTGGAATATCCTGGCTTCCTTGAGCTCGGAAACCTTCGTGGCAGAAACGCAAGAGACGATTCTGCAACAAGTCCGGCCTTTCTCAAAGGGAGTGCAGACGCGGTAGACACCAGCTACAATTGTGTCCAAGTGAAGTTTGGCATCGATTCGGCAGGAGCAATTGATAGTGCTTTCTGGAATCCGCTTTTCTTAGACTGGACGCCTGTGTGTTATCTCTGGCACCAGGGTAGTGATGGGTGGAATCACAAACTGAACTTGCGACTCAGAGTACGGATCGACTCGACATCCTTCCGCGACTCTATGATTTCCCTCTTCATCGCGGCAGTAACACAAAACACTACCTACGACGCTGCGCATCACAGAGTCGTCATGATGAACGACACAGTGAGATTGACAAGTCAATTCTCTCACTGGAGATCAGGAATATTTGATACCATCATGCTCCCGTTCTGGTCTAAGCTGAATGTTGATAGCACACTCCTAAAGATCACCTGGCTGGGACATGTTTCCATGACCTTTGACTACGCCGAAGTCTTTACTCGAATCATCGATTCGGCAAGTGATATCACTCCCATCACTCGCTATGACTCGATCGGGCAAGCTGGATGGATTTATTCCCCACATCCGCAAACGCAGGACTGGCTCTCCGGCGATAGCTACGAAGGCTTGACGAAAAATCACGATGCGCGACTAAAGAGGGTTATCAGCTCATATGTAAACGCAGACACTTCGAACGTGAATCTTATTTTCTCGCCAGAAGAGCGTCCCATTGGGGACTTTCCGATCCTGAAGCGTATGATGCGGTTAATGCGCGACTCAAGCGGCGGCAAGATCGAGTTTGTGCCAATGATGCATGATTCGATCGAACAAAATGTACCGGTTAGTGGTGATGGCATCTTCTATGACTCGCTGCTAGTAAATCAACCTACATATCTGCTTGAAGGCGTGCGCAAGGGTTGGCTTGATAGTACGCTCTATGCTGACCCTGCTTTTTTTATGATCGAGCCTTATACATTGGGTGGGTACACACCTCTTCCGCGTCGCATCGTTCAATCGGATTCAGCTTCAGTAGCACAGTGGGAGAATCTGCACAATATGAATTGGGTGAACCAGGGATCCGGGGCTATTGGCCCGCACTACACACGAGAAAACTATCTCGCACTCTCTCAAGCATCCGAAGTCGGCTTCCTCTGGCACGAACGGAGCGCGAAGCGAGTCTGCAGTCGAAATGAGGCCGCCGGACACGCGCAACGATTCATCACATCCCTCCAAGTCGGAGAATCCCCAGGTCGGGCCACGGATACGTTGCTGCACAGGCAGTATCAGATGGTAGGAGGTATGACCGGGGCTCAGATCAAGGCGACGGCCAACCTTGCGGTAAGTGCGGGCTGTTCGGGGCTTCATTACTATCTCTATCTCTCTAACGGGCATTCACCAGCGGGGCCAGATTTACCGGTATACAACGGTGGACTCATGTCTGCGCAAGGCGATCATTCGACTGATTTCCAAATCGACTCGCTACGCAATCCCGATGGTAGTTATCGAACGTGCAGCGCATGGACAGGCTGGCACGAAAACTACGCCGCTGTTAAGGCATTCATCCCCGCTATTCAAACGTATGGAGATACTCTGCTTCATTCAAAATATGTTGGCGATATCCGAGCTACGGAAATTTATTCTGATTCCAAGTTTCCTTTCGTCGCAATGTCCATTCGTTCATACGACGACGCAAATCACCAGGACGTTTTGACGAACGTCGATTCCACGAATCAAACGTTGGTCCATGTTTCAGTCTGGCGCACCGATAGCGGCAGAGGGGATACGCTTCTTTACATCACGAACATGCGCACGGACGATAGCTTTGATTCTGTCGGCAATCTTTCGACGATCGATCGGCGCTTCATTACATTAAAGATGAAGGCGCCGCATATGGTCACAGACGTGTTCAGTGACGGACAATCGAATGACAATGGAAAAATATGGGGCAACTATGTTAACACGCAATTGCCGTTGAGTGTTTGGTTACCAGCGGGTGATGGGATATTAGTGAGGCTTGGTGCCGAAAGGAGATGATGTAAATTGAGTTTCACTTGCGCGCTTCCAGCTCCGCTAGGAGCTGGATCGAAGCCACATGAAAGATCGCATTTGAATCGAACCTCTTCCTGCTTCCTGTTCCCTGTTCCCTGTTCAACGAATGGAAGGCATTAGGAGTTAGAGGACTTCATGCAATTTGGACCATATATAATGACCGCGCTTTTGGCGGCGCCGGTGATTGGGATTGTTGCGCTGGCTAGTTATCGGTTGCGCGCGCTTTCGATGAGCGGTGCGATCGGTGCGGTTGTGACTGGGTTGATCGTCTTTGTGATCGGCGGCATTTCCGCTTCCGTTGCGCTTTTTGCTTTCTTTATTTTTGGATCGCTACTCTCGAAACTTCCCTGGCCGGGTGGCAGAAAAAAGTCAATTGGTGGAAGTGAGCGCGATTGGAAACAGGTGCTTGCAAACGGCGGCGTTCCGTGTGCTGCGCTGCTCCTCTTATTCGCTCGACCCGATCTGCGCGAAGAAGCATCGATGCTTTATCTTGGCGCGATCGCAACAATGTTTGCCGACACCTCTGCGACCGAGATCGGCACTCGCTTCGGCAAACGCGCGATCAACATTCTCACCTTTAAGCCGATCGAGCCCGGTACATCGGGCGGTGTAAGTGCAATCGGTTTTGCTGCAAGCCTTGCCGCGCCTGCACTGATCACGTTGCTGCATTATCTGACGCGCGGGCTCGGCGAACTCTGTGAATTTCAGGGAGCGCATTGGGTCATGCCGCTTGTGCTCGGCGGATTTATTGGAGCGCTGACTGATAGCGTTCTTGGAGCGAGTATTCAGGCGAAATATCGTTGTGGAGTGTGCGGCAAAGTTGTTGAGTCGCACAGGCATTGCGGAAAAGAGGCGGTGCTGATAAGCGGCGTACCATGGATTGGCAACAATGCGGTCAATGCAATCGCAAGCCTGATCGGCGCGCTTGTTTCGCTTGGACTGTTATATCGGTTTGGATGAAGCAGAGTCATCGCTAGAAGAATCGCGTATTTTCCTGAAATGCGAATCTTGCCCTTGCGCTATCTTGCCATGTTCTGTATTGCCGAGCTGCTCAACGTGAGTAGTGTACGCGCACAGATTCCTCAAGATAGCACGACGAACACGTGGCGAACGATCGGTATCACACAACTTCCCAATCTCGATACGATCAGCGCGTTAGTGCACTATCAGGCTCCGCGCGCCGCGCTTGACTTCGAACATATTCTTTCGCTATCACGATGGGGCGCAAGCGTGAGTTATTCGACGCGCCCCGATCCGATCAACGCACCGCTAAAGCCGCAAATGAGTGTGCTCGCCGAAGGGCGCTCCAGGCTGCAGGAAGAAAGTCAAACGCTGACGAGCGAGGCCAGTGTGTTGCTGAATGGAGATATTCCTTTTGTGCGCGAAAATGATTATGGCAGCTTCGTCAGTTTTTTTGGAACGAGCTACGCCGTTACGGCGAGCAATCAACGGGCAGCGCAGAGTCTGGGGCTGATCAACAATATTCTCGATGGGTATGGTATTGGTGGTCTGAGAGTCGGGACACAAGGAACGCCGATCTTTTTTCGAGCAGGTGCTGGCTTTGCAAGGCAGTCGGTGCAGCCGGATCATCCGTATGGTACGATCATCCGATCTGATCTTGCAGCGCAGCCATTTGCGATCGGCGAAGGTGCAACGTTCGAAGGGACGGCGACACTCGACGAGCGGTTCTTTCCACAACAGGTCGAACGCTACAGTTATGACAAGCTGCACACCTCGCTCATCTCGGCAATTGCGGAGAACGGTGTCAACCAGCTCACAGCGAACTTCGGACTTCAACGCCGCAATTTTTACTATACGATCGATTCGACTTCGCCTTCCATTCGCCAGCAACGCCGCGAGATCTCTGCACTGGTCAGCGATATGCTTGCGTATCCGATCGTCCCGAACGTTCTTGGAGCGAATCTCTCGCTTGAATATGAACCAAGGCTTATCACACGCACGATCAATACGGATGTTGCAGCGAGCGTTCTTGCGAACGGCGCATCGTTGTCATCGTTGCTCGCTCCGAATGATGTTAGTGTGATCCGGCTTACGGGTGAAGCGAAGCTGACGCTCTTCGGCACGCAGTTGAATCAACCCACTCGGCCTGCGAACGTCGAGCATCCCTTCTCGGCGGTAGGATTGATACATTATGAAGAACGTGATGAGAACGTTACGCTGCGCTCCACGGATCTTCCGCAGCTCGATCAAATCACGGTTCGCCGGCTTGCCGATGCGCTCAGCCTTGCGAGTTATGGTTCGAAACTTACGCAAGCGCTTGTTTCGATGGGCTATCAATTTGACATGCGGACGAATGTCTCGATCGAAGGCAGCGCCCGCATCCTTCGGTACGATACGCCAAACCCGAGCAACCACGATGATCGCGACGAACTCATCTCGACGGGCCGGGCCGTTGTGTCACATGCATTCTCGGATGATTTGTCGGGACAGCTTGATCTGAGGCTTTCACGCAACCATCTCGTCTATCTCGAAAGCGACCGCAGCGCACAGAACAATGTCACCAAGACTATCGCGCTCTTCACGCAGGCTTCGTATGTGCATCATTGGTTTGAGGAGGTGTTGCGAGGTGAGGTCTATGCAAACTATACGGTGCTGGATTATGCAGATCAACTGCCGCTGCTTGCTGATGGAAGCTATCTGCTTCGCGGGATCGACATATGGGATTCTTCGGTGGTAAGGCTGGGACTTCTTTCGCCTTCGATCTATTCAGATGTGAAATTGACATCGGAGCTGAACATCTTCGAGCGCGGCTCC
>JABDDM010000051.1 GCA_013287605.1 Ignavibacteria bacterium | reverse complement strand
GTCTGTCGCTCGTCAGGAAAAAGGACAAATCACTCAGGTCACGGAAGTTACGCAGGCTCTTGATGTTGCACGATCTGCAATTCGTTTTGGTGCAGAAGAAGTGCACATGGTCTGCCTCGAAGATTGGAGTGAAATGCCTGCTGCGCACGAGGAGATCGAGGAAGCAAAGGAAGAGCGCATTCACATTCATACACGAAAGGGTCCAAACAAGATTGTTGGGGTTGACGGGAAAGTCACGGGATTGCAAACGCTCGATTGTCTCTCTGTCTTCGACGAAAACAAGCGCTTCAATCCCAAGTTTGCGGTAGGCTCCGAGAATATCATTGAAGCCGATACCGTCATCATGGCGATCGGACAGACTTCCGACCTCAGTTGGATAGATCCCAAGGACGGAATTGAAGTTACTCCAAGAAATACGATCAAGATCGATCCGATTACGCTTGCGACGACAGCTCCAGGAATATTTGCTGGAGGAGACGTCTCGTTCGGACCGAGAATCGCCATTGATGCGATCGCCAACGGCAAACAAGCTGCACAGTCAATCCATCAATTTCTTACCGGCAAAGACAAACAATTTGTGGAAGTTGATTTGCGTGAAGATCACGTCGAGATCATCGTAGCAAATACAAAGACCTACTCACGCCCCTGGGGTTATGAGTCTTTGCCACGTGTACCGATTCCAGCATTGGATATTGACAGGCGTGTTGGAGTCTCGCAGATCGAAATCGGCTACTCCGAAGAAGAGGCTCGGCAGGAAGCCAGCCGGTGCCTGCATTGCTGGGAAAACACAACGTTTAACAAAGCTGGCGAAGATACTGGAAGCGAGTGTATCCTCTGCGGTGGATGCGTCGATATCTGTCCTGAATCATGCATTGATCTTGTCATGATGCAGCGAGTAGATTTTGATGAGTCGGTTCTTCCCGATCTAAAAGAAGCATATAATGTCGTTCTTGCCGGAAGCACGGAGGAGATGGTTGGATCCGTGATGATCAAGAATGAGGAAAGATGTATCCGCTGCGGACTTTGCGCAATGCGTTGTCCAGTGGGATGTATCACAATGGAAAGTTATCAAGTACCTGGCTCGATGCACGTGCACGCATAAGTGAAACGGAATGGACAAGAGCGAGAATCTGAAGAAAGAAGAGAGCAGGGAAGCAGCTTTCACACGACGCTACTTCCTTGAACTGCTCGGTCTGGGATCGATCGGCGTCGTAACAATCGGCTCCGTTGCGCTCAGTGCAGCATACCTCTCGCCAAATGTTGTCAAAGAACCCCCGACAAAATTCAAGCTCGGTGCACCGTCCGATTTCTCCCCCGGAAGTGTGACGCTGATCCAGGATCAAAATGTGTATGTCGTACGTGCGAAAGAGGGGTATTTCTTTGCACTCGCTGCAACGTGCACACATCTCGGCTGCATCACGAATTGGAAGGCCGACGAAGGCATCATCGCATGCCCATGTCATGGCAGCAAATTCAATCGCGATGGTATCGTGATCGGTGGACCTGCTCCGAAACCACTGCCAAGATTCGCGATGTCTCTCGATGATCAGGGAGTGCTGATCGTCGACAAGGGGGTGAACGTCGATGAAAACTTCATGCTCAAGGTGTGAGCGTAATGCCTAAGTACTAATGGCGAATAAGACTCTTCAAGCTTTATATAAGTCTCGTGTCTGGCGATCCATGTTTCGGCATGGTCTGCCAATTTCCAATCGAGCTCGCGCAGAAAGTGTATTCTACAATTTTGCTCTGCACGTTCATCCCGTCAAAGTTCGAAAACGCTCGATCAAGTTTACCTATACTTTCGGATTAGGAGGACTGTCTGCCGGGCTGTTCTTTATCCTCACGATCACAGGTGCGCTCCTGATGCTTTACTATAGGCCTTCTGTCACCGAAGCATACGGAGATATGAAGGATCTGCAGTTCGTCGTCTCTTCCGGGCAGTTCTTGCGCAACATGCACAGATGGTCAGCGCATGCCATGGTAGCCGTCGTCTTCCTGCATATGCTTCGAGTATTTTACACCGGTTCGTACAAACCGCCGAAGGAGTTTAACTGGGTCATGGGCGTACTGCTCCTGGTGCTAACGATCCTGTTGAGTTATACTGGATATTTGCTCCCGTGGGATCAATTGGCATTCTGGGGAGTCTCGGTCGGCACGAACATGGCTCGCGCAGTACCATTCGGACTTGGAGATAAAGTCTCTTACTTGCTTCTTGGTGGAAATATCGTCGGAGAGAATGCACTTGTGCGCTTCTATGTGCTTCATTGCTTCATTCTGCCAATTGTAACTCTCGGACTCATGGGAGTTCACTTCTGGCGCGTACGTAAAGACGGTGGTGTGTAACAACAGTTGATTGAGACAGACGATCATGCCAAAAGAATTTGAAGTTGAATCTTCATCGAATGCGCAAAAGGTGCCAAAGCGCGTAGAATTCGTGAAGGAAAGGACTGCTGCGAGAGTCCGCCAGGAAGAAACCGAGATGGTGATGACCGTACCAAACCTGTTGGTGCGCGAAGTTATCGCCTTCATGATCCTTGTTATTGTGCTTTCGCTGCTCTCGCTGCTGTTCAATGCTCCTTTGGAATGGCAGGCCAACCCGCAACACACACCGAATCCGGCGAAGGCTCCATGGTATTTTCTTGGGCTTCAGGAATTGCTGCATTACTTTCCACCAGTGGTGGCCGGTGTTCTGCTACCGACACTCGTGGTGGTTGCGTTGATCGTCATCCCGTACTTCAATGTCAATCTTAAGCAGGAAGGAATGTGGAAGCAGCATCGTCCACAGACACTTGTGATCGCACTTGTTTCTATTGGAGTAGTCTGCGCAGCCTTGCTCATCTTTCACGTCTATGCGATGCTGGTCCCGACTGTGCTCATGACATTGCTGATGCTGGTCCCGTACTTCTCACACAAGGAACATGGTCCTATCGGCTGGCTCGCCACGCGTCCAGTCCAATGGTGGGTAATGACGTGGTTTGTGGTAATGGTTTTGGTATTGACTGCCATTGGAACGCTCTTCCGGGGACCTGAATGGAGCTGGACCTGGCCCTGGGATCATATCTACTGATAGAGAAGATGAACAATCAAAGAAAGCTTTTTGCGATCGTAAGTGTTATCTTCCTCGTCATCCTTGCTATCGCGCCCTTCAAAGGATTTTTCCCTGAATGGAAAAAATATCAGCAGCAATACAACGATCTCGTGGCAACGTTGCCACAACGCGTAAAGCCAACCGAGATCGGGATCAAACAAGTATGGATACAGAGTCTTGATCGAGTTGATCGCTGCACGACGTGTCACCTCGGCATCAGTGAACCGGCGCTGAAGAATGCCCCACAGCCATTCCGCACGCATCCGCAAATTCATCACAATGTCGAAGACCTCGGCTGCACATCGTGTCATGACGGTCAAGGCTCGGCGACAGACTTCAAAGAGGCTCACGGCCAAAGCGAATATTGGGATCAGCCAGTGCTTCCAAGAAAATACATGGAGGCATCATGCGGCAAATGTCACAAGGAGCAAGATGTAAAACAAGCCCCGATCCTAACACTCGGTCGAAAACTGATAGTCGAGTACAACTGTAGCGGGTGTCACAAGATCGATGGGTTTGCCAAGCAATGGGTCCCGCCGCTTGATGGCATCGGCACTCAAGTCAGTAGCGCATGGCTCTTTAATTGGCTGAAGAATCCAAGAGGATATTGGGATCATACACATATGCCGAACTTCGGCATCGCTGATTCAGATGCCAACAATCTTGTAGATTTTCTCAAATCATTCACCTCGCTCCCGGATGGTTCAACATTAGGGACTTTGCCAGCCTCCCTGCTGAATCCGACCGATGCACAAAAAGCAAAAATGCTCGAGTTGGGAGCAACGCGCTTCGGCGAAGCCCGCTGTGTGAGTTGTCATTCGGTAAATGGCAAGGGCGGATATGTTGCAACTGATCTTGGTAAGGTATCGAGCAAGGTCAGTACCGATTGGCTCTACCATTATATCCAATCGCCAAAGCATCTTCTTGCAGGCGTTGCAATGCCTCGGTTTAGATTCACTGATGAGGATCTCGCAGCGGTCGTTCTCTATATGAAGAACGAATTCGTTGATTATGACATGGTCCAGCCGCCGGAGCATACTCCTGATCCTGAGGCATACCAGAAAGGTCTTGCAGCATTCAAGAAATACAATTGTAGTGGATGCCACCAACTCGGCACAATGAATCGTGCCGAAGAGATGGCACCCGAGCTTTCTTTTGTCGGAAGTAAGCGCATGTACTCCATCGACTTTGGTCCTTCAAAAATTGAAAAGACACTGCCGAATTATCTACAAGCGAAATTGATGACACCACACGCATTTTCTGCGACAGCGAAAATGCCAACGTTTGGATTCACCGAGCAAGAGGCACAAGCGATCACTGTTGCATTATTGGCGAACAGGAATGAGAACATTCCTGAGAAATATGTGCGGCGATCATTGCCGAAGAGTACATTTTCGCCGCAAGGCAAATTTGGAAAACTTGTTGGTGATCTCGCCTGTCTGGCCTGCCATCAAATGGAAGGAAACGGAAGACTCGTCGCAACGGATCTCTCGATCGAAGCTTCCCAGGCGCATCCTGATTGGATCATGAATTATTTCAAGGTGCCCTATTCGCTTCGTCCGATACTGACCGAGCGAATGCCAAATCTCTTTCTCAGTGATTCCGACCGCAAGTCTCTCGTTGACTACATGCAGGTGAATTTCATTGCCGATTCGCTGGATCGAGCCATTCAAATGAGTGACTCACTCATCGCACATGGAAAAAGCTTATACTTCGATCGATATGCCTGTCAGAGCTGTCATCAGATTGAGGGCAAAGGTGGATATGTCGGACCGCCACTCGACAAATTAAGTACGAGACTAAAATCCGGCTGGGTCTATCACTGGCTGAAGAATCCAAAGGCCTTCAAACCGGGCACGATCGAACCGAATAACAATCTGAGCGATGCTGATGCAGATGCGATCACCGCATTTCTCTTAAAACAAAAATAGGAGCAGGTATGCAATTCACAATATCATACCGTTTCGTTGTTGCCGCCTGCGCCCTGTCGCTTGTTGTCGGTTGTGGAAAGCGAAATGCCGACAAACCGGTCGGGAAAACCGCGAAGGATTCATCGACACTCTCGAAGGATTCAACAGGCGTTACGAAGGATTCAACTGCGGCCGTCAACGACGCTACTGGTGCTGCAAAGGATTCAACCACGGCAGTCAATGATACGACTGCGAAAGGCAAGGATTCGACGACATCAACCAATGATTCAACACATGCTGCTGATTCGCTTGCAGCGCATCCCCCTCCAATCCTGTCCTATGAACAGCGTCAAGGACAATACGTCTATGCGAAGTACTGCGCAACCTGCCATGGCGTTGAGGGAAAGGCTGATGGATTCAATACGTATAACCTGGATCCGAAGCCTCGCGATTTTACTGAGCAGCACTATCTCAGTGAGTTTCCTGATGCGCGTTTGATCCAGATTATCCGTGATGGAGGACGAGGAGCAAATAAGGCACCATCAATGCCGCCATACGGCTGGACATTGGGAAAGGATGACATCACGTATGTTGCTGCTTTCGTGCGCACATTCATCCCGCCAGACTCTGTGAAACAACGTGTTGAACCAAAGAAATAATGGAGGCCCCCCTAAAGGCCAAAAAGCTTTGGCAACCGAATACCAAGGTAGCATCCTCCCAGACCCGAGACGATTCCGACTGCCGGCATTTCAGGACGCTCACAAGCAAATTGACCTTTGCTATTCTGCCGCGAACGAGACCCAGCAGCCCGGGTCTTCATGGCAGTTACAATTGGTAGTCCAGACCTGCTTTGAATCCGCGGCGAAAGGTCCAACCGGTGCTGAACATAAAGTGAGTGTCATAGAGGTAGCGGACATCAGGACCAACACCAAAATATGTGTTTGTACCCGAGTTGTGTTTGTAAAACCAACCTGTACCATTCGAACGAACTAGTTGTACGGTATCCGAAAAGCTATAGGTAACGACAGCTCCGATAAAGAGGTGGTTAAAAAGAACCAGGCCTGCATGGAGTCCATATAATTGTTCGCCATTGGTTCTGTATGACCCGGCGAGCGTGTAATCGGTGGCAGGGTAATCGAAATTATTGTAGGAGGGTGCGTTACCTGACGATCCAATCTGTCCTATTTCTAATCCCGCGTATGCTAGAGTAGATCCGTTCTTGTTCGCAGTCACACCGAATTCGCCTCCATAACCTATGACCTTTGAGACTCCACCGAACGAGGCACATCCTCCAAAGTACAATTTTCCTGAGAGGCTGTTCGACGAAGTCTGAGCAAGAATTGGAGTTGTGCAACAAAACAGAAGTATGAGGGTCGCGAAAAATTGTTTCATTCGATTAAACTAGCGGTACCAAAATGCGCGTGCTGGGTGAGCAAGCGCTAACAATGGACAAATATACATCGAGCGACCGACTTTTTTTGCTTATCCACGCGAAATCGGGAAACCTGATGCGTTTCGGGATCGTCAAAAAGGTCGCTAAAGCAGTAAGCCCGGTAATTCGTATGAACGTAGCATTTGCATTCCTCCTCGAGAAAGCCGTCCACAACTACATGCGTAAGTTGGCGCATGAGGTGAACATCAAATACCATACGGGTTTGATTGCCTGCCAGGTGCCTGCGCATGTATCGCTCAAGCAACCTTTTGCGGTCAGTGATTTGGATCGGATCGAGGCTTATTTCGACACACTCGGCGCAAGCATCAAACCGTTCGCGATGGATCTTCCCCGAGTAGCGCTTTCGGAGGACAGGTCCGTGCTCTGGCTTGAAGTCGCCGAAACGATAGCATTACGTGGACTGCATAACCGTCTGAACCATGAGCTAACCGAACAATTCGGCGCAACGAATGCGCAGTGTGATGGCGATGATTATCGATTTCATGCGACGATCGCTCAGCTATCACAGGCCACCGGAGCGTCGATGGAATTGAACCAAGAGAAATGGCTGAACTCGCCAGTAGGCTTTCGATCAAGAGTCACGGAGTTAGCAATGTTCTACAATAAGAGTAGCAACGCGCGGACAGGACAGTTCACAACTTATAAAATTGTGTCGCTGGGAGGTTCATAGATAAATGCTTCTAGATGCACGTCTTACTCAGGCTTGCGTCCGGAAATCACATACATCAGCGCACCGCCTGCAGCGTGATAGGTCTTGTTTGCGATAGCTTCCGAAAGGTCTGCATTGTCTTGCGACGATTCAATCAACTCAACCATTTCATGGCGCGACATTCCTCATAACGGGCGAAACGGCGTTGGAGAGGTAGTGCGACACCCTTGACTCGAGGAAATCAAGCGCCTTCGATGGTGCTCCGACAACTGCGGAAAGTCCGCCAACGTTTGTCTGATCTCCCAAATTGGTTTGGACAGCGTGACAGCAAAGCAGGAGAAGCCCCAAGCAAAGGCGAGTGACATATAGGAACACACTTGAGTATCTCATGGCGGTTGAATTTTCCACGAAAATATCTGATGTGCATTCGCGCATTGTCACTGATTTATCACAAATTGATCATGGTCTCCGGGCAAGTATGAAGTATGATGGGACTCTCATACTTCATACTTTATCACTCCAACACAAACGGCTTACTCGTACTCCCTGAGCTTGATGACATTCGCAAGAGATAATTGCCTTTTGTAAGATTGCCGATATCAAAGGACGTCTTCAACTTTCCACTCGCATCTGAGGCTCGCGACTTTGTTAGGAGGACGCGTCCAAGCACATCTACAATAGAAAAAGTGAAATGCTCGTTCTGATATCCTTCGAGCTGGAGGGTAATTTTGTCGCGCGCGGGATTCGGATAAAGGCTCACAATTTGATAGCCGCCAGGTGCCGAAGCCACACCTGATGTTGATTTTACAATTTGAAAATCGTATTCAGAAAATAGGCCGAAATCTGGCTGCAGGGTTACGAGGATTTTCCCAGTCTTGGAAGTTTGCCGCAACCGCAGATATCCTGTTCCCTGGTTCGGATTGTTCCAGAAACTCAGACCATCGGCGCTATCAGGATCATCATGAAGTGTAAGTGTATAGCAACCGACCGGAAGCGCAAGCGAATCGAAGTAGATCGTGTTTTTTGTACCGGTATCGAGGCGTGCGTAGACAATGTTGCCGGCCAAATCTCTCACCTCATACGAATTCTCGAGCGGAAAATTGTTCGTCCTGAAATTGATCACGATCGCTCCTGAGTATGACGGTGGTTGTGTATATCTTGAGGAGAAATGATTATCATGATCATATTCATCGGTGCCTCCATTCGGCGAAGAGATATCGACGTGAAATTGACCAGTAAGGTTGCTCGTCCAGAATCCCAGCGAATCAACGGGAAGCATGACTGACTCGGTATCGAGAAAATTCAAGTGACCGCTCCATGCGAAGCTTCGATGCGGACCGCCATCAACATAGTAGTCAAGCTTGAGCGACGTGAGTGGCGTCGAACCATTGTTGCGTATGACAACGATCGGAAAATCACAGGCCGGATTGATTCGTCCGAAGGCGATATGATCCGACGGCCTTTCGATCTCCACGATCCCTGCATTGAGTGAAAAGTTTGGAGGTCCGTACGAGACGAGTTGGTGCGAGGGGTCGTAGCGTGAATCTCCGACCGGGTAGTTGCTCATGTCAACTCCGTAGGAAAACAATCTGCCAGCGCCCGGAGTAACGGTGCCAGTTAACTCATTCTCTGTTTCGAGTGTCGGCGCGCCAGGGCACCAGCCTGAGCGATTGTAGATCCAGGTCCCACCTTGCGGGTAGAGCGGATTTGTAGAACAGACCTTGTACACATCCCAGGAATACGTCTTCGGACCGATCGTCACAGAATGCGTGCGAGGCACGAACTCACCGTCCTGCCCATGGCCTGTGATCATCGAGCGAAGTTTGAAACCCGCCGCGGCCTGATCGAAGGTGACCTGACGCGGTTCATAACGCAAGCCCGAAGCAATATTTTGATATGGCTCTTCCGTCATCGGCCAGATCTGCTGAATATTTAATACGTTACGTGCAGGTTGGCCACGAATAAAAAGAAATCGGATATCAAATTCTTCCTGCCCAGATCCACGCTCCATCGAAATGCGCTTCAAGCCATGGAGGATCGGCGTATAATCTGTCGCATCAAATTCCCATAGTTTCCCATCTTTGCCGAGATCGAGCCCGATGCCATACGGCGTAACGAACGACATGATCTCAAACTTCTGCGGCCACTTTTGATAGTACGAAAGCGAAGTAATGCGCGTAGTGTCATCGGCTGCTACCAATTTTTTTGAAAGTAGTACGCCCGTCTCGGTCTTCGTGATGCTTGTATCCGCTTCCCACCGATAGGCAGTGTCAAGCGTACGAACGGAATCGTCGCGCACGATCGCAAATCGAGTGATCGAATGCGCGTGATCGAGAAGCGTATCGAATGTGTACGTTGTCGTGATCGATGGCTTCAGACTCGTGTCGAGCGATTGAATCAAAGAGAGATTAGGTCTGAGCGTGTTCGAACTAAAATTCGTAAAGACATCTGTGCCATTGATGGCGCGCCAGACAGGAATTCCGAGCAAAGTGCTGGTCGCATGATTAGCCGATGAATCATGGAATGTGCTGCCGGAGCCTTCGTTTAGCTTGTAATACGCGATAAGATTTTGCGCGTTCGGATCATTCGGTGTGATGTCTCCTCGCATAATGGACTTAATTGCATTTGAATCGAGCGCCTTATTCCATAATGAGAATCTGCTTACATCACCATAATAAGAAAGTGATGAAGTAAGGGAGGTGCCAAGATTGAGTTTCGTGAGAACGATTGGGCGGCGCTTGCCAGTGTCGGTTGCGAAAAGTGATCCATTCAAATAGATGGACATCCGACCAGTAGTCGCATTTTTTGTAAATGCCCAGTAATTCCATTGACCGGCAAAATTTGCCTGAACTGCTGCCTTGTTAACGCGATCGAAACCGGTCATCCCATCACCGCAATCCCAATAAATATTATTGTCGCTCCATGGCAAATGCACGTTGACCGAACGGTTGTTATGCGAGTCGACGCCTTCGAGCAAAGCGGAATTCGCTGGAAGCACCGTTGAATCACCCTTCGTCCAGCATGCGATCGTGACCTCATTCGTGATCGCATTGAAGTTGCTCGGCGAAATTTGAACACCTTCGTAGCCGTAAAAGCTGAGTGCCGAATCTGATGTAGATCCGTTCAGTGAAGCCGCGTATCCAGCATCTTCTGTAAACACTTGAGCATCTTTACTGAGTGCTGCGTTTGTGATGCCGAGATCGAACTCGAGATTGGAGATGCCATCCCACATGAATGGCTGATAGAAGTAGAGGTTCGAATCATTGGCAGATGAAGCATACACATTCATCCATCCCTTGCCACGAATATCCTGATCGACTGGACTATCACCAGTCGTAATGCGCACGCGAGCAATCACTTTCCTCTGACCCGCCGCCGGCAGAGCAAAATCAAAATGAACGCCCTGAATCGGGCCCTTATTTACTCCCGCGGCAGTGAGCTCACTCGCATGAATAACGACCAATGTTCGTGCGGCACGCTTCGAGGCAACAAATGGGAAATTGATTTTTGATGAACCACTTCCGATCCTAATGCGTGGGATAGTTGGTCCACCGTTATAGAGCGCTTGTTGCTCCGTGTGCCTGATCGTTGTGAACGTTGGACGTTGTGTGTAAGGGAAATTTGTATTTCCAGGAAACGAAGAGATGATAGCTGATGGCTGAAGTTGTTTGATGGAATCTGTTCGAGTGGAATCGGTGATGAAGGTCTCGCAATTATAATCCCATTCTCCGCAGCCCTTGTTTCGGTTGTTTGCATCGGAGACGAGCGCATGATGACAACGCATGCGATACTGCATGATCACTTTCTCAAACTGCGTCTCAGAAGCCGGCGGGAATTGATAAACACCTGTCCTCGAAAGTGAATCGTAGGTGATCGTCTGGACGACTAGTGTATCCTGCGCGCGCAGGTCACTAAAAAATGTCGTTCCAAGGATGATAAGAGCGACGAGGGAAAAGGTACGGCGTAGCTTCATGATCTCGAGTTCAATAGACACAACTGACTTTCAACAACAGCACAACGAAAGGGTTGCAAGCAGCTAACGACTGGGGGAGAAAGGAAGGCTTACTTCGGACAAGTACTTGAACTCATCATCGCTTAACTCGAATTTCAATGCCTGAAGATTCTCCTCAAGATGCTTAAGCGTCAAAGTGCCTGGAATTGGAAGCATCGTCGGCGAGCGTTTCAATAACCATGCAAGTGCGATCTGTTGGACCGTCGCCTTGCGGTTCGACGCCAGCTTCAGAATCCTCTCGTCCTCCAGGTTCACTCTTCCATGACCAAGAGGATAATATGGAAGGAATGCGATCTTGTTTGCATCGCAATAATGAACAACGTCCTCGTGCTTGCGAGTGATGATATTGTATTCGTTCTGCACGGAAACGATATCGACGATCGATCGAGCTTCTTCGATCTGCGCAACACTCACTTCCGAAAGACCGATATGCCGGATCTTGCCCGCATCTTTCATCTTCTTGAGGAATGTGATCGTCACTTTAAGCGGCACCCTGGGGTCCACGCGGTGCAACTGGTAGAGATCGATGCGCTTTAACTTTAGTCGTTCGAGACTTCCTTCGAGTGCCTTCTGAAGATACTCAGGACTACCATTCCAGGTGTTATCTCCCGGTACCATCCCGCCTTTTGTCGCAATCACCAATCCCTTGGGATACGGTGCAAGTGTATTGCCGATCATTCGCTCAGTCGCATAGTGACCGTAGAAATCGGCGGTATCGATGAAGTCGATGCCACGTTCGACTGCACCAAGCAAAAGCACTCGCGATTCCTCATTCTCGCGAATACGATTTGTACCCAGTCCAATTCTGTGGACAGTTAAGTCACCGCCGATCGTTATCGTTTTCAAATGATGCTCCTCATTCAGTCTCATGACAATTATGGCATCCAAACCCAAGACCTGTCTTCGGATCAAAGCCAGGCATGTGCAGCAGCGAAGCCATTTTCGGCTTCACGGTATTACTCATGAACTGAAATATTTTGGGCTGCGCGGCCATCAACTTTTGGAAGCCTTCGGCATCGCGTGGAAGCTTTGGCAGTTGTGGGTTCGGCATCTTAAAGGTACCGTTCTTTGCTCCATCGCCGTGACAACTCATGCAATTGAACTTTGAAAATCTTTCCGGATCAAACGACGAAAATTCGGCACGCATTCTGGGAAGCACAACCTGCTTCATGAATTCAATCCGCTGACCATGATCAAGTTCTGACCAGATCATCGACGTGTCCATTGTTGGATGTTGGCTGCTACCGCTTCTCATGCCTGGCTCCTGCGGAATCGGAGTGCAGCTATAGAATGACACGAGTCCGATGATAATTGACAGGAATGCTGTGAGTGTAAATGGATGAAGTTTACGCATTGTATGTGAGTAAAAGTAGACATTGCTGTTCCAACAAATATAGGGAAGAGCCAGGGAACAGGGAGTGTCACCGCCGGTGGCGGTCTGGCTTTAAAAAGGAAAATCCTTAAAGTCCCTCGCCCACTTTGTGGGAGAGGGATTTAGGTTGAGGGCGTTCGGGCAAGGATGAAGGCTGAGGGATGAAGGATGAAGGATGAATGTACATCCCTCGTATCTTTGGACAAAAGCTGAACCCTAACTCTCAAATCAATGGAAGAACAGGAAGTACCGCTGGAGGGGTTGGAGGAGAAGATCGATGACATCGCTGAACACGAAGCGAAGCAATCGCGCTGGACATTTTGGGTTGCACTCTCAACTGCGCTTCTTGCTGTCTTCGCAGCGATCGCGGGCTTGCTTTCGAGCCATCACTCCGATGAGGCCCTGATCGAGCAGATCCGCGCTTCCGATCAGTGGGCGTTCTACCAGGCAAAAGGCGTCAAAAGCGAGATTCTCCAGACGAAGGTTGCGCTTCTCTTAGCAGAATCCAAAACTCCGAGTGCAGAAGACATCAAAAAAATCGCCGCATATGCTGAGGATCAGAAGTCAATTAAGCAGATCGCGGAAGAGAGGGAAAAGAGATCTGAGATTCATCAGAAGGCTCACATGACCTTCGCACGATCCGTCACGCTGTTTCAGATCGCAATAGCACTCTCAGCCATTTCGATTCTCACAAGACGAAAAGCTCTTTGGTTCGGAAGTTTGGGAATGGCAGCCGTCGGGGCATTCTTCCTGGTGCAGGCCCTTTTGTAATTGCTTACTTACGAGTCAGAGGCACAAGGACAGTATCCTCCCCGGTCGCTTCCAGATCCGGGATAAAGCCTGTCTTATCGTGAACAAGAGCCGGTGATTTCGGCCTGCCCTTAAATCCCCGACGACTCATTCGGAAAATGTACAGGAGAACTGCAGGGATGCCGGCGACGAGGACCATCTCGATGATGTCCGGTGTGAAGTCTGTCATGCGTAGATATTCAAGCGAAATCAGTTGGATACTATACCCGCACCAGTGCAACAATAGGGCCGCTTCTAATAAATCGATAATTAAGTCCTGCCTCCGGCTCCGGAATAGGCTTCTTAGAGCACGTTTTCACTGACTTCCGGATTGGTGAGCTTCGCGGATTCCAGCCTCGTCGGAGGTGATCGAAGCATTCAACCACCGCCAGGCCTTCGAAAATTGTTCGATAAAATCGAGTGGCATTTCGTGAACCATGCCGGGGATGAGCTCGTATTTTGTTTGAACGCCAGCCCGATCGAGATTTTCTTTCTCCTTCGTGATCGAGGATTTGAACGTAGCCATTTCGCCCTCGGGGACGATCATGAAAATTCGCAGGCCTTCTCCTCTGGCAATTCGAAACTCCTGTGTGTCCGGATCCTCGTTGACAAATCCGCAAATCGAAATGACGCCCGAAAAAAGAGCCGGGTGCCTGAGCCCAACTGCGAGTGCCATATGCGCTCCCTGAGAATAACCCGCAAGGTAAACTCGAGAGGTGTCCCCAAGCTTCTGCTCGTAAATGGCAGGGATAAGATCGCATAGGAGCTTCTCAACAGGTTGCACATCCTGTCCCCAGGAGTTGGTAATGTCGGACTCGCGAATGATCCCTGGTGGAATGATGACGACCGAGTGAGTTTTGTCCGATACTGTCTGCCAATATTCTGCAAATTCGTCGGATGAAGCGTTTCCGCCGTGCAGCGCGATGATGACCGGAAGCAACCCCGTATCACTCAATGTGCTTGGCCGAAGGATTCTGGTTGATTGCGCTGGCCAACTTTGTTGCTCGAGCAATCGAACACGTTTCCAGTATCCTTCCAGCGAATCAATCCAAGTCCTGCCGCAGACCGAGATGAGCGCTGAGTCCGTTCGAAATACATCAAAATTCCAGAAGTGGCGCTCTGCGGCATGCGAGATGAACGATCGCGCTCGTTCGGTATCGCCGAGTCGGGCGGCACTCAATCCCATCCCGTAGTCGGCAGTCCCTCGAAACCACATTCGTACTCCGATCGGAAGCGGCACGACATCCTTACATACTTTCTTATAGAATGCTTCGGCGGTCTTCCAATCCAGTTTCGTTTCTGCAAGAGCGGCAAGATGCCAATCGACACGCGCATCGGTCAGTGCATCATGAGCTAGGTTGGCTGATTGCGCCCTGGCGGATGGGCTGATAAGTAGGATTAAAAGCGCAAACGTCACGGACACTCGGGCCCCGAGCCGAACTGCACGCATTGCTATATGATATTCGCTTCTAACTTGAGGTGCGAGTGACATTCAACTTTATTTCATTTGCTCTCCCTGACGAGAGGAGACGCTGACGGACGAATGGATTATCTCGACGGTGTCCATGTTTAACTGCTCGGACTTCCGCTGCTTCCACATTGATGCCAGACTAGGCGAAGATCTCTCTCTAAAAACAACTTTCACCAAATCTACAAGGGCAAATTTGTGAAGTGCAACCGACTCCTGCAATAAGACACGCTGAGCCTTCGTGTAGTTACAAGTAGATAAAGTAATTTTGGTCGCGCAGCTGTGCGAGAGTGCTACTCTGAGCTCTTCTATTTGATGTGAAGCATGGAAAGCGTTGCCGAGTAGTTCGCCCCCACTACTCCGATGGTATACGCCCCCGAAGTAAGTCCGGCGCAATCTATTATGATTGGTTTATCGGGGGTGAGTACTGCGGCTGCTGTTCTGCATTCTATCCCACGCTCATCGACTATGGTAAGACGACACATCCCGAGATCGTTTGAAGATGTGATCGTAACCAGACCCTTCGATGGGTTTGGCAAAACTGCGAGAGTTGGCATGGTGCCATAACGGACTTTCTGGCTCAGAATGGTTGTGTTGCATCCACCTTTCGAGCAGATCTGTGCAGTTGGCGCGTTAACACTCTGCTGACAAACAAACTCGTTTTGTTTGATAGCAATCGAATCGAGGCTGATACGACTGCACGTCACGGTCGTAGGGAAGACGCGGAATGCGAGATAGCCGATTACACTTGTATTCCAGTCGATACGATTGGCTGGAATTCGAATTCGCGAGAATCCTGGCTCCTGGGTGATCGTCATGTTGCTACTTGTGTCGCCGCTAACGAATGCACCATCGTAGATTAGTATCGTCGTATCGAACCGAAGCACAAAGCTGAGATCACTTTTGACGAGAGCACTATCGAGCATAATCGGTACGAATACAGTACCACCGATCGTATCAGTTGATGCATCTGCAAGCTTTAATACAACGTTCGGAATTCTCCTGCTATAGCCAGCGAGTAACAGCGTATCGGATGTGCCATCGGCGAGATCAAGCTGTAGCATCGCCTGAGATTGGCCGCCATCACCTGCAGTAAAGACAATTGCGACACTGTCCTGATTTTTTCCCTTTACAAGTAAGAATTGTTGGGAGTCTTTTCCGGCAATATTCATCGAAGCGATCGGCGCGGCAGCGCAGTGCCGGATGAGAAGTGCGGTTTTGGATTGAGCGGGGCCACAACTCGCAAGTGTATCGAATCGTAGCAATGAATCCGGGAAAAACGTGTAACTGCCAAACGCTTTGCTCACGATTGAATCGCCCCCACTATTCTTCGTGCCCCAGACATTGCCGAACTCGTCGCCCGCAATGATAATGTTGTCTGTGATCGATGCGAGAAACCGGGTGTCGCGATCGTTGCTCGGTCCGCCGATCGCCTTCCATGATAGTCCTTTGTCGATCGTGCGATAGATACCGTTGGGATGCGGAAAGCCCGCTGAGTCGGTCGTCACTACCGTCTGGGCGTAAACTGCATTCGTCGAAAGTGCGAGAGTGCCGCTGAAGAAACGTCCGGGAGTGGTAATCGGTCTCTTCCAGCTTGTCCCAGTATCCTGAGAGACATAGATCCTGGAGCTATCGTCTTTTGATCCGAATTGATTGGCGCTGGCAAGATAAACCCGATTCAATTCGCAGCTATCCACATCGAAATCATACGAATCATATTCTGCCATACCCGCATGTTTCGTCCAGGTTATTCCATAGTCCGATGTCGTATACAGATGCCCAAAGTTGAGCCGGTCAGGAAAACCCCTACTGTACGGAATGCCCGAATAGGCATAGAATGAGCCATCTCTCAATCCCCGAATTTTAAATCCAAAATATCCTGTGAGCGTGGTCTGCCATGTAGTCCCGCCATCCGTAGAAATATTGACTCCGCCGGGCTGTTCTTCGGCTGTTGCAATGATATTCTTCGTCAGACCAAAACATGCGCTTAGTGGTAAGCCGGGCTTGACCAGCGTCCAGGTAATCCCTTGGTCGTTGGTAAGGTATGTCCCGCCAGGGCCTGCTGCGAGTCCCGTGTTTGCATCGAAAAAATTGAGGTCGTACAGGATCCCATTCATCGCCGGATCCGGGAAGTTCATCGTCGTCCAGGTCGCGCCAAGATCGCTGGACATATAAAGCCCGTTACTTGCAACCCACAGAAATCCCTGGCGATAGGCAATCACACCAGCGCCGCTCGGATCATAAAGATGATAAGCGATTTTCTTCCATTGCGCATGAGCAACCGGAACTGATAAGAGGAGGGCCAGCAGTGACAGGCACAACAACACACTCGCCTTTCTGCGTAGGACAATCCGAATCATATTGACTTAGTGCAACACTGAAAAAGAGAAGATTACCAGCCTTGGCTAACCTAGACCGCAGCGCTTCCGTGCGGGGTCGGGGAACGGGTAACAGAGGGGAATTCCCGACGGGCTTAGGCCACTCACTTCGGTGCAACTTCGGCATCGCGGCCAGTCTGCTCAGTCGAATGCCATAACGAGCTAAGCAACTGAATCGGATTTATCAGGATTGCGGGCCGAGCCTTCGCTTGATGAGTGATTTATCCTCGATGCGATAGGTGGTCGATTGATCTATGATTGGAGTGGGAGGCTCTTTCC
>JABDDM010000050.1 GCA_013287605.1 Ignavibacteria bacterium | reverse complement strand
TTGCACAAGAACACCCAAGTCAAGTATTCGCCTTCGCTTCATAACCGGAACATTTGAGCACCGGCAATCGCGGGTACTTTGGAAAAGACGGATCTGATTCGCTCTTCGTGCAAAGTATAAACACGCTCCCGTGAGCTGATTCGATATTGCGATGGTGGACACAGCTCGAGCAGAGCCCCGGAGAGTCTATTTGTTGGAGTGCTTCAGTATCCATGTGCACATGATATCGAGTACTTCCGGTGAGAAGGTCTCTGAGATCATTGCGTACTCATCGACCGAACCAGTCTGTGCGTGCTGAAAAAGATGGTTCAATCCAGGTAGCTTCTTGATCGTCACATCTTTATTGTTACCCTCTTTCAATGCACGACTGATACCCTGAAGGTCAACTTCGCACGCGACCTGGCGATCAAGCGTACCGTTCAGTGCAAGAACAGGGACACTGACTTTCCGAAGCGCTGTCGCCGGATCGTAAGCAATGAAGAATCTATACCACGGTGAAAGAAGCACTGTAAAGGTGGCAGCTTTTGACCGCATTGATTTTGCTCGGGAATTCTGGCTCGTGTCTCCACCACCCTCAGCGTACTGTCGCTTCCATAAGGAGTCCAGTCGATGACTCAGCAGTGCCTCGTTCGACTGATTCGTACCGACAAGAACGGCATCCATCAACGCACTATACCTAAGTTGATTGAGCATCTTTTTTGACGTATCATTCTTAGCCAGCATCGAGCGTTGGAGCATCATCAGTGCCGAATTGTGAATGCCCGGTGCTGCCAGAAGCACGATGAAGGCTACATCATTAGGTGCAGAATAGGAATGTGTATCACGGGCTGCGACCATCGGTGCGATCATGCCGCCTTCGCTATGACCGATAAGGCCGATGTGTTTCCGATCGATCTCTGGTCTTGATTTTAGGAATTCGACGGCTGATTTGGCATCCGTGGCAAAGTTCGCGGAAGTTGCTCCATTGTATGTGCCGCCCGAGCTACCGACACCACGATCGTCGGCTCGGAGTACTGCAATGCCATGGCGCGTCAAATAATCGGCGATCACTTTGAAGGGTTTATGGCCCATGATCGCTTCGTCTCGGTCATGCGGTCCAGAGCCCAGAATCAGAAACACGGCTGGGAATGGCCCTTTGCCGAATGGCTCGGTCAGTGTTCCGGCGAGCACAATACCGGCACGTTTGTTAAGATAACTAACGCTATCTTCCTTATATGGATAGTGGGGACGAGGCTCTTGTGGGCGCACGAGCTCTTGTACTACTTGAACCTGTGCAAAGCGACCCGATGTGACTTCCGAATCCTGACGCCACACTCCATCAAAGCCATCAGGATTCCCACGTTCGAGAGCGCCAACGAATTCGCCATCTAGATTGGGCACTACAAACCGCAGTGAATCTCCTGTTGCAGTTACAGAATCAATCGAATATTCTTCCTCGCCCATGTCGATCACTTCGACCGTACCAAGCCAGCGATTCGAATCTTTTGCGATCTTCAGTGCGAGATGAAAATATTTCATTGGCGCTGCGACCGCCGTGTCTTCTAAGGAAGCAACATAGGACTTTTCCCGCAAGAGCGTGAGGGGAATCGGAAATCCTTGCGAAAAAGAGCCTTCGATCCGCGAACCGTCCTTTGACATGACCCCTGCATATAGGCCGTTCAAGACTTTTAGTGCAAGGCGAACCGTATCGTGATCGAACCTGATCGAACCTATGTCACCAGGCAGGGGAGTCTGATCCGGGCTCGACCATGTCCCTCGGTACTGGCCATTCGTATCCTCGCGAATTGTGAAGCCGAGACGTACGTCCGGGCCCGATGGGAGAGCGAGGACTCCGAGCCACGAACCTACGAGTGAACGAGGCTGACTGTTCGCGTCGATCGTCCAGATCGAAGACAAAAGGCCGAATACGAGGATAAGACGAATGTGCATGGCGAAGAGAGTTTGATGCTTGCGAGAAACAAATCGTGCAAGTTAAAGAGTGCGCTTGCTGTAAGCCACACAAACCTACGAAGCTCTGGAACAAATGGCATTGGTCACTGTTAGGCCTCTGATTCACCAAAGACTTATGCCTTTTTTCAGATTGCAAGCGCGACTGGCGACACGTCTCAATGACCGAGCGAAGGGATTCGTCTGTATGATGCAGGAATTCTTCTATTTTGCGATGCGCAGCTTTCGCTCCATCGTCATGCTTCCACGTTACTGGAGCGATACACTCACCCAGATGTCGCAGAGCGGCACCGAGTCGATTCCGATCGTTCTCGTGAGCTCGATCGCGATCGGCTGTCTTATTACACTGGAAGTTGGAAATCAGCTTGCACAACTTGGAGGCAAGTCACTGACGCCTCGGGCGACAGCGCTATCGGTCATTCGAGAAATGGGGCCTATCGTAACGGGTCTCATGCTGAGTGCTCGCGTCGGGGCGCGTTACGGATCCGAACTTGGCGCGATGAAGATCTCCGAGCAGATCGACGCCCTGCGCGCATTTGGCACCGACCCGATCGCGAAACTCGTCATGCCCAGGCTGGTCGCCGCACTTTCGATGTTCCTGCCGCTAACCGCTCTCAGCATTTTTATCGGACTCGTCGGCGGAGCAGTTGTTGCCTCCAGTTATCATCATATCGATTCCAGCGTCTATTGGAATGCCGTTCTCAATCCACTCGTCGTGAAAGATTGGCTCGTAGCATTCCTGAAGCCGCCATTTTTTGCGATCATCATTACGCTTGTATGCTGCTATAACGGCTTCAATGCAAGAGGCGGCACTGTTGGTGTTGGTGCTGCAACGATCAAGGGCATTGTCGTCTCCTCGTGTTTCGTCCTGATCGCTAATTTTTACATCTCGAAGCTCGTCCTTGAAAATCTTTAGTACCAGGCGAGCTCGATGATCGAATTCAAGAATGTCCATCTTCAGTATGGAGATCATGCTGTGCTACAGGGCGTGTCGTTTGTGATCCCTGATGCGAAGATCACAGCGGTGCTCGGCCCCAGCGGTTCGGGCAAGAGCACGATCATCAGACTCATGCTCGGCTTGATCAAGCCAAATGCGGGCGAGATCCTGGTCGATGGCGTCAATATCTCCCACATGAAAGAGAAAGATCTTTTTCCAATCAGGAAGAAGATGGGGATGGTCTTCCAGGGTAACGCGCTCTTCGATTCACTGACCGCAGAAGAGAACCTCGCCTTTTTTCTTCGTGAGAATCTGAGGTTAGAAGAAGCAGAGATCGCAAAGCGTGTTCGAGACATGATCCACTTTGCGCAGCTCGAAGGCTTCGAAGACAAATTGCCTGACACGCTCTCTGGCGGCATGAAAAAGCGACTTGCGATCGGTCGCGCACTTATTTTTGGACCGAGTATGGTGCTCTTTGATGAGCCGACCGTCGGACTTGATCCGCTGAGCACCAAGCGAATCCTCGATGTCATCCACGATCTTCGCACGGATCGTGGCCTTGGTGCAGTCCTTGTGACGCATTTGATCCATGACGTCGAGACCGTTGCCGACAGCGTACTGATCCTTTTTCACGGCAAGATCGTCTTTAACGATGTGCCCGAAAAGATGCAGGAATGCGATCACCCGTTCGTAGCATCATTCCTGCAACATCCGGAAGATATCGACTAAGAGCTATAGCCAACTACATGACCAAAGATAAGAACGCGAAACTCCGCTGGCGAAATCTCAAGACAGGCATCCTCTTCCTTTTTGGCATGCTCATTATTGGATGGCTCGGCTTCTACATTGGAAAGAACTCGGGAATCCTGTCGCCACATCATGAGATCCATTTCTTTGCTGCAAACAGCCAGGGATTGCGTGAGGGCAATTTCGTTGGAATCGCTGGTAAAAAAGTTGGGACAGTTCAGACGCTCGATTTCGTTCGTCGTGGTGATACAAATGGCATTAACGTCACAATCGAAATTCTGGGTGACGATTTCTTTGCGCTCATTAACAAAGACTCTCGAGCGATGATCAAAGGATTGGGGATCCTCGGCGACAAAGTGGTTGATATCCAACCTGGGCATTCTACCGAGAGGATTGCCGAACATGGTGAACTTGGAACTGCAACCGAACCTGGCCTTGATGATCTCACGGCCAATGCGATCCGTGCGATGCGCAATGTTGACACGCTTACTTCCAAGATCAATCGTGGTGAAGGTACACTCGGCAAGCTTATCACGACGACCGAACTTAATGACAAGATCAATCAGACGCTTGCCAGTCTTAATAACTTCGAAGCGAAGATCACCAATGGCAAAGGCCTCGTACCGCGCTTGCTGAACGATGGCGAACTTGCCGAACAGGTCAACCAGACTTCGAAGGATCTTCGCGACATCACCTCGAAGCTTAAGGATGGCAATGGCTCACTTGGAAAATTCCTGATGGGAGATGAATTTCTTGGAAAGCTCAATCAGGTTTCTGCTCACACTGATTCGCTCCTAACATTACTCTCGAATCCGAATGGCTCGCTCGCGAAGATCACCAACGATCCTTCGCTCTACAACAATTTGAATGGCAGCGTCCAATCAGCCCATCGCGCGATCGGATCGCTCGATTCATTGCTTACTGATTTCAAAAAGAACCCTGGACGATATGTTCATGTGAGCGTATTCTGATCAAGAGCCACTACGTATCTTCTACTTTCAATTCCTTCGCGTCCATCTCTCGCAACTTTGGTGCGAAGAGGGCAGTGGCTATGACAGTAAGCAATGTCATGCATCCACCGAAGATCACCGAAGGCACCGTCCCCATGAGCTTTGCGGCCAATCCCGATTCAAACGCGCCGATCTCGTTCGACGAACCGATGAACATCATATTCACAGAGGCTACACGGCCCCGCATCGCATTTGGTGTTCGTACCTGAAGGATCGTCGACCGTATGATCACGCTCACACTATCGAGCGCACCTGATAATAGTAGTACAATAAAGGAAAGAACAAAACTCTTGCTCAGCGCGAAGACGATCATGCACAACCCAAAGCCGAAGACCGCGCCGAGCAACTGATATCCAACTTTGCCACGAAGATCCCTGTGCGCAAGCACCAGCGCCATGATCACTGCACCCACCGATGGCGCTGCGCGCAATATTCCCAACCCTTGCGGACCCACGTGCAGAATATCACTAGCAAATACAGGCAGCAGCGCGACTGCGCCTCCGAAGAGCACGGCAAAGAGATCCAGCGATAATGCTCCAAGAATAATCTGATTCCGAAAGACGAACCGAACTCCTTCGGCAAGATTCTTTAAGGCTGGTTGCTTCTGACTTTCTTGAAGTGGAAGATGACGATTCTTAATCAGAGACAGCGCACCGATCGCGATGAGGATCAGGCAACCCGATGTCATGTAGGTACTCGTTGGGCCGATCAGCCAGAACAACAATCCGCCCAGTGCCGGACCAACGATCGCGCCGGTCTGCCACGTCGAACTACTCCATGCCGAAGCCTTGCCGTATAGCTCAGTTGGTACCGTTTCCGAAAGCAGCGCGAATAACGCCGGCGCAGCAAATCCCGAAGCTAGTCCCCCGATTCCAGCCGCGATATAAAACGGAATGATCCCAACTGCAGGATAGATCGAGCCGACATTATGAGAGACGTAAGCGAGAAGAAGACTGACCGACAGCGAAACGGATATCGCAATAAGTCCCACATGCTTTCGCGAATATTTATCGACGATGTGTCCGGCATAAAGCGCTATCGCGAGATTCGGCAGCGCTTCAGCGAGTCCCATGAGTCCGAGTGCAAGTTTGTCATGCGTTAACGCATATACCTGCCATTGGGCGACGACGTCCGTCATTTGGAACGCCATCGTCAGGACCAACCTGGTGACCACAAAATATCGGAAGTCGGTAATCCGGAGCGCCGCGTAGGTGTCGGTTTTTGTCATGAACGGCTTCGAACAGCAAACGGACGAAGAGTTATCCGCTGGGTCCTAAGCTGGTGTGTGTGAAAACTTTATTCAGAATCTAAGGGAGACACAAGACGCGATCCTCGATTCTGCGCTGAAAACCGCATTTTGGAATTTCTGACTTGGTGTGTGTGAAAACTTTATTCATATTTCTCCTTCGGAGAGAAAAGTATGGGTTGTTGTGTCCAGTTTGGGATTGATCCTGCGTTCGTGGGAAAGACATGGGCGTCTTTCGAATGCGCTTCGCGTAGTACGTCTCACGCCGGAGTCTACACGGACGGTTTCCTCGGCTGTCGGTCGAGACACCTGACCCACACTCGATATGGTGCTGTCAAAAACGGAGTTCGAGCATGCAATATATCAAACATAATTACGATGTAAAATCGTTCCTGAATTTTCGAAAAAAAGATCGTTTTCCCTCGTTCAAATGGTCTCCAGGTTGACGACATCAAATCTCCGCAGTCGTTAGTGCACATGTGCCTCAGCGTGCGGTTGCCTCGAGTGATGCTCATGAACGTGGTGAGTATTTGGATTTGCCTCCATCGCTCGCAGCATGTGCATTCCACCCGTTCGAAAGAAGCGCAATATGACTGCCACCGTTAAAACAAGAAACCCGATGTTGAGATAGGTGGTGTAATTCCACGTGATTCCTTCATTGCTAACGATCGCATGATGAACGTTTGGTGCGATACCCAGGCTCGTGAATAAGTAATCGACACCTAAACCTGCGGCCACCATTGCAACGTACGAGGTGATGCAAAGAAAAAGCATCATTTTCATTCCGTAATACTTTCTGTGAATGTTTAGGATTGGAAGAATGAGTAGATCGGCGAAAATGAAGGCAATCACTCCGCCAAAGCTAATGCCCCCGTTCCAAAGCACCGCGGCGAGCGGTACATTGCCGATAGAGCAGACAAAAGATATCATAGATACCAATGGCCCGATGATTGCGCCCCAAATTCTTGAAGTCGCACCATGTCCTGTGTAGAACAAGTTCTGCCACGCGCTCGAAGGAACCAGGATTGCGAGAAGTCCAGCCAGTAATAGACCAAGTGCAATGTCCTTCCATACGCTCACCCAATCCATCACGAAGTAGTGACTGATTGAGGTCAAGCCTTCTGATGATCTCAATCGTGTCCAGAGAGATCCCCGAATCGTCACGCTCATATCCATATCGGCATGTCCTTCCATGGATCCCGGAAGACCACGATCTGCCTGCTTCCTGGCTTCTTCGATCATTCGGGGCTTCAGAAACATTCGAAACATGATCGCAAGCAGAACAATCATGAGAATACCGCCCACGAATTCCGCCGCTGCAAACTGCCATCCCAGCATCAGGACGAGTAGGATACCCAGCTCAATGACAAGATTTGTTGACGCAAATTCGAATGCTATAGCAGACGTGAAATTCGCTCCTTTCCGGAAAAGTGATCGTGCAATCGCGACAGCAGCATACGAACATGAAGAGGAGGCCGCACCCAATAAAGCAGCAATGGTCAGCGATCGAGGAGAGTCATCCGGCAACAGTTTCGAGACCTGTTTTTTGGGTACGATGGCCTGGATTGCAGCCGAGATAAGAAATCCGAGACACAATGCCCACAGGATTTCCCAAAGCATAACGAACGACATGCGCAATGCACCACCGATATTTTCTATAAGGCTCATGATGATCGAATGAACGAGTGTTAGGTGGGAACTTCCATTCCACTCCCCCTAAGTCTCACAACATTATCGAAAGCCTGGATGATGCAACCGAATGTTATAAGGTTCGGAGCGAGAGTTACGGATAAGGCAGATTCAGACTATTTGATCATATCAAGAGCGGTTCGATGATGCGCTTTCAGTCGTTTGAACGCTCGAGGTGAGAACCCTGTGACTTGTTTGAACTGCGATGAGAGATATGCGACATTACTATAATCCAGCAGCTTCGCGATCTGCGTCAGTGTGAGTTCATCATAGATCAGCAGTTCCTTCACTCGCTCGATCCGTTGAAGAATCACATACCGCTCAAGCGTGATATTCTCGGTCTGAGAGAACACCGAACTCAAGTAATGATACTCCTTCTTTAGCTCGTTCGCCAGGTAATGAGAAAAGTTAACGCGTGGAGCTTTTGAGTCAGACGGGTGGATGAACCGAATAACGACGGCCTTTATTTGCGCGACTAACGCTTTCTTGCGATCTTCCAGTAGGTCAAACCCTTCTTGAAGAAGGAAGGAGCGTATCCCCGCGAGGTCAACTTCCTTCTCATGCTCGATGAGTGCTTCGCCCAGGTCAATATGGAGAATCTCGTATCCCAAATTCTTCAAGCCCTTCGACACGGTGCGGATGCATCGGTCGCAGACCATGTTCTTGATGTGGATCGAGGTTGTCATTGGATAACGAACATACGAAAGAAGAATTTGAAACTCGACACATTACGGAATTGGGTAGCACCCTTTCTCGTATGAGGTGTTTTTGTCAATACATCCGAGTCTGTGGCAGCACTGATCCGTTGTATTCCCTGATATCCGGCGGAAGCAGAATCGTAACTGCTCACGTCGAACCGTGTTTGCAAGTGTGAAGTGTCTGTTCAACAAGAGGTCTTAACAATGACTTACCGCATCGACTGTCGCGTCATAGCCTGTTACTTGATGATTCTTTGCGCAACGGTTATTGCGTCCGCTGCAGAAGGGGCCACTCAAACCGTGGCTCGCTTTTCGGCCATCAACATCTCACTACCGCATTCGCAGCAGGGGGTGGGGAATGTCTGGGAAGATGTAGGTATTGTTTCGGAGTTCTCTGCACCTTCCGGCCACTTATTTAACGAAGCTGCCGGAGACACCATCGGTGGATTCTATCACTCCAGGGACTTGTGGGTGGTCCGGTTTGCTCCGGATGAGATTGGCATGTGGCATTATAAGATCACGCTCACCGATCGCAAAACTCTCAGCGTCTTCCAGGACTCGTTTCTTTGTGTTGCCTCCAGCGAGCAAGGCTTCATCCGTGTAGGTGAAGACTACAAGCAATTGAATTACTCCGCCACCGGCAATCTCTATAGTGGCGTTGGATTTGGAGACTGCATGGGTGCCACGCGTGATTCCATCCTTGAATTGGGTGGAATCGACGGCGGATATCGTCCTCCGGGTTTTCATGAGGGCATCACCTGGAACCTGCCCTATAGTCAATACCTCACTGCTTACGGCGACGTAGCAGGGTTTAATCTGTATCGTTACAGCGACGGCAACTGTGCGTATTCGATTGTGAAACAGATCAACGAATCGTTCAACGATTACGACACGCTCCATTCCAGGTGGACCGACACGCTCTTCTATGCGCTCCGGCAGCATGGATTTCGAATTTACATGACGATACTTGCAGGGCCGGTCGGCAGTTCATCGAACCCGAAATCGATGGCAGCAGTGGAGCGTTATGCGCAGTACTGCATCGATCGCTATGGTGCGCTTGTCGATTTCTGGGAACTCACGAACGAGTCCAGTCCGGATAGTCTCTGGATTTCACAAGTGGCAGGCTACATCACGACTCACGATCCATACAAACATCTCATATCTGTGAGCTGGCAACAACCGAATCATCCGGCAATCGATATTATTTCTCCGCATTGGTACGGTCGAGAGGATGTTCGAAACTCCGATCAGGCGACTGCAGACCAGATTAATCAATACAAAGACATTAGGAAGCCTGTCATCTTCGGCGAACAGGGCGAAGGAGGCGTATGGGACTCTCTTTCACCGACGAGAGTTCGCGCCCGCCTTTGGTCGGCACTATTCAATGCCGGTACTATTATCTTTTGGAATTCGTCGTTCGCGAAGGATTGTGCATGCAATCAGTATCTCGGTTGGCCCGAGCGCAGGACCGTTCGTGTGCTGCAGAACTTCGCGGGCTTGCTTAGTGGCTACACGGAAGTGCGAAGCAGTTCGACTGTCGGCGCATGCAAGCTATGGCGGTATGAATCTCAGAAAATGGTGGCCCTCTATATCCGAAACGACCAGGATGTTCATGTGATAAATAGCGGATTGCAATTCACGGTCACGGTGCCGCATGCTGGCAAGGCGGCGTGGTATGACGTACATACGGGTGACGTTGTTGGATGGCAAGTGATCAACATCGGCGCTGCCACTATCACGGCTCCGAATTTCCAAACGGACATCGCATTCATTGCCGGTGAGATCGATAGTTCACTTCCGCCCGAGAAGCAATTTCGTCTCGATGTGAAACCCCGCACATTCGAGGCGCTCAACATTCCAGTAAACGCGCAGCGTGAGTTTCTTGTAACGGTTACCAATACAGGAACGGACTCGATCACAATAAACCCGTTCACATCGTCACCTTCTGCAAAGCTTATTCTGCGAGCACCACAATGGAAGAAACCGCCCACGCTCGCTCCGCAGGAGAAGTTTGAATTTCCAATTGGATATGAAATGATCGATACCGGGGGAGCGGCCGCAATGTTCTCCATTGAACAGACGGCCTCTCCTGCCTGGGAGAATATCGCGTTTGACGTAACAGCTATTGGTTCGAGCAATGTGGAGACAATCCCGAAAGAGTCAGAGGTTGAGATTGCTCCCGATCCTGCGAGTGCTTATATTTTCCTTCGCGTACGGCAAGGCTTGCCGCTGAAATACGAAATCTATTCAGCCGTTGCGCAAAGGCTGCTGGCGGGGGAATCGCACATTAATTCTCCGATTGATATCCGCTCGCTTCCAAATGGGGCGTATCAGGTTGTCGTGCGATCAGGAACGTGCCGTTCCATATTGAAGCTAAGTGTGCTTCGTTGAGCGGCGGTAAAACTACCGACTGGAATCTGATACTGGGTAAATAGATCTGTGCAAAGGATGAAATCGGTCGTTCTGGTTTTGGGGCTATCCGTGGGTTGCGCGAGTTCGACGTCTATCCATTCTTATAGTGGTCATGTATATTACTGGACCGATATGGTTGGCGTGAACAACACATACCCTGTTCTGGCTGTCTGGGTCCAATCAATTGACTCATCTTGGGTTGAACTCCGAGCCAAGCAACAGGATGGGCGGTCTGATACGTTGGCATTCCATCGAGGGATTGAAGGTAAATGGATTCTCAGAGATGAAAGGCTTCATCCGTTTTCGGATCCTTTATAGAACAAACTGCTGATTCCTTAATAATTGCGATCGGTTTCGGCTACTCGGGATTCCGATACTCGCTAAGAAAGGATTAGATCCATGTCGGATCGGAGGGCGATTATCTTGCTGTGAAAGGTTTTAAAGCCACATTCTCACGATGTTAACAACTAAAGTAAAAATAAAATGGCGAAAAATTTGGTTTTTTAATTTGGTTGTCATACCTTTGTGCACGGACGGGCGCTGTCATTTCACGTCGATAGCCCAAAGTTTACTTCCAAGTTATTCGTGGTGCCGCGTCCCTGATAGAGTGAGCAGTTGAATTCTTCTCTGAGTTAGTTACTCTCTTTTGCATCCAGAGCGGACGATCTCCTGTCATAGGACTTCCGATCGAGTCAATCCCAACTAGTTATTTGCCTGCAAATTGCCTTGAATAAAGGGATTTTGCTTAAGCTTGTCAAAATTCGAACAGCATTGTTTGGATGTTGAGCAGCTTCGAGCGTGTATTCCTATGCGATACCTAAGTCGTGCCTCAATTCTGCGGCGCCTCTGAAGTTTCACAAGTTATGGGCATGTGGTTAGCCATCACGTTGGTGAGGCGCATATACTATTTTGGAATTATTCGTAAAGAGATTATTGACAACGCTGAGGAAGACGACCAAAACTTACAGCAGCACAAGCTTATATATCGTTGTCTAGAATGAGTTTACGTTAACTGCACTTACACCTAAAACAACTAGCAATGCTCGATGGGCTCGGATGATTAATTAAGCAGAAGCTCCAACATAAGTCTTTCAGCAGATTTTCATTTACTTCTAAGATCACACTTAACAAATGAAAAACGCGATTAAGCTCTTCGCACTTTTCACCCTTGTCTTTATCGCAGGAACGGCACAAGCGCAGAATTCCTCGAACGTCACCGTCAACGAAGGTGCGACGATCGCGCAGCCACTTAGGCTCACAAAAGTTACTGACCTCCAATGGGGAGGGATCATTACAGGATCCGTTGGTGGCAATGTCGTCATTGCAGCAAGCGGCAATAGTTTTGTCGAGACATTCCCAACCTCATTAAACGGTCCTGTGGCTTTCACGGGTCACAGCGCAGGCGTTACTCCGCCGTCAATTGCGGGCTTCACTGTCTCTGGCGAGCCAAGTCTCGGCTACAACATAACAGTGAATCCAGGAGCATCTCATGTCACAAGCGGAAGCAATTCCATGATCGTCACGCTCAGCAATCCAGTCGCTGCCACCGTGAACGGTGTCACACCAAGCGGTCACATGGATACGCAGGACGGAGATGCAAGTCAGCTCTCATCTGCGTCATCGTGTGCAACGTATGGTACGGATGCCTGGGTCATCGGCGGGACGATTGCAGTCGGCGCAAACCAGCCCAGCGGCACATACACTGGTACCTTCACTGTGACGATCAGCTATCAGTAAGCAGAATCGACATCCTAATTTAGTTTTTGCATTCATTCAAAACCTATACTTCCAATTGAAAAATACACTTAGAATCCTCGCAGCGGCGGCCATTCTTGGCAGTGCCGGCATCGCAAACGCGCAGAACACTTCAACCGAGCACAATGCAACGGCGGAGATGTCAGTTGTTTCCCCTATTCGCATTAATGCGCTTCAGTCCTTGAAGTTCGGGACAGTAGTCCAGGGCACTGGGACAGCAACAGTTGCGTCCAATGCTGGCTCTACAGCAAGCTACACTGGTGCAGTCGCTCCAGGCAGTTTTGGCTTGTCGATCCATGCAGCAAAGTTCGCAGTCACTGGACAGAACTTCTGGACATATGGTATCATCACACCTGCGACAACGACCGTAACGGACGGCACACACACTGCACTTGTGACTCTCGGCACACCAGGCGCTGATGCAGCTCTTGGAATGAACGGCGCGGGTACGGTCGCTTCGCTCGACGCGACAGGTAACGATTCCTGGTACCTCGGTGGCACCGTAACGCTTGATGGTTCGCAGCCAGCCGGAAACTACTCTGGTATATGGGACGAGACTGTGTTCTATAACTAATAGTATCTGTGATACTTTTGACCCTGCATGGTGCAAGCCGACGTCGTGCTGGATTGAACTACAGTTTTGCTTAGTCGGCAGAAGCAGTCAGCTCTTCACTGGGCGGACTTCTGTGTGGCAGACCTCATCGGTGTGTCGCGCAAAAACTACTCAGGCCAGCTTTCGCCGACCCGAGAAGTGTCTTATCAACCCACGTACAGCTCTTTTCCAGGAAATGTGCGTGAATTTCAACTACTTCCTAACATTTCATCGTCATGAAGAACTCCATTAAGATTCTTGCTGCTATTGCAGTTATTGGTTTCGCTGGTAATGCATCAGCACAGGGCCCGACCGCGAATGCAAATGCTAATGCAACGGTCGTTCAGCCAGTATCTCTTTCAAACAATGGGACAGCTCTCAGTTTTGGTAACGTTGTGGCAGTCGCCAATGGCAGTGCCACAATGAGTGATGCCCCAGTTGGCGTTGAGACCTACACTGCTGGTGTCGATCCGGGCAACTTGAATCGTGGAACCCAGAGCAACGTCCACTTCACAGTATCCGGCGCAGCTGGCTTCCTTTGGAACATCCCGGCACCGCCAACGACGATCCCTGTCATTTCAGGTGCGAATACTCTCACAGTAGATAACCTGACCTTTAGCAGTATTGGCGGTACCCTGAGTGGTATCGGTGTAGCAGATTTCTATCTCGGCGGTACACTTGAACTCGGTGCGACACCAGTTAACGGTACCTATGCGGGATCGGTACCTGTAACGGTTGCGTACAACTGAGTCGCGAGCGAACGACTCGATGAAAAACATAAGAGTTTTACTACTCTTTGTTGGAGTGCTGATGATTGGGCTCGGGCCGTCTCTTACAGAGCGTGTGCGAGCTCAGTCGAACCAGGCGGCAGCGAATGCCTCCGCGAATGTTGTCAAGCCCATAAAGCTGGATAAGCTGTGGCCACTGTCCTTTGGAATACTTGTTCCAACGTCGGCAGCGGGCGCAGTTCAGATGGTGGTATCGGACCTGGCAGTGGACGCAGTCACCCAGGCGTACATCAATCGTACTCCGACTCCATTAGGGGGAGTGACTGTATTAGCAAATCAGGAAGGTGGAACTGCGCCGGGGCCGGCTATTTTCAAGGCCTCCGGAGCGAAAGACTACTTCTTCGGGATAACGCTCCCGAATAACATCCTGGTACAGCTCTCTACCACTGACGTGGTCGCTGATCCACTACTATTGGACAATTTCATATCCAATATCGGCCTATCAGGGCAACTGACTGGGGGCATTGGCCAAATGTACTTCGCAGTTGGAGCCACGCTCCATCTGGAGGCTCATCAGGCTGCCGGCAGCTACACAGGTGATTTTCCTGTAACCGTGTTCTACAACTAATTTCTTAGTTGCATGACATGAATCGTTCTGCACCATGGCGGTCGAGGCCATTAGGAGCTAGTGCTCCAGAGAAACAGACCTCGATCGCCCTCTTGCAGGCGAATAGAAGTGGCGATAGATTATTAGCGTCTATCAGGACGAAGGCTCATCTTTATTTTTCCGAACAGGCGATCGTGAATAAACAGAGAATGCGGATCGTACTACTGAGATTTCCAATACTTCTTGTCATATTAAGTTGTACATCTCTGGATGCCTTAGCTCA
This sequence comes from Ignavibacteria bacterium, assembly GCA_013287605.1. Taxonomy (GTDB): domain Bacteria; phylum Bacteroidota; class Ignavibacteria; order Palsa-1295; family Palsa-1295; genus JABDDM01. Next base: position 3,320 of record JABDDM010000050.1, on the reverse strand, counting down.
ATCGAGAGCTAGCGGGACGACAACCATCTCTGCATTGGCGAGAATCGTATGTCCAACTTCTATCAAGGTCGTTCGTTACTCCGAGCTGAACGGCTGGTTTCACATCGAGATGCATGGATCCGGCACGAAAACTTCCAAGCACGACGCGATATTTATTGTTCGTGGTGAGAGTGACTTTGTAGTGGCGATCAGCGTCTCTTCCCGAACTACTGCAAGTAATACTGGTGCCAAACTTGGCAATATTGAAATTGAGGATATCCATGCAGAGCTTCCTCCGGGCGGAGCGCACTTGCAGTCCCACAAATCGTCCTCGGATACTCCCGAATCCATTACTACTGGGGGTGGTGGCGAACTGATGTTCACTGTTGGAGGTGAAGTTCCGATTCAGTCGGATTCTCCAGCCGGCCTCTATTCGGGGACGTTTGCAGTGACGATCAACTACAATTAATTAGACTCAATGCTCTTCGCGCAGATTTTGCATTTATCAATAGGCCGGCACTCACGGCGGAGCAGCGCTGCATGTTTCCTGTTGTCCTTGTTTTGCGTCATCCTTTTTTATCCTTACAAAAGCGTAGCGGCTCGTGTGTCCGACTCGACTGTCGTAGTCTCGCCTGACTCTGCAGTAGGAGGGACGCACGGGCCACTCAATTTTACGAGTGCAGATTTAGTAGGAAACTGGACGCACAACGTCGTGCTCTCGAAAATCTACGATTTGAATTTTGGCGGTATTTTTTGCGGCTCCAGTCCAGGAACTGTAATTGTGAGTCCGAGCGGGACCGTGAGTTACACTGGGAATGTCGTCGCGCACAATGGAGTCTCGGGCTTTCTTGCCAGGCCGGCAGTCGTCCAACTAAATATTACGAACCACGATCATTGCACGCAGGATGATCACGAATCGAACGACGATAACGAGTACAATCGCGATGAAGATGATGACAACCACACGAACGACACGCGAACAAGTTATAACAGGCATGGCGTAGCGGTAAGTATCACTATGCCAAGTTCCTCGACTCTGACTCGAACGGGCGGAACGGCTACGATGACGGCCGATAACTTCAACTTCACTCGTACGAAGGGCAATTTCTCGATCGGTGCAACACTTCATGTTGCCGGCAATCAGACTCCAGGCCCCTATGCGGGGACATTCCTGGTCACTGTCATATGCCAGTGATTCGAGAACCATCGTAATGGAGGAATACACGCGCGACGAATACCAGAGCGCACTGTCATCCTAAATTTCTGTATAGGATCATCAACCACTATGAGGCGACATATGAGGCGACATATTCATTCGACATTCGGGACCATCATGGTCCTGGCAATACTGTTCCTGGAGAGCGGGCTTTTCGCTCAGGGCTCACTGATGGTGAACCCCAAACGCATCATGCTTGACGATAAGAAGCGAAGCGATGTACTGACGCTCTATAATAATGGAGACGACACCTCATCTTATTCAATCTCGTTTAAGCACTACGAAATGAAGCCGGACGGCTCATTCAAAGACGTCGATACCGCCAAGACCGCAGTTCTTTTCTGCGATAGTATCGTCCGCTACTTCCCATTCGAAGTGACGCTGGCACCGCACGAATCACAAACAGTGAAGATCCGTTTTTTGAAGCCGAAGGATCTTGCTCTTGGTGAGTATCGATCACACCTGTATTTCCATCCGATCGAGCGCGCGAAAGCACTTGAAGCTCAGGCTCGCGATACAGCGCAGAAAACGGTAACTCTGGAGTTGCATGCAATCTTCGGACTCGCGGTTCCGATCATTGTCCGCAATCAGACCACACCAGCGAAAGTGTCGATGGATAATCTCAAGCTTTCTCCGTTGGACACCGGTGGCAAGGTCACACTTTCGGCCGAGATCCACCGTTCCGGCGACGAATCGTGCTACGGCTCGCTGCTCGTGAAGTACAAGGATAAGGATGGGAAAGAGACTGAATTATCTACAGTGAAGGGCATCGCGGTATACGTGCCACTATTGATGCGCAAAGTCGAGTTGCGCTTCGCTCCTCCAGCGAACATGCTTACGAATGGCGGGTCGATCAAGCTGGAATTTCAATCGTTGACCGACAATCCGAAAGAGACGACGCTCGGATCGGCAGAACTTCCTCTCAAGAAAGGTTGAGCATGACGGAAGTTATGGCTCAATCAATCAGACCGCCCAGAAAGGGCTAAATGGCTGTAAGCCGTTTTTTGACCAGTGTTCCATCCGCATCTCGGATGGAACACAGGGCCGCACGGCATTACAGGCCGTGTGGCGCTTGCCGTTATTCTGATGTTACATTGCGTTTAGCGTTACTCTCGTTGCTGAGCGCAATCGGCTTTTGTTCGTCACTGATCGGAAGTGAGTCTGTTCTGCGCGCGCAATCTCCAACTCCACCTTCATCCCATTCTTCCATTCAAGGCGATCGCGAGATCGATCTGGATGTCTGGCACCGTTCGATCGGTACGATTACCGTCAATGCACTCCTGCTTGGTACAACAATTTATGTTCAGCCTTTCGATATATTTTCGTTTATCAAAGTGCGCGCCGACCGATCGGCCGATGGAAATATTCTCTCTGGATATTACATCGAAGAGAATCGCAAATATGTTATTAACGACGCGAAGTATTCGATAACGTATCGGGACACGACCTGGAATCTAACAAAAGAAGAGTATATCGTTCGATCATCAGGCAGCTTCCTTCGTGCTGATCTCTATGAGAAGATCTTCAAGCTGAAGTGCTCCTTCGAATATCGCGGCATGTCGCTGGAGCTTAAGTCCGGTGAGCCGTTGCCCGCCGAAACGGAAGCCGCGTTCGAGAAGAACCGGAAGAACGTGCAGGGGGCGGCTCAAGAGATCGTGCCGGACAAGACATTTGCGCTTGGCCGTTCCTGGTTCTCGCTTGGAGCACTCGATTGGTCCGCAGGAGGCAACTACACGGCAGCCAGTCATGTAACGGGCATTCATACTATTGCAATGCAGTCAGGCACCTACAGTGCGATCCTCGGAGGCCAATTGTTCGGCGGAGATTTCGATGCTTCATTTACGGGAGGAAGCACTGAGCAGATCGACTGGAAGAACACTCCCTGGCGCTGGCGCACTGGGATACAGAACTCGGATATACTCTCACAGATCCTCATCGGAAGACGAGCTGCGTTCTCCAATCTGAATCTTCCTGACTCGATGATTGGCATGTCGCTGACGAACGCGCAGCTTAACTACAAGTCATCGTTCTCTTCGTATACCATCTCTGACCATACAGAACCTGATTGGACCGTCGAGCTCTACATCAACGAAGCGCTCATAAACTACACGAAGGCGGACCAAAC
>JABDDM010000049.1 GCA_013287605.1 Ignavibacteria bacterium | reverse complement strand
ACTCACACAGCTTCGGCGTTGTGCCGTGCGATGAAAACACGATCTTTGGTATCAACGAAGAAGGCGGTAATTATACGTCGAACAATCTCTCGGAGATCTTCTTATCGAAGGACGGTGGTGCGTCGTTTAACAGCGTTGTGCAACTTGGGCTCGCAACGCTGTCCGGATGTATCGCGATCACTCCGGGCGCAATCTATGTCCCAGCGCGTTCGACGGGAATTATGCAATCCATCGATAATGGAGTAACATGGAAGACAACCCCAGGGCCGAATGTGCCGATCGACTCTCACGATATTATTGCAATCGAAGACACGATCCTTCTCGCAGCGGATGTCAATGGTACGATCTGGCGGACGATCAATACCACCGGCGCCGGTCAGTTCTCGGGTGCTTCGAACCGAGTTGATGTGACTTCTGCGAATGTTCGAAATGATTCTGTCGGCGGTACGGCGATTGTTCCGATCAAGTTCAAGCGCAACGGTGCGCTTTCGGATGTCGATTTCATCCTTCACTACGAGTGGTTCAAAGGGCTGACGTATGTTGGTTCGTTTCTGACTTCTGGGAAGCAGATCGACGTGCCAGGCAAACAGAGCAACGGTCGATCACAGCTTCACATCGCCTCGGCAGACATGCCAATCGGAGGTCCCGAGCAGATAGGCTATGCCAAGTTCAAGCTTTACCTAAGTGAAGGCGGGTGCGCGAATGCATGGATGGACTCACTCAACTTTGCAGCACCTCCAAGCGCATGCTTCAGCTATTTCAGCGACTCTGCCCGCTCGACGATTTGCTCCAATCAAACTCTCTTCTCATCTGTGCAGCAGGCAGGCGAAAGTGCCAGTCATGAGTTTAGTCTTTCTCCAAATCCAAGTAATGGCTCTACCCTTCTCAGTTCGAGCAGTTATTCTGGGATGATCAAAGTGAGAATCATCAACGAGCTCGGAGCGACGGTGCAAGAATTTCAGCATCGCATCGACGCCAGGACTCCCGTGCAGATCTCTCTAGAAGGAATGCCCGCCGAAGAATATTTTATCAATCTCGAAGGCGAGCATTTCAATCGAGCTCTAAGGCTGATTCGGCTGAACTGAAGGTCGGGCAGCTTGAGCTAGCCCTACTTCACGCTAGTGCTCGTCACAATCTTGGTGGTCGTACTATCAACGCCGGTACTCCAATTCTGGAGAACGGACTTGACCTCGTATCTCAGCGAAGGTGCATACCAGATGGTGTCGCGGAGTCCCTGACTTTGGGTGATTGAACCGAACGTACCCTTTCCGGTACCGGTAGCGTAGACCTTTTGCGTTGCGACTTTTTGGCCATTGATCAGCAATGTATCGAACCCAAGCAACGTCGCGGTGTCTGCAATCTGAACATGAAGTACGCCAATGGTTGTATCGAGAATCTTGGTAATGCTCGATCCTCCAGAACCATAGGGAATGGTTACCCATCCCGATACGAGGAGAGAAATTTGTTTCACCGGAGAACTGAGATAGCGTTCGACATCACCATTCACGTCATAGTTGGAATAGCTGCTATCGTCCGCAGTACTATGATAGAAGGAGACATTCGATCTGCCCTTATAGGTAATCCCGCTGTGCACCAATGTATCCGTTGCAGCAACATCCTTCGTAGGCAGTGACGCATAGACTGTCGTGGCATGATACGCGAACGTGCTGCCATCGGCTGGTGGAGGGGTACTGCTTGGAGGCGGATTCGTCGAGCTTGTGCAGCCCCATCCAAAAAGAACGGCGGCAAGGATCGGAAACAGTAGGATTTTTTTCATATGCAAATTGACTTAGACTGGCCTCAAAAATAACAAAATCTTCACACTGGAGTTACAAAAGCGAAAATAGCCGTTCCGCAAACAGGCTAATTTAGGGCATCAGCCGTCCAACTTGGCCGCATCGAGCCACCAGACGCCGGGATAACGGACATTGATCATGTCAAAGAGCTTCTTATCGTGGAAGATGATCGGTACGTGTGTCTTCGCGTAATTCTGCAACCAGGGATCGAATGGCCGCTTGTTCACAGTCAGCTCCCTGACGTAATAATAGGAGTTCGTCTGGTAGAGTAGCTTGAGTATCTTGTACGACTGATCGTCTTCAATGACATTCGGCCAAAGCTCGCCTTCCTTCATCTTGCTAATGACGTTCGCGACCAGCGGATCATCAGATTCCGGCACCGCGCCAAGCTTCTGCAATTCGGAAGTGGCTTCGACGCCCTTTGGGATTCGAAGCGTGTCACGGGCCAATTGATCCAGTTTTGTTGGGTCTAATTTGACGAGCTTCCAGAACATCTCGATCGTATCGCGAGGGAATTTCTGCACTGCAGTGTCGATCGAAAAATACTGACGAAGTCGCGGATTGATTAGCGTAGGCTCGACGACGAGGTGATAGAATGTGAGTGAATCATTGCCGAAGACATCCTTCACGCACTTGAGCTTCGCGGAGTCGAGCGTGTTCTCTTTCATCCATTGCGCCTTCTTCCGTAGCGCTTGCAATGGCGGCTCCTGATGATATGCCATCTTGATGACCGATTGCTCGATCGCTTCGCCGACAAGTTCGAGCGCCGCCGCCTCGAGTCCTGCAAGTGTATCGCCGTAGCATTTATCAACGGCAAGCTCATAGTGGAGATCCAGTTGATCGAAGGTGATCGCGCCAACCGTGACCATCTTCTTGTGAGCAACAGCGTCCGGAAGTTTTTTCTGTGGCTGCGCAAAGGCTACGGTCGTGGATGAGGCGAGCATCACGATCAGGGTGCAGCAATTTCTAATCTTGTCTATTCTCATCAATTGAAATGGATTGGCAGATTAACGCGAGCGGGGGGAGTTGGTTTCAGGGATGAGGGTTCGAGCTATCCGGCGCGTCTCCTCGCGTTAGGTCTGGCGTCCCGCCAGACCTAACGTGGGGCGAGATAGAACCCATCGGCAATTAGCAGGAATCGTCGCGATAAATCATTTCGGCGTTGATTTGGTGTTCGCGGGAATGAGATTCGCGCAGCCCTTGGCAGGCTCTGCCTTCCCCATCTTAGGTCTGGCGGGACGCCAGACCCTACGCGAGGGAGCGGAGGCTGGAATCTATCCGGTTTGGCGAACAGCTCCAAATCAGGAGAATAATTCTATCGAGAATACTCTATCTTTGTAGTCTTACCGCCCCACGCGCAATGCAGTTCGAGCAGCCACAGAATATTCGCGTATTCGTTTCGTCGACGTTCGTCGATCTCTTTCACGAGCGGGAGTATCTGGTTAAGCGGATTTTCCCCGAGATTCGTCATGTCTGCCGCGAGCGCGGATTGCTCTTTACCGAGGTCGATCTTCGCTGGGGTCTGACGTATGAAGATTCAGGCTTTGGGCGTGTCATCTCTACCTGTTTGCAGGAGATCGATCGCTGCCGTCCTTTCTTTATCGGCATCCTTGGCGATCGGTATGGCTGGATCCCGGAGTTCAGCGACATCCACAAAAATGCATTCCTTGTCGAGGAGCACCACTGGATCGAAGAAGCGGTGCTCGAAGGAGCTAGCCTGGTCGAGATGGAATTCAACTATGCTGTCCTCAACACGCACGAGTCGATGCCGGGTGCGTCATTCTATATTCTCGATCGCGAGCCAGCAAGTGATCAGCCAAAGTTTGAGCAGACAGAACTCTCCGACAACAAACTCGAACGGCTTCGCGAACGCATCTATGATTGCAAGCGACCGGTGCGAACGTTCAAGACTCCCGAAGAACTTGGCGCACAAGTTCGCGAGGATCTCTTGCGCGCGATCGACGTCCTCTATCCTGCGAAGAACGAGCGCTCCCCGTTAGCTCGCGAGCGCAGACTACATGAAGCGTTCTCCATTTCAAGACGTCAGGCCTACGTAGCAAGGCAAGAGACACTTCAGAAATTAAACGATCACGTTACGAGCGATGCCCCGCCGCTTATCGTGCACGCAGATTCAGGATTTGGCAAGAGTGCGCTCTTAGCTTATTGGGGGCGCTTTTATGCGCAGCGGCATCCGGAGGTTTCGGTTGTTACGCATTTCATCGGTTCGGTCTCGAGCGACGCAGGTCATGAGAGTTTGCTGCGCCGCATCCTCATGGAGACTAAAGACCTGCTGCATCTCGAAGATGCAATACCTGACACACTCAATGAGATGGAACTCGCACTCGGCGAGTGGCTCGCGAAAGTGCCGGAGCAAAAGCTTGTGCTTGTCATTGATGCGCTCAATCAACTTGAGCCTCGCGCTGCCGGGCTCGAATGGCTGCCGCAGCATCTGCCTTCCAACGTTCGCATCATTCTATCAACTACACCTGGTCCAACACTCGATGCACTTCGCACGCGCGGATGGCCGGAGTATGAGTTGCAGCCTCTGACATTCAAAGATCGCGAAGCGATGATCACGCGCTTCCTTTCGGAATTTCACAAAGCGCTTCCGTTGAGCGAATGCCAGCAGATCGCGCGTGATGATAAGACGGCGAGTCCACTTTTTCTTCGCACATTGCTTGAAGAACTGCGACTGTTCGGAGCTTACGAACGGCTCGACGAGCGCATTAGATATTATCTCTCGACGGACGATACGAGCGATCTTTTCCAGCGTGTACTCGATCGAATTGAAGACGATTTCGGCGAAGATCTCATTCATCGACTAATGACGCTTGTCTGGGCCTCGCGAAGTGGACTCACCGAAGATGATTTTCTTTCACTCACAAGACTAACCCGCGCCGGTGCTTCGCAGCTACTCATCGCACTTGAATATCATCTCGTGCAGCGACAAGGCTACATTCGCTTTTTCCACGATCACCTCAATGAAGCCGTCGAACGAAAATATCTCGCCGACGACGAGTCACGCCGCAAAGCTCACGCCGAACTCGGCAAGTTCTATCTCACAGAACCCTCAAGCGAACGCCGAGCAAGCGAACTCCCCTACCAACTCGGCGAAGGCGGCATGCTCGAAGAATTGCGCGATTGGCTAGTAGACATACCTGAGTTCATGCGCTATGCAACGGAGGATGAGCAGTGGCGCTTTATTGGGTATTGGCTGAAACTCGATGGGAAATACGACCGGGCGAAGTCGTATGAAGATGCGCTCGATGAATACAAGTCCAACCACACCGAAGTAGAACATGCTCTAGCATTGGAGCATGTGGGAAGGTTTATGATTGCGTGCGGAGACTCGGCTACGGCAGAGAAGATGCTTTCGATAGCATTGCCAATAATTGAATCTAAATTTGGGGAGGAGGATGTACGTACAGCGGAATCAATAACAACCTACGGTGAATTGATGCACGCGTTAGGAAAGTATTCCGAGGCAGAAAATTTGCTGAGCCGTGGGCTGCAAATGTTCGAGAAGATTTATGGTACAGACAATCTTAGAGTCGCCAAAGCGCTCGATACCCTAGGAGCGACTCTCCATAGTCAAGGAGCGTACATGAATGCTGAAAATGCTTGGAGACGTTCGCTCCATGTTCGGGAAGAGAGACTAGGATTATCGCACCCCGATACACTAGAAGCACTTCTGAATGTCGGAGTCATGCTATATTCAACCCAGAGTTACTCAGGAGCTGCCGAGATTTTTGAAATTGCCTCGGCAAGGGCACTGCAATCACTCGGGAAAGGACACCCCACTTATTCCTACGCAATCTCAAATTTAGCAGCCGCAAAGTTGGCGCTAAATGAGCGCGAGGAAGCCATTCGTCTTTACCGAATCGCGCTGAAATCAATGGAGAAAGTGCTTGGTGCGACTCACCCACAAAGGATACAAAGCTTATTGAGTTTGGGGACTGCGCTCAAGATGAACGGGAATCTGGAAGAAGCAGAGGAATATTGTATCCAAGCACTAAATTCTGCCAAATTAATTCACGGGATAGAGCACCCTATTACGGCAAAAACGCAATTAAACCTCGGGCAATTGTTGACCGAGCAAGGAAGGAATAATGAGGCGTCAGAGGTGCTGTCAACTGCACTTCAGACCTTTAAGAATAGTCTCGGAAGTCACCACGCAAGCACCATACGCACCTCAATTGCGCTTGCAGGTTCATATCATCGCTCAGGCAAGCATCATGAAGCAGTGACCCTTTACGAAGCATTCCTAGATAAATACGATGAAGGCCCTGAAAACAACCAGAAAGCGAGGAGTTTTTACGAGGACTCGCTTAAGTTAATCCGAGAAGGCGACAGAGCGCTGAGGAATACTATTTCTTCTGCCTAGGTCTCCCCTGATAAGACGGACTGCAATCGCAGTCCTGGCTTCTGAAAGCGCTCAGTCCATTGCCTGCGGATCCATCTTCAACCCCTATTACGACTACTGTATTTGCTCCCCCATCAAACGTCCACGTGGATCCGATACCCGGATTATTATCCGTGCGAATGAGATTCGCACCAGTTAAGTAATTTGGCATTGGGTCAGTGCAATTTTGCGGCGCAAGCTGCACCCACATGCCGTACTTTCCATGCAAAGCATTCACTCTCCCGCTTGGCGCATCGGTTAATAGCCTTTGCACAGCGCCAGTGCCTGGTGTTGGCACTATCGTGCTCGATCCATTCCCTTTTCCACATATATAGATAACCTGCTCAGGTTCGGGCTGTCCTTCCAATGGCAGGATATGAATAACAAACATCCGTGGGGTCGGAGTGGTACCTGGAGGCGGCGGTGTTGGTGGACTGATCACCAAGTGAGACCCAGCTCCGGCATTGAAGGTATACGGCGGCGGCTGACCTACTGCCGTGAGGGGTGCAACGATCAAGAGTCCAACGACGAGAACCAGCGGAAGTTTTATGATCTTGGACATGGCGAATTGGAGCGACAGAAAAGAATTGGCCGACTCAGTAAACCTCAAAATTACAACCTGCCAGAACCGATTCCAAGTTTTCTCAGAAAAAAACTTGCTTCTTAGGTTCTTGAAGCTTATTTTTGGGGACTAGGGTTGCTGATGCAAAGCATTCCTGCTCTCATCTACTACTTCTTCTCCAGACCCTTCCGAACATGAAAAAGCTACTTCACTACCTCACCGCAAAGCAGATATCCTTCATTTGTGCACTTCTAACGTTGACAATAGAGTCGAACTCTGTCGCGCAGCTGAGGTTCGTTGAAGTAAAGCCGATCGCACAGGAGAATGACACCTGGTGCTGGGCTGCATCCGCGCAAATGATCCTTGGTGCAATGCCGGCAAGGCATTTGGTCGTGCCTGAACAATGTGATCTTGTCGCATCAACCGTGGGAGCGAACTGCTGTACGGATGGTTTCAGGTATAACCCACTCGCAACGCCGCTAGAATATGATCCTATCTCGGGTTGTAATGATGGAGATGCTCTCGATTATTCGACGTACCATTATGGATTTCGGTATACTAGCGACGCTGCATTGACTTTCGAGGCTATTGGAAAATCGATCGGAATGAATCATCCGGTAGAGTTTTCATGGTTCTGGGACTATGGTGGCTGCCCCTCATACAGAGCAGGCTCGCATATGATGGTGATATATGGCGTCTGCCGTTCGCATCGAGGGGTGCCGAATTTTTTGTTCATCTACGATCCCTGGACGCTGCGCTATCCTCTTCAATGGTCAAAATACTATCAAAGAAAAGGCAATCAGCTCATCAATGGCGGAACAGTGATCCCGTATGACTACTATGTCTCGGGTCCAAATCATCGTATCCATCGCAGGGACCGGTATGCATTCAACCTCAATGATTCGATCCAGCCGGCAGCTTCTAGTGACATTCAGGCAATAAATCTGGACGACTGCACCCCTCTCTGCTGTGATCAACCCGCGCTGCCCTTCAGCCGCGGGGACTATGAGAAAGCTTGGACATTTGCGGATGGCTTCATCCACCATCAACTTCAGTCGGAACTGATATATAATGCTTCCCCACTTGTTAATCTTCCGCACTCAACACCAGCTCATCCCTGGCATCTTGGAGTAGGTTGGAACAATTTTTATCTGAGTATGCCAAACTTCTTTAACATGAACGACAGTGCTGTTGCGAGCCAACACCTTGGGCCGGCAACTTCTCTTACCTTTCCTATTATGATCGGGTCTGTGGTATACTCGTCGATCAGCGTCTTCTTCGATCCAGTCGATACGCTTTGGAAGGTCGCTTCTATCGGCGAAGCTCCTAGAGCAATTGCCATCGCCACGCTTCGTGACACTCTTGCTGCCCATTTCCCAGGCACCCATTTCGAGGTCGTGCAGATTCCCGCGTTCGATCTGGAATTCCTCGTCGACCCAGCACAAGCTGGGGGGTTTACTCTATTTGGACCTTACGACAACCCTCGAGTAGGCTACACTCGCGGTAACCCGGTAACACTAAAGGCGATCAAGGACCGGGAGCATCAGATTCACTCGTGAGAAAAGAACATAAGCAGGCCGACTGATCCTCGATATGCCTCCATAAATCTCAGGCCGAAGGGCACTAAAAGGTATGCCCATATGTTTTATATATACTAGTCAAAAAGTCATCATTTTCGAGGCTCGGCTCACTCCATATCCTAGCCAAATTCAAAACTCCTTTTCGACTTAGATTGAGAATTCGAGCTTTACACCGCTGTCTGGTAGACAAATGCTTTTGATGAATTCCAAACTCCAAACTGCCCAATCCGTTTCAAAAAGAGGAAAGTTCATGAAAAAAGTTTTCACACACGCGGGTTGATGGGCGAAAAAGGGCTACCGGGAGAGTTGCTCATATCGCCAGCAATTGACCGTGTGATCGTTGACCATTCCGATCGCTTGCATGAAGGCGTAGCAGATGGTCGGACCGACGAATTTGAAGCCGAGGCGTTTTAGCTCTTTACTCATCGCTTGCGATTCCTTGGTTTCGGCCGGGATTTGTTTGGTCCACTTGTTTTGGATCGTGCGGCCTTCGGTGAATTGCCAAAGTGTTTCGTCGAAAGTTTTACCGGCCTCGTGAAGTGCGAGATATGCGCGGGCGTTGGTGATGGCGGCATTGACTTTCAGCTTATTACGAATGATGCCGGCGTCGTTCATGAGCTTATCGATCTTACGCTGATTGTATCGCGCGATCTTTTGCGGATCGAATCCGTCGAATGCTTTACGATAGCTCTCGCGCTTGCGAAGAATGGTGATCCAGCTCAGACCAGCTTGTGCGCCGTCGAGTATGATTTTTTCAAGCAGTTTTTGGTCGTCGTGCTCCGGCACTCCCCATTCGTCATCGTGATAAGCAATGTAGAGCGGATCCGAACCACACCAAGCGCACCGAATAATTTCATTCATGGGAATCCGGGAGCTGGGACGTTTCATGCCGGGACCCTTCATGTAGGGGCACGCCGCGCGTGCCCTCTCCCCGTGCGGCCCACCGCCCGGGATTGCCAAGAATGTACTCCCGTATTCTCATCAGCTCTTTCTCGTTACGAATAATGTGCTCATAAAATCCTCGCTGCCATATGTTGGCCTTTGGCCTATTCGCAGACTTACGAATACGGCTCGTTGCGGCCGATTTGAAGTTACCGATGATCGACGACAATGACCCACCATGACTTCCACCAAAGCTACGCAACGGATCTGTCGGACTTTCTGGAAGTCTCTTTGCCGTGCGATCCTCGAAGTACAAAATGAGATGAAGATGATCGGGCATGAGGACGTAGTCACCTAAAGAGATATTGTCGCGCATGTCGGCAGTTCGCTGCAATTCTTCTTCAACAATATCGCCATAGACGGTCAATTGAACCAGCCCCTCCTCGATCCTGCTCAAAAAGCGCTTGCGCTGATGAGTGCAAATCGTCACGAAATATGCCCCCGTGTTTCCATAATCAAAATGTCGGAGACGGATTGGTTTGCGCCTCTGCTCCATGGTTTATTTTGAATTTTGCATTGATGCGTCGAGCGAGAGGGCACGCGCGGCGTGCCCCTACACAAGCAGTGTGCATGAATACTCAGATTGCCCCCCGCACGAAAATACGTTCAAATCCTGCGCATTTCGGCGCGGATATTGTTCTTGAGAAAACCAGATGAGAACAATTGTACATATCTCCGATCTGCATTTTGGACGTGTGCTCGAAGCGGCAGTAGAGCCGCTTGTCCAGGCGATCAATGAGATTCATCCCGATATCGTCGTCGTGTCTGGCGATCTAACATCGCTGGCGACGAAAAACGAATTTGCTGAAGCAAAAGAGTTTTTGGCGCGCCTGCCAGAGCCGCAGATCGTTGTGCCGGGCAATCATGATATTCCGATGCTCGCGCTGTTTCGTAGGATGGTCACGCCGCTCAGAAGCTGGCGAAATTTTTTCTCGCCCATTACGGAGCCCTTCTTTCAGGATGAAGAGCTCGCGATTGTTGGTTTGAATACTGCACGCGGCCGCGCAATCGATAATGGGAAGATCTCACAACGTCAACTCGATCGATTGGCAAAACACATGGCAAAAGTTGACGATGCGAAGCTCAAGGTCGTCGTCCTCCATCATCCGATCGATCAACCGGAGGGATCCAGAAAAAAGCTTGTGCGCAGGGCAAACCCCGCAATGGAAGCATTCGCGAAATGCGGCGCCGACTTGCTGCTCTCCGGACATCGCCACACCCACTTCGCCGAGAGCACTGCTTCGCGATATCAGATCGATGGGTATGCCGCGCTCATCGTTCAGGCTGGCACGGCGATGAGCACTCGCAGCCGCAAAGAACCTCAGTCGTTTAACGTGATCCGCGCACGACGACCGCATATCGAGGTTGAACGGCAGGCATGGAATGAGGATACGAAGTGCTTTGAAGCCTCCACCCGTTCATTCTTCAAACATACCAAGCAAGGTTGGATCAGGGAATCCAAATCAGAGGTCCCAAAGGCGTTGATCGCAGCGATTAAATAACCCGATTGATCGAGGAAGCCCATCGCCCCACACGAACTGAATCTTTTGATCGAACGAATGATTTTCAATCTATAAGCATCGCCCATCATCCAGGCGGTTCCATACTCTTCGTTCTTTTTTCAGGCATTTCGCCTACGCCTATGAAACTTGCAACTCTTTTTCTTACCGTGGTCGCGGTCGGCTCATCGTTCTTGTCCGCACCTTGTTCGGCGCAATCAGGAACCTGGAAGACACTTCACACCAACTTCCTGATCAGTTACGATTTGCTATTCACTTCGGACGACACGGGATACTGCGCTGGGCAACATGCTGTGTTGAGGACTACGGACGGCGGTGCATCGTTTTCTGCCCTCAACTTGCCGGTTGATACGGTTCACACCGTTTTTGAAAGTATCTCGTTTCCAACACATCAGATCGGCTACGTTTGTGGGTATTTCGATTCAACAAACACAGGCTTGAATGCGATCAGCGTGTTGCTGAAAACGACAGACGCTGGCAACACCTGGATTCGGCTGCCGCTCGATTCAACATTTAGTCTTTTCAAAATTGTCTTTCCCACACCGACGATAGGTTATTACCTTGCCTATGCACGTAATGCCGGAAGCTCTGTGCCTGCTCGATTGGCAAAGTCGACTGACGGAGGGGTGCACTGGAAAAATATTATCTACGACGATACATTCCTGGTTAGTGATCTAAGCTTCCGGAACGAGAACGAGGGCTTTTTTGGCCATGAATATAATCTGATGCCTACCTCTGTTCGGTTAATCTATACAGGCGATGGACTGTCAACAACAGAGGTCCGCGACGACTCACTAGCTCCGATCGGCGGCATTACGTCACTTATTCCAACGTCCGATGGCGCGTGGCTCATCACGACCGATTTCAGATACGCACGCTCTACAGATCAAGGCAAATCGTGGCACCTACTTCCGATCACAGGTGAATACTTCGCGAACCTCCTTGTAGCTTCCGGGAATTTGGTCTTTGAATCGAATAAGTCTCTTTCTGTCGACACCATCCGTGCGAGTACAGATTATGGGAAAACATGGACCGCAACGACAGTCCTTCCGGAAACAGGATTTGTTGAACTCATTGCGATGCCATCGAAGAGCACCGCGTATCTGACGATGCAAAGCGACAATCCTGACCACGAGAAGGTGATCATGAAGTGGACCAATACCGATCATCTTGCAGTCGAGACCCCGCACATTTCGAACAGTGATCTCTCTGTCAGCTACGACGCAAACTCGGTAGATTTTCACTATCCTTCGCAGGCAATCGAGAATTCCATTTGTCTGTTCGATATGCTGGGAAGGTATCAAGAGATCGAACTTCTCGCGAACACCCGTCGTCTAACTCGCCTCAATGCGAGCAGGCTAAGGCCTGGAGTCTACATTGCCGCGTTGAATGGCTCGCGGGTAAAGTTTATGATCGGCGCGCGATAGGGCGATGTTTGGTCGTCGAATGCCGATCTTTATTGTGGGATTAGCCGAGTCTTTCTAGTGTTCGAAATGAGGATAAATGAGGTGTTCACGTACGGAGAACCAACGATGAAATATATTGCCCTAATAGCTCTTTTCCTGTTTTTGGGACAGCCGATTTCTGCTTCTTGTAGTCAGAGCGACTCAGGAAAGTCTGGGACGACTGGCAAAGCTGGATCAATACGAGATGCTGATTCGTGCAGTGATTGCAGGCACATGCACGGTGGGCCGATGATGGGTCATGACGGAATGATGTGCCGCGACGGTCGCGATGGTGCAATGATGATGGGCGGCAGAGATGGAATGGAAGGCTATATGCGCGGACACGGTCCAATGATGCGCTGCGGGATGATGCACGGTGGAATCGTCGGAATGATCTTCCGCGGCATCTTCGGACTGTTGCTGCTTACCGCACTGGTCCTCCTTATTATGATAGAGATCCACTGGGTACGCTTGCTCTCGCACCGAGTGAAAGCTGCAAAACTTGTTGACGCTGCACCAAAAGTGTAGCTATCGAACGCATCAAAAAAGTATGGCGGACCGCACGTTAATGCTTGTCCGCCATCTGCAAGTAGTGTTAAAGGAAATTGTCAATGGTACCATTGCGCGTACCTGTAACTTTAACCCACAATATCCCACGAAGAGTTTCCGGCTTTAGCCAGCCGGATTGTCGTTGCTTATTGCTCGATCGTCGCAGCTTTCTCGACTGCCTCTTCGATCGTACCGACCATGTGGAAGGCCTGCTCTGGCAAGTGATCGTATTCGCCTGCGAGCACCGCTTTGAAACTGCGGATCGTGTCTTCAAGCTTCACATAACGGCCTTTCAAGCCCGTGAACTGCTCGGCCACAAAGAATGGCTGCGACAAGAACTTCTGCACCTTGCGGGCGCGTCGGACGATTGTCTTGTCTTCATCCGAGAGTTCGTCCATGCCGAGGATATTGATGATGTCTTGAAGATCCTTGTACTGCTGCAGGATATTCTGAACAGCACGGGCAACATCGTAATGCTCCTGACCCAGAACTTCCGGAGAAAGCAGGCGGCTTGTTGAATCTAACGGATCCACAGCCGGATAGATACCAAGCTCAGAGATCGCGCGAGAGAGCACAGTCGTTGCATCCAAGTGGGCAAACGCGGTTGCAGGTGCTGGATCGGTAAGATCATCCGCAGGTACGTAGATCGCCTGTACCGAAGTGATCGAGCCTTTGTTGGTTGAAGTAATGCGCTCCTGAAGCTGGCCCATCTCGCTCGCGAGTGTCGGCTGATAACCTACTGCGCTCGGCATGCGTCCAAGAAGCGCTGAAACTTCAGAGCCTGCCTGAGTAAAGCGGAAGATGTTATCGATGAAGAGTAGTACATCCTTGCCTTCTTCATCGCGGAAATATTCGGCGAACGTGAGCGCTGTAAGAGCAACTCGCTGACGTGCTCCTGGCGGCTCGTTCATCTGTCCAAACACGAGAACGGTTTTGTCGAGTACGCCGCCCTCTTTCATTTCGAGGTACAGATCGTTACCCTCGCGCGTGCGTTCGCCAACACCACCGAAGACGGAGTAACCACCATGATGCATGGCGATGTTATGGATCAGCTCCATGATCACGACCGTCTTGCCAACGCCGGCGCCACCGAATAGACCCGTCTTGCCGCCTTTTGAATAAGGCTCGAGAAGATCAATGACTTTGATACCGGTCTCGAGGATTTCGGCCTTGGTCGAAAGATCCGCGAACTGTGGTGGGTCGCGGTGAATCGGCCAGCTAAACTTCGACTCGATCTGTGGACCGCCATCAATCGTCTGTCCAGTGACATTGATCAATCGGCCAAGAGAGGTCGGACCGACGGGCACGGAGATCGGAGTGCCGACATCATGTGCTAGCATTCCGCGGACTAGGCCTTCAGTCGAATCCATTGCGACTGCACGGACGCGGTCTTCGCCAAGGTGCTGCTGAACTTCGCAGATCAGATCTTCATCTTTGCCTTCGCTATTCTTTCGCGGGATCCTGATTGCGTTGAGGATGCTGGGGAGCGATCCGCCTGCAAAATCGATGTCCAACACGGGGCCGATGATCTGTACGATCTGTCCTTGATTCATGCTGATGTGCTAAGAAAACCAAAAGGCAATGGAGACGATGGGGCGATGAGCAGCATCCCAGATGCTAAAGTACTCGCCCGCGCCTAACGTTTTCGGGATGCGTCAGGTTTCTGGATTGACAGTCCTTCGATGATTGCCTGTTAGTCACAAGAAAGGGCTATTTTTGCAGCCTATCGCGGCAGCACACTCACTCTTGCTTGTAACCCTTTGTTGATGAATCGGACACTTGAGCAGATTATTTTCCTTGCCGCGCTCGCGTTCTGTTTCGCGCCATTTGTCTCACCACCGATTGCTCTTGCTCTCGGACTGTTCCTCGCACTGACGATCGGTCACCCGTTTCTTCGCCATAATGCGATCGCAACGAAGATACTATTGCAGGTCTGTGTGGTAGGAATGGGATTTGGGATGAATCTTTCGAGTGTCGTTGAGGCGGGAAAAACAGGTTTCTTCTTCACGGTCGTCACAATTTTTGGGACGCTCATACTTGGTTATTTCGTAGGCAAGTGGTTCGGGCTTTCGAAAAAGCTTGCGCATCTGATCGCGAGCGGTACGGCGATTTGCGGCGGTAGTGCAATTGCGGCGATCGGACCTATTGTGGGCGCAGATGCAAACGAAATGTCCGTTTCGCTCGGCACCGTGTTTATCCTGAATAGCATCGCGCTACTGATCTTCCCGATTATCGGTCATGCGTACAATATGACGCAGCAACAGTTTGGCATCTGGGCTGCAATTGCAATCCACGATACAAGCTCAGTTGCAGGAGCCGCGGCGAAGTACGGTGCTGAGGCGCTTCAGATCGCGATGACAGTCAAACTTTCGCGTGCGCTCTGGATTATTCCAATTGCTCTCGGCACTGCGTTCCTCTTCAAGTCAAAAACGAAGAGGATCAGTATTCCGTGGTTCATTCTCTTCTTTGTGCTTGCCGTAATCGCGCGAACGTATGTGCCAGCTATTTCCGAGGTCGGTCCCGTTATCTCAGATATTGCCAAGCGCGGCTTAACAGTCACGCTTTTCCTGATTGGTGCGGGCCTCTCTCGCAAAGTCCTGAAGGCCGTCGGTGTGAGGCCACTCCTCTTCGGCGTTGTGCTATGGCTTGTGATTTCAGTGGTTTCGCTTACGGTTGTACTTAATTCGCTCTAAGCGAAGTCTGTCAAAGTTGCGATGATTAATGAACCATTGAGATCGCAACGACTCGAAAGCCTCGCCTGCGAAGTCCTTCAACAAGACCTCGAGGGCCGCCAAGATGTCCTGCGCCAACTGCAACAAATGCGTTGTGCGAATCGAAGATCGCAGGGAGTTCCTTTAGCCAGGCAGCATTGCGGTTGTAAAGCAATCCTTCCATCAACTCGTCACCCGGCGCTCCGAGATCGTCATCGGTCAAGAGTTTTGCGAGATCACCGGAGCGATACGCAATGAGCATCTCGTCCAGCTTTTTCAGTACCTTTGTTTTGTGCTTGATGAGATCCATCAATTCATGGACCTGCTTCTTTGGCGTCAGGGATCCAAACAGTGCATCTGCTTCGTCTTCGAGAGATTCGAGTCCCCTTACTTCCTTACCTGCCTTCTTCGCACGCTGTTGGAAGTAGATATCCATGAGCATTCCATTCCTGATGTTTTCAGGATGCTGCTTCTTGTAGAGCCCCTGAATGAGTACGCCATAAATGGCGAGCGGTTGAAAACTGTTGAAGAAAGCGAGTGGCAGCCCCATGACATGACGAAGTTCAGTATCAACCTGGGCGTATTGCGTCGGAGTCAGGACGCTATCGAGTGGCGCTTCTGCCGCAGTCAGCTCTGCCGCCTCTTTCTTTGCAGAGCTATCAAGCACGATCTCTCCGAGCACGATATCAGCACGATCGAGTGCGTGCATCAGGTTTGGCATCGTATCGACGTAACTCTGCTCCAACAGGTGCAGCGTACCGAAGAGATAGGAAGTATCCGCGCTGCCCGGTTTGGTGACCTGCCACAAAAGCCCGGAGCGTTGCTTCACAGACGTTGTAGCGAAAGACGTGACGACGAGAACTGCGAGGATCGCCTTCAATGCTGACATTATGATCCGATTGGGTTATACTACTGTGTCTTGTTCGCAGATCGTAAGAGAAAGATTCAACGTAGAGAAACAAAAGCGGAGATGTTAGAACATCTCCGCCTAGAAATCATCGATCTGTCAATGACTACTTCACCAGTGTCATCGATTTGGTCTGGACTTCAGAGCCTACTTGCAGACGGTAGAAATACGTACCGCTTGTGAGTCGTGAAGCATCGAACGTGATCTCGTGTTCACCGCGTCCCATCCGCTCGTTGACGAGCGTGTTGATGAGCGCGCCGCGTCCATCGAAGACCTCAAGGATCGTCGGCGCTGCGGCCGACACTGCAAACTTGATCTGCGTCGATGGGTTGAACGGGTTCGGATAGTTCTGGTAGAGAACAAAATTCGAGGCACTGACCGGCTGACGATCAACTGCCTGCGGATTCCTGAAGAGAGACTGTTTTGTACCCGAGCCATTGAGCGGCAGCGAGAAATCGAAACGCTCTCCCGATGTGGTATTGTCGTTCAGGATCGCCTTGCGAAGATTCTGATTGACGCCAAACCAATCACCAAGCACGCTCGCATACATCTGTCGGAAGTCGATCTTCCATTTGAGATCGAGGTTCGCATCCAGATCAGAAAGACTTGGATTCGGGCCATAGACGCCGCCCGAAACCTGTGTGCCGAAGACGAACTGCGGTGCACAAGTACCGTGATCGGTACCCTGGCTGCCGTTCTCATTCACTCGACGACCGAACTCGGAGTATGTCATGCCGACAACATTGTCTGCAATTCCCCACTCCTCAAGATTCGCCTGGAAGAGCGAAATTGCCTCCGACAGATAATTCAGAAGCAAATCCTGACCTGAGACAGCAGTCTTCGAGTTCTGTTGGACGTGCGTATCGAAACCACCTATCGTCACAAAGTAGACCTTCGTCTTCATTCCCTGCTTAATACACCAAGCAACCCTTTGCAACTGCACTGCAAGCGAATTGCTCGCGGGATACTTCGTGTTTGACGTTGGCGTTTTATGATTCGGGAACAACGCATTGAATTGGGCACCGTAAATGTCGGATTGCTCTAGCACGGTACGAACGAATGCGAGCTCCGCACCGGCGTTCGTACTTGTAGGTGGATCGTCAGCGTAATTCGTGGCGGCCGTATAATAGCTCGGATCGCTTACTGCAATACCCATCTGCAATTTGCTCCCCTGGAAAATGGGGCTGAGCGTTGGCGCAATCTGAATCGCAAGTGGATCATCGCCAGGCTTTACATCACTGGGGTAAGCTGGATCAACCGCATCCTCCAAATATCTTCCGATCCAGCCCGTGCTCAGAATTAGTTCTGAATCGCTGGCTGTGTTCCAGATATCCGTTGATCGAAAGTGCGAGAGGTTCGGCGTAGCGTAACCCACATTCTGCAGAATCGCAAGTTTGCCATCGTTGAACAGCTTCAGGAACTTCGCATTCTTGCCATCTTCCATGTTCGGATTGAACGCTAGTCCTGTCTGCCCGATCTTTACTGCATCGAGTTTAGTCGGATCGAGGCCGATCTTCGGACGGTTAGTTGCGTACAGTGGGTCCTGATATGGCACGATGGTATTAAGTCCATCATTGCCGCCTTGCATATTGATGATGACAAGCACCTTGCCATCATTCGATTGCGCGTTGAGCAGTGTTCCTAATAGCGGGCTCTTGCCAAATGCACGACCAGCAAAACCACCAAAACTGAACGGCACACCCATGGCAATCGCGCCAAGGGGAAGAGCCTTAAGTACATCACGACGTTTCATAGTTGTATCTCCTATTGATTGATGGTGATGTTCAGGTCAGTTGATAGTTTGCAAACTGAGCGATCGCACCAATGACAAGTCGCAATGGCACAAGTTTGTTTGCATCCGTGAGCGTTGGCCACTCATAGCTGTTCGGGAAATTATTCAGGATCTTTGCTTGCAATGCAGTCTGCGACGGCTTGATCGCGCAGAGGAATTGAGAGACCTCATTCAGGAAGTTAGTAAACGTACCGCTGTAACTCGGAAATTGTTTGGCCCAAGTTGTCACTTGTGCATCCGCCAATAGGAATCCGGTATCAACTTTGCCATCATATCCAGTTCCTCCACCTGCGGCAGGAAGATTGCCGGAAATAGCAAGTGAACCAGCGATCGTGTTCCGCTGCGGCAACGTCGTCGTGCTGATCCATGAGTGATAGCCAGGCCAGCCCTTCACATTCGGAGGATCAAGCAACCATTGATTACTATAGTACGCATAGTAATAAAGCGTCCCGCCCTGATACTGATCGACACCCAGGTCAAGCGAACGAACCATCCCGAGCAGGAAATCATATGGGCTCTTGATCTGTGCGCCAATATTCGCAATATCAAAAAAGTGCTCGCTCTTCAAGAGTTGTGCGATCACGGGCTTCAACTCCCAGTTCGACTTG
>JABDDM010000048.1 GCA_013287605.1 Ignavibacteria bacterium | reverse complement strand
GAGGACACATCACACTTTACTGGGTGGTCGCATATTGAATGTGGTATGACGAGAGCCGAAGGGAAGGATGAGGTCTACGCATTAGGTGGCGGCTCAAAAACTGATTTTGATTATTCGGACAATGGCGGCAGCACGTGGGAGCGGCATTCAAAGTTTGGCGGGCGCGTTTACAGCCTTGCGGCCACTTCGCCTGGTACAGTCTGGTGCTTCGTAGGTCAAGGCATCGAGAAACCGACCTGCAGAATCGAACGATCTCCACCCATCGTGAGTAACCCTCAGAAAAGATTCGTTTGCCAATTGTCCAGTCGAATCGATTTTGCAGACAAATCGACAGCCCTCCTGCGTACTGTACATTTTTTCGGCGGATGTGTGGAGAGGATATGATTTTGTCGTCGGATAATATGCGAATGTATCCGACTGTATCGCCAGTTCATCTCTGAAGTTGTCGAGAGCAATGGATCCAAATCCTGGCTTTGGTGACTGGAATCCGTTCAGCGTCCAATAATCATCGACGACAAAATCTGCTCGTGGCGATACGCTCGTCAGCTCCCAGCTTTTGCCGCCGTCGGATGTCGCATAGCATACCAGATTCTCTGGTATGCTATCGAGTCGATTGCAAAGAAGAATCCCGTGAAGGGAATCGGCAAATGCAAAATCAATAGGTCCATATTGGCCGATCTTGACCTTGGTCCAACTGCCAGGCGTTTGACCATTTGATGACGAGTATGAAACGATTGAAATCATCATAACAGAGATGGTGATCAGGACCTTGAGATATTTGCCCATAAACCTCATTAATTTGACCGATTACTACTATTGGATTTCAATTCTCCACTACGAATACAGATACGACAGCTTAAATTAAATACAAACTTTCTGAGCTCAGAAAATGCATGTCTGGAACGTTCACTTAGGAATATACAACCGATGAGCCCCTAACTGCGCTCCGCTTCCTCCGTCTACTGCATACGAATGACGATTCGTGATGAACTCGTTGGCGGTATGACGCGAATGAGTTGGCTACCGCTGCGCGAATTTGCAGAAGCACTCCAGTGCTCGAATCTCGATTCTGAATAGCCCATTTGGAAAGAGTTGACGGAGTCAAGTCGTAGCGTGGCTGACAGACTTCCATTTGCGCTGACAAGGTATGGAATGTTCCGCCATGAATAGACGAGAGCATAGCCGGCCTGATGGGATCCGCCGTCTTCGTTCCAAGTCGAGTCAATCGATAGATACCGAATGAAGTGATTGCGAGTGTCTATACATACAGTGTCAACTCTGCTTGCGTGATTTCCGCTAATCGTGCTATATCTCCGCATATTGAATCCAACGAGCGAGTCAGTTAGCGTGACCGTGGTGTCGTGGCCTAGATCAAAGGGCGAGAACGAGCTATTGAACACAACGGTGTTACTATCATCCGAAGACGAGTACTTAAGATCACGATTATTCTCGACCCAACTCGACTCAACTGTACTCCGAATGAATGCAGGAACGTCAATTAAATCCACAGTCCATCTTGAGAACACGATCTTCGCAACAGACTGGCTGTCCGTCGGAGCGCTTGTATGTGAACAGCTCATTGTGAATGTTGAAACGACTGCGATGATCAAAGAACAGGGGCAACGGTGGAAGGTACTTGTATGCATAAGATTGATGAGGTAGTCGAAGAGGAAGCAATACGATCCGACCGGGTTGTCGAAGACTGTTCTACGACTAGAACGCGAACGACCTTGAATAGGTACAAACCATCTAAGAGCAGAAAACGCCATCCTAATGTTACTAAACCGTTATCCTGTTATTAAGAACTCGCTAAGAATTGCCGTTTTGGGCTTGCCAGGAGCACTTGTCGTCTCCGGAGCCTGTTCAGATGGTCGATTGCGCAATCTTTCAGACCTATGACCAAAACCGTTCTCGTTGTTGACGACGAAAAAGACATACGCGATTTAATCGCTTACAATCTCTCGAAAGAAGGCTTTGCCGTACTGACGGCAGGTGATGGTAATGAGGCTCTGCAAAAGCTGGCGGACCATAAGGTCGCAGTTGTTGTGCTTGATATCATGATGCCGGGAATGGATGGCTTCGAAGTCTGCCGGCGCATTCGCGCGAAGGAGACGATCGCAAGTCTGCCGGTTATCTTTCTGACCGCTCGCTCAGGCGAGGCCGATCAGATCATCGGGCTTGAACTTGGTGCGGATGATTATATCCAAAAGCCAGTCTCTCCCAGAGTGCTCGTGGCGCGCGTGAAGTCTATCCTGCGACGGAGTGAAATGCCCGAGGTTCCTTCGATGCAAGGCGAAAACAGCGCAGAGCGTGTTGATGTCGATGGCATTGATATTGACCGCGCTTCGTACAAAGTGCGAATCGATGGCAGCGAGGTCTTTTTTCCTCGCAAAGAATTTGAACTGCTCTATTTTCTCGCTACGCATCCTGGTCGCGTGTATTCACGCGAAGCGCTGCTCAACCGAGTTTGGGGTGAAGGCGCGTATGTTGTCGAGCGGACGGTTGATGTACATATCTTCAAGGTCCGTGAAAAACTTGGTGGACGTGGGGAGAAGATCGAGACCGTGAAGGGCGTAGGCTACAGGTTCGTATCCTAACACCCGGTACGACGCATAAGGGTGTAGCTTTGCAGTGCAGAGCGGCCCAACGTCGTCTCTCTTCGCCACTAGTTAACTATGTATACGCCGAATTACGAGGCCAATGGGATCCATTGAGCGCCAGGCTTTCTTCTTTCCTCCCGCACTCGTCGGGATAGCGCTCACTGTGCTTAATCTGTGGGTGGGCTCGACCACGCATGAGTTTCCTCTTTCCCTTTTATCTATCTCGGTCGGTCTCTTCATCCTTTCACTCATCTTCAGTTCGTGGAATGCTCGCAGACTCGTACGGCCGCTGATCGACCTTGTGCCGCAGGCAGACGAAGTTGCAAAAGGGAAGCTGGTGGTTTCGAATCATGGAAGTCAGGATGTACCGGCTGAAGTTCAGTCGCTTGCGCGAGCGATCGATCGCATCTCGGAGAATCAGGCACGCGATCTCGCGGCCATGCAAAAACTCGAACGCGTTCGCTCGGAGTTTCTTGCAAACGTTTCACATGAACTTCGCACACCCATTTTCGCCGTGCAGGGATTTATCGAGACATTGCTCGATGGCGCGATCGACGATCCGGAAGTAAATCGAGATTTTCTCGAACGCGCGCGGTTGCAGGCGGCAAGGCTTAATGCACTTCTGAGCGATGTCATCGATATCTCGCGTATTGAATCAGGCGAGATGCGTATGAGCTTTCGACTCTTTAATATCGCGGCGTTTCTTTCCGAGCTTGTCAGGGAAATGCAGGTCCTCGCCGATTTCAAGGAGATCAAACTCTGTTTTGTTAATCGGATCGAAGGCGATCGAACCAGGGAAGCCTTCGGCGACAAGGAGCGTCTGAAGCAGGTGATGATCAACCTGATCGACAATGCAATCAAGTATACCAACAATGGCGGTTCAATTCAAGCCGAGCTATCATTGAAAGGGCCGGATTGTCTTCTCGTTTCTGTCAGCGATAACGGCATTGGGATCGATGAGGAGCATCTGCCGCGGCTCTTCGAGCGATTCTACCGAGTCGATAAAGATCGGGCACGCAGTTCGCCGGGAGGCACCGGACTAGGACTCGCAATCGTAAAGCACATCATCGAAGCCCATCGCGGACGTCTCTATGTGACAAGCGAACCCGGCAAGGGCAGCAACTTCTCCTTCACGCTTCACGAACTGCCCTTCGGCGGAATGTGATCGGTCCGTTCAGAGCGCTCCAACCTGCTGCTTGATCTCACGGGGTATCTTTGTCCAATGACAAATCTCTGGGAATTCGCGTCGATCGATTTTGATGGCCTATCCTCCTCAAAGTTGTGGCGACCACTTTCGATCCTGTTACCGATAGCTGCCTTTCTCCTTCTGGTTGCAATGCTTGCCTACCCTTTCGGCTACGACCAGTCCACATTCTCGGTTGCCGGTGAACGCGTTGCACGCCTCGGGGCTGTTCCCTATCGCGATTTCATCGATACCAAGCCTCCGATCATCTTCTATATCTATGCGCTCAATTACGTAATCTTTGGGCATCACTTCTGGTCGATCCGCGCGTTCGACCTCGTCTACATGCTCTTTACGGCATGGTACTTCCGGCGACTGATCATGCGTTGGAGTGCGTCGAACGTCCTTGCTTCAATCGCGCAATTTCTTCTGGTCCTTCATTATGCTTCGAGCGGTTACTGGATGACGGCGCAGTGTGAGTCGTTCGCGTTTCTTCCGACACTCGTGCTAATCAATTTTGCGATGCAGAGTTTGCAAGCAGGCTTGAACAAAAAGCAACTCATGCTGCTTGGCGCAGGCATCGGTCTGCTTGCGCAGTTCTTGTTTCTCTTGAAATTCACACTCATTGCTGCTCCGATCGCAGTCGGAGTGTGGATGCTTCTATCGGCGAAGAAAGAGAAAACGCGTGATGTGTTCATGGTGCTTGGCATTGCAGTTCTCACATTCCTGCTATCGTCCATTGGGTATGTAGGTTGGATGGTCGCGATCGGTGGCTATGATAGAATGATGGAGGCACTTCGCTGGCTGCAGGGATACGCGGCGATCGAACCGCACTGGTCGACCAATGCGCTCTCGCTTTACTACCAACGATTTCCTTCTAACTATGTCCTCGCCTTCTCTTTTACGCTAAGCCTAATCGGTTTCCTCGGGTTGGTTATGGCGCTTGGTCCCGAGCGAAATGAGTCAGTTGCAAAACCACCGAGAAGCCAATTCTTCAATCTTATTGTACTCGTTCAGCTTCTCTCGCTGGCGGGAGTATTGTACGAGAAGAAGTTTTTTCTCTATCATTTTGGAAGAGCATTCATAACGGAGTCGATAGTAGAAGCCCTGGCGATTCTCGCGATTATTCCATTCGTCGTGTATCTCTGGCGAAAGATTCGTGAGGTTCCAGCATGGATCAGCCGTACCGCCGGCTATGCAATAGCAATTCTCGCAACGGTTGCCATTCTCTTTTTCTCATCGTTCTCGGGGATTGCCTCTCAAACCTTAACGTGGCTCTGGGCGAAAGCGCAACACGTTGATGTGACAGAACGCATACAAGCTTCTATCGAGCGATATTATCCTTACGATCAAAAACGAGTGGCACAGTTTCTCAACCCCAGGATGGCACCCAGCGATCAGGTGTTCCTCTGGGGTAACGATCAAGGTCTTTATTTTGCGATGGACCGTCTGTCACAAACGATCTGTCTCACGAACACACCGTTCGCAACCACATGGACTCCGGCATCGTGGAAGCAAACCTTACTTCAGCAGTTGCAGCACCAGCCGCCACGATTCATTATTGTTGAATGGGGCGACACACGAGATTATATCACCGATGCTGAAAGCGATTCCTACCATCTCATCACAAGGTTACCATCGCTTGTAGATTACATCGAAGCGAACTACAAGCCTCTCGCAACGATCGGACACTTTATGATCTATGAAAAAAAGTAGTCCGGCATCAGCTCCCAGAAAGAAGATAGCCACGCGGCCGGTCTTGCTGAAGAAGGATCTTATGTATATCATCTTCAATAAGCCGTATGATGTGCTGAGTCAATTTACTCCGGACCTTCCCGGTCAGCGGACACTCGCACAATTTGACCTGCCTGAAGATGTCTATCCTGCAGGAAGGCTCGATAAAGATTCGGAAGGATTGCTGCTTCTCACAAATGACGGCCCGCTCATCAAAAAGCTTCTCGACCCCGCGCAGGGTCACGAACGAACATATCTCGTGCAAGTCGAAGGCATACCTGATGAAGCTGCTTTGGAAAAACTTCGTAGTGGAGTGACGATCTCCGGTTACACGACGCGTCCGGCATCAGTCGAACTTCTCCTCACACCGCCCGAAGTGCCGGAACGAGCAAAGCCTATTCGAATGCGGAAAGCGATTCCAACTTCATGGCTTCGGCTAACGCTTGTCGAAGGCAAGAACCGACAGGTTCGTCACATGACTGCAGCAGTGGGACATCCAACACTTCGATTGATCCGGATCTCAATCGGTGAACTTACAATTGAAGGACTGGAAGAAGGTAAATGGAGGAGAGCCGAACGAGAGACGATATTGCGGAGTACGAAATAAGAATGATCGTGTTATGTTCATGGTCACTTAGCGTTTTCCGACTAGTGTCCGAGAGACTTTTTGGGAACCGAACTGGTGTAGTTTTATGTTTAATATATTGTAGCCAAAATCTCCGCGTTTTGCTTGTAATGCGGGCAACTGTCTCCCCAGCATTTCGCCAGTCGGGCGGGACGACCGACCTACGCGAGGGCTTTCCATTCATCCCCTTCGGACGGGGAAACTCCGTCCCTCTAAGCTCCATTGATTCAGCCATTCTTCTGCGTTCAGCATTCTATGGATTCCCGCCTGCGCGGGAATGACAGAGAGGCTGTGCAGAATGCGCGAAGCGCTTAAGAATCGGTTATTGTCATTCCCGCGAATACGGGAATCCATCCTCGAACAATGACAATAGTTTTCTGTAAGAAGGAGAATTATGAATAAAGTTTTCACACACACCAAGTCGGAAATTAGAAAATGCAGTTTTCAGCGCAAAATCGAGGGTTAAGGCTTTGGTTATGAATAGAGTTTATACACAACGCCTATCTCACCACTACCATCGAACCTCTCTCGTTCAATCCCAGCTTTCCTGAATGGAGCATATAATAGTAGTGACCGGCGGCGAGGCGGTCGGTTTCCATTTTCATTGCGTATGAGCCTTGCGCCATTTCCTGATTTACAATCTCCTGAACGACTCGGCCCAGATCATCATAAACAACAAGTTGCAGATCGCCGCGCTCGGGCATCGAGATGAAGAATGTTTCAACATCTCGCGCTGGGTTCGGATAGACCGCAAGGATAGCACTGGAGTGAATTGTTTGTACGCCGCTCGTTGAAACCGGAGGAATCGAGAGGTAGACTTCGGATGGCTCGAAGTCCATCCATTGTGCGCTGTGCGTGAACACTCGGACGCGCAGGTGTAGAGATTCGGTATTGTCCGGTGTAACATTGAAGTGGATCGGCGTTGACTCTCCAACTTCAAGATGACTTACATCCATCGCAAGATTCTCGTCGACCTTGACCTGGTATTTCTTACTATTAAGCACATCGACCTGTGTGCTATCCAGATATACTCTCGTATTGAGAATATTCGCGAGCGTCGCGGAAAATTTTTGCGTTGAGGGACGCACGATTCCAGCATGATCGTTCGAAGTGATCTTGGCACCGCGCAACGGACGCAAGAGCGCTCCCGCAGTATAGCCGTAGCTATCGAACAGCCCGAATCCATAGGCAAGGATTGTGAAGCCGTGCTGGCTATCATTCTTTGTCGTGATATGGTGAGCGCCGGGTGTAACACTGATTGTGGCGATCGAATAGGTCATTCCGCCGAGCTGTGTTGCCAGATCGGTGAACGAAGCCGCTGGCAATGTCTGACCATCAAGCACGATACGTCCTTTTGCACTGACCTCCGCAACTACGATCACATTCTGTATTACATACACTGGATCCTGACTCGAGAAAAAGGTGAAATCAGTATACGTCTGGTTGACTGGCGGCACGATCGCGAAGAAGGGATCGCCGTTTGTCGCCGATTGATCGAACGCTGTGTGCGCGAATTCTCCCACCTGCGCTGGGCCCGATGTTGCGATTGCAATCGGTTGCTGGATCAGCGTGTCGCGATATTCGCCAGCTTTGAGCGCGGTGCCCCACGGCGTACCGTCGAGCGTTACCGTAGTATTGTCGTTCAACGCTTGAACTCGGACGATATCACCGGTCAAGCGCGGCGCAAAATTCGTTGCCACAAAACCTTCACCCCAACTGCTCGTAGGCGGGAGCATTTCGCAAAGGTGATCGCAACTCGAGCTCGTCTGGCCAGGTGGGATATAACTTACTGGTACTTCCGCGCAAACATGTCCGCCGAATACGACCACTGGCTTGGTCGACGATACGAGCGATGAGGTCATATCTTCTTTACTGCGGAGCGCATCACCCTGGATCTGCACGCACTGACCTGAGTCGAGCCGAAAATGAAGCGGTTTGCCAGCAAGGCTTCCTCCGATCGTTTGAGCAGCCGGTGTGATTGTTACATCTGTGCCATCAGTGAATGCGGCAACGCAAAACTGTGATTGTGTTTCGTCTCCCGGTCCGGCACCCGGTGTGTTAGTGTAGGCCATCACGCGATAATCGGTCGAGGCAGTATTTTTTGGCAGAGCAAGAAATGCGTCGGCGGTGAACATCTTGTGGTTCATGCCGTAACAGATGATCGCGCTTGTCGAAGTCACGAGGACCGCTTTGGTATCAACAAACTCGGACGTCAGGATGACCGGATTGATATCATTCGTGATCCGATAAGAAATTGAGCCACCAGGTGGAAGTGCAATTTGCTTGATGTAAAGCGGGAAGGCGCGACAGGTGATTGTGATGAAAGCCGAATCGCCGGTTGAAGCAAGAAAGATATCGTTGTATCCCGGATCGGTATCGGTGAGCGTCGCATTCTGCTCGAAGCAGAGCAGAAACTCAAAACCCGCATTGTTACTATTCGGATATCCTTGCCCTACACCTCCGCATTGAGCGAACAGATCGTTGACCAAACTGAGACCTGAGAGGAGAACTAGCGCACAAATGAAGACTCTACGCATAACATTTCTTAGGTTAGTGCTCTGCAACGTAGCACGCTCTAATATAAGGATAAACGAGGGAATGTGAACTTGCGCCTGGCAAGTATTTGGGAACCGAAATACGAAGGGCGGCTGTCATGCCGCCCTTCAAAATGCTTACATGCTTCTATCTACGTTTGCCGCTGTGACCGTCGCTCCGATCTTCCAGGTCATTGTCGCCAGCTCCGAATGTTTCCTGAGACTCCATGGACTTCTTGAACCGGCGCAGATCATGACGAATCTGTTTGGCTGGGTCTTCGCCCATGAGTTCAGCTACCAGCGCTCCGAGCTTACCAGCAGGGGGATCGTAATTAAGGATTACGGTGACGGTTGTGCCATGACCATCGCCCAGTTCATCGAAATGGACCGAGCCTGCGTTATCAACCTCTGCACCAGGCAATGATCGCCACGAGATAAATGCACCAGGTTGGTCGGTATAGATCTCAGCGTCCCATTCAACGCTCGTACCCATCGGACCCTTCACCATCCAGTGAGAATGAATGTCGTCGACTGCAACGACAGATTTCAAATGTCGCATGATTGAAGGAAGATTTTCGATGTCACGCCAATATTCATAAAGCACCTGCGGAGTTCTATCGACGACGACACTTTCCTCAACTTTAACACCTTTGTTGCGTGCATCTGCCGCCACATTTGTCACTTCGCCTTCCATTTCGTTTGCTTCGTAGGCCATTTCTCCGATCAACCCTTTCAGGCCTCTGTACATCAAAGCAGCGCCTGCAAGGGTCAGTCCACCCATGATTCCGGCCCGTGCCGGCTTATGGTGCGAGAGACTTTTGACCATATCGTACGTACTATACGCAGAGAGCGCACCGCCAGCTACTGCTGAGGTTAACTGCTCTGGTACGCTGCCGATAAAATCCAATAAAAATGAATTGCTTGATATCTGCGGGCCACTCGGTTCCAGGCCCGACTGATCCTTGCTCATGTTTATGCTTCCGGCATCTTCGAGAACGTCTTTCCGCTGTTTGGTCGATGGTAAAGCCATGGGGGTTCCTCCTGAGATTGGGTTATCAGTTTTGAGCGGAAGGGAGATACAAAGCTTATGCCGGGAAGATCGCGACTGGACCAAACTCAAAAACCCGGAGCAAATGTACACAAGTGTACATCTACTCCGGGCTCCTGAGACGAACGAATGCTTATGCGAGCTTCGCCGTGACGGTTATGTCTTTGACGCTTGCGAGTGCACGGCTAACTGGGCAGTTATCTTTTGTGCCTGCAGCGATCTCCTGAAATTTTGCATTGTCGATGCCAGGGATCTTCGCGGTGCAATCAAGATGGATTTTCTCGATCGCCCATTTGCCGCTTCCATTTCCAAATTCGACGCTCGCATCTGTGGTGATATGATCTGGTGTAAACCCAGCTTTACCGAGATCGGCAGAAAGCGCCATCGAAAAACATCCGGCATGCGCTGCCGCGATCAATTCCTCAGGATTGGTCCCCGGACCGGTCTCCATTCGCGAATGGAAGGAATAGGCGACTTTGTATGCGCCGCTTCCGAATTCCATTGTTCCTTTACCACCCTTAAGATCTCCACTCCACTCGGCTTTTGCTTTACGTGTCGGCATAATATCAGTTTGATTGCACCATTGATGAGTTCTGGCCCGTCAATTGACCATTAGAGTTGGTACCTGTTAATGTGAAGAGCGTGCTATGCGAATCGCCGCGTAGCTGCTTTCAAAAACGAACACCTGCTCACGAGAAGTATGCAACCTCGCTACTGCGTGCATCTTCATTGGTCGGCTTGAGAGAGCCGGTCGAATTTCAGGTTCGCTTGAACACCGGATCGATTCGGTTTGTGCGCGGAGATTCATTCCGATACGCAGACTGATTCGCCAGGTTCTGCTCGCCTATGGAGTCAATGCATGCATGCATTGCTCACTCTTTTCCGATATCGCCATGCGTATCATCATCCATTCCTCGACACGGCGTGCCCTGCCTCGGCAATCTCACCGTCTGCCTTTTCTCGCGCTTGCTGTGTGCACGGCGACGAGCATCCTGGTGGTCTATCCAGTCTCTTCCGGGACAGATATGCCCGTAAGTCTCGCCAAACTCGAGCGCGTTCTTGGGATTATTCAAACAAGCTATGTCGATCGCGTTTCACTCGACAAGTTGACGGATGGCGCGATCGAAGGCATCATGGATCAGTTGGATCCATACTCTTACTACGAGACCAAGTCCACTCACTCGGGTTCAGTGGCGGCTCGGGATGCCAAGCAGAAGCTGTCGACTGGAATGCAGGCATGGTGGAATGATGGGACTCTCGAAGTCTGGTCTGTCGAGCCGTATGGGACAGCAGGGCACGCGGGATTACTACCGGGCGATGAGATCCGTACGCTCAACGGGCGGCCAGCAGCAGAATATGTTGACGAGGAAGTAGACGAGTTATTGAATCCTCCGAACTTAAGCGCTGATGCAGCGGCCGCTACAGTCACTTTGTCGATCAAGCGCCATCATGAAAAATTGGAGAAAACGTTCACGTTGCATTACGACTCGTGGAAAGCATCCACTCCTGCGATCGGATGTGTGATTGATGATTCGATAGGGTGCATTCGCTTCGATGATTTCCATTTGGGAACGTCCTATGAGGTCGAATATCTGCTGAAGCAATATAAAGACTGGGGCATCAAAAAATTTGTGCTTGATCTCCGCCTAAATAATGGAGGGTATCTTGGAGCGGCCTTCCTGCTTGCCGATGAGCTTGTCGGCCGCAAGGAAATGACGATTCAGGTCATTCCAAATACCGATCGCGCCTACCAGAGCTCCCATGAAGACATCCTGAATGGTGCCTCCTTGATCGTCCTTGTCGGTCCGCAGAGTGCGAGCGCGGCTGAGATCTTTGCCGGCATACTTCAGGATGAAGATCGAGCTGTGATCGTTGGGCTTCCAACCTACGGCAAGTCGCTGGTAATGCGCGATGAGGCGCTATCCGATGGCAGCTCAATGATGCTCATCACAGGACGATGTTATCTACCTAGCGGCAGATTCCTACAGCGCAGTTACCGTGCGCGTTCGTACACCGCCGAGGGTGTGCCATTCAGGACCGAACTGGACAATATGAACCACTCACATGATCGAGAGTTCGTGCCATCGGACAGCGTTTATCACACGCTGCATGGACGAAGTGTCTATGGAAGACAAGGCGTTATTCCGGATATCATCATTCCCGAAATGCCAACGCTTGCTTTGGGCAGCGAGACTACATCGAACAATATCTTCTATCAATGCGCCGAACAGATCATCAAAGAGCGCGGCGAAGAGATCGCAAAACAGTACAGCCCCGAAACGATCTATTCGCTGCCACTGTCGAATGAATCACTCATGAAATTTCTGCGCATTGCTGCAAAACATCATAACACATTGTTCGACGACAGCAAGGTCAGCAAAGATCTCACCAGGATCAGATCAGTGGTACTAACCAAGATCGCTCGTCGCTTCTTTGAGCGGTTTGAGTGGAGAGCAAGATTGCTCGAGTCGGATCATACCTTCACACTGGCAAAGAAACATTTCGACGAAGCGAAAGCGTTTGCATTGGCGATGAATCGATAATGACCAATCATCAGGTCGTAAGGGCGGGGTTTCCCCGCCCGCTCATGCAGTCGCGGAAACTGCGACCTTCGAACTCAACAGGCATCCTCCCGTTTACAACTGAATGCTTCGTGTAAGACTCATTCTTTGGTATTCGCTTCTTGTCGTTCTCACCGTTTCGGCGATTGGACTTGTCCAGATCATCATCATTAATCGATCGATGGTCGAAGGACTTGACAATTCGCTCGCAGAAGATGCTCGGATTACTCTTTCTCTTGTGAGTAGCCTCCCGGCCAGTGCTAATCCGGAAGAGATCCTGAAGCATGGACGAATGCATTCAAGCAGTTCGTTGCGCGATCTTGTCGACCGTGTGCTTACCGAAGCCCCGGACACGCTTACGGGTCAGGGCCTGACAGATCGGGTGATCAGCCGATTGATCGACGAGATACTTACTGAGCTTTCGTTTCAGGATTCGACAGGCTTGAATATGGACCCGCTTGATGCCGTCGTGCAGCGCAACGTTTCAAGCAAACGCAACAATTTTGTCGAAATTCACGAGCGCTCAGCCACCAGGACCAAGCCTGGGACAGGACCGGTGATGTTTCGCACGCCGAACCTTGGTCGCGATACACTGGCGCGACTCTTTGTGCATGACAAGTCAAAGCCCGATACTGCCGTTACGGTCGAACAAGTAGATTTTCAGGGCGAGGAATACCGTGTTGCTCGAGCGGCAAATCCTAGATTCGCTGTCTATGTCGCTTTTCCAACAACCGAGATCGATGACTCTGTCTCGCGATTGCGTTCGTCATTTCTTTACCTTCTTCCTCTTTCGTTTCTCGTTTCTGCACTCGGAGGATTGTGGCTTGCACGAAAGGCGCTCGCGCCCATTGAACATATCGCCGACATGGCGCGCGAGATCGGGGCAAAGAATCTTTCGCAGCGGATCGAACTGCCTGGCCGTCGCGATCGTGAGTTGCGCGTGCTTACCACAACGCTCAATTCCATGTTTGCGAGATTGGAAAGTTCGTTCGAGCAAGTTGTCCGGTTTACTGCGGATGCATCACACGAACTCAAGACACCTCTCGCGATTATGAAAGGCGAGATCGAGCAGACCCAGCGGCATCTTGTGTCAACACCTACGCTCGAACCGAAGGAAGTACGTGAAGTGCTGGAGAGCTTGATGGAAGAAGTCGAACGGATGCAGCGCATTGTTGAAGGCTTGCTGCTTCTTTCTCGCGCCGACGACCGGAAGCTTGCACTCGAGAAGGAGCCCGTGATACTTTATGATTTCATGAGTTCACTCACCGAGGATGCTGAGATCCTCGCGGAGGCGAGCGGGCTCTGCTTGATCAGGAATTTTGCTGAAGTTACTCGGAAACTTTCGATCATGATCGATCCGACTCGCTTATATCAAGTGCTCATGAATCTTCTCGACAACGCCCTCAAGTACACCGAACATGGTTCTGTAACAGTGTTTCTTCGCCGCGAACAGGAGTCCATTGCCTTCGGAGTGGCAGATACCGGCATGGGAATTCCTCCAGAAGATCTTTCGAAAATCTTCGAGCGATTTTATCGCACCGATATAGCCCGTTCGGGACCAGGAGAACATGGGGATCGTTCGCTTGGTCTTGGGCTTGCGATCGTTCGATCGATCGTGGAAGCGCATGGAGGGGTCATCTCCGTCGAGAGTGAATTAGGGAAGGGTTCGACGTTTACAATTCGGCTGCCACTTGATCGCAGTTAGAGAAAGTGCCTCATCGATTGTTGTGGATGAATAATGGTTCACATCTCCAAAATTCGGAATCCTTACCAAACAGCCCAAGTTACCCTGACAGTCAGCAGATCGCCAAAATGAAAGTGTCAGGAATTCTTAAAACTTGTACGTTATTCTTTCTCCTCTGTGCGCCGCGTTTAGTGCAAGCCCAGGCATCCACTTCGCAGACTCCCGTCGTGAAGCCCGGAAATCAGGCACTCTTA
This sequence comes from Ignavibacteria bacterium, assembly GCA_013287605.1. GTDB lineage: Bacteria > Bacteroidota > Ignavibacteria > Palsa-1295 > Palsa-1295 > JABDDM01. Next base: position 5,090 of record JABDDM010000048.1, on the reverse strand, counting down.
CAACAGAATCTCGTAAGCTCCCCGACCGCGCAGCCGCTTTCAGCACCTTTGCGCACGGACGCATCCAAAACAACCGAGATAAAGAAGCAAGCGCTTACACGGCAGCTTGAACGCCGTCGTTTTGAGCTCCAGGTGCGGCATGAAGAGCGCGCCACCCCAGTTCGAGCTGCCCCAGCGAAGAAGAATTAGCCCATCTGTCTTTTAGACAACTATTTTATTCCCTCGAAAGAGGAATTTTACGGGCATTAACTCGCCCGGAGGGCGGTTTTATGATTGTGAGACTTATAGACGTAGGCGGGTTCCATTTAGGCCGCTTGTTTCTAAAGTCAAGGTGAGAGAAAAGACACTGTTGGCCTCATTGACTAGTTCAGTGAGGCCGCAGTGTTTATATAGGGGTAAGTGTCTTCCTAACCTCAACAATATTTCCCAGCAGTGGCGAAGCTTTATTCGTTACGCCTGTGTTAGCCCCCGACTGTAAGAACCGCTACTATCACAATTCTCACCCGAGCACATCACGAGCTAAATAAGCTCACTGCACTCGTGAGAAATCGGAATCAACCATGGCCCGAATCGTCAAATTACAAAAGCGAGTAAAAGAACTTGGTCTGGATGCGATGCTCGTCACGCATTTGCCCAGCATATATTATCTCATTAATTTTTCGGGTTCGAATGGTGTGCTGATCGTCCCGCAGCAGGGCAAGCCGCATTTCTTCACCGACTTCAGGTACAAATCCCAAGTCAAGATCGAAGTCGCAGGTGCAAAGGTCTCGATCATCGACCGCGACCGTACGATCTATGATGCGATCGCAGAGAAGCAGCTCTTTAGCGACTATGATTCGATCGGCTTCGAACCGGCGCATCTTGCATATTGGGAGTATGATATCCTTCGTAAGAAATTTCGTCATTTGAAACTTGTGCCTGTCCCCGATCGCGAAGTCGAGAAACTGACAATGATCAAGACAGAAGACGAGATCGGCATGATCCGTAAAGCGGCCGACATCGGCGATCAGGTCTTCAAACAAGTACTCCCCGTCATCAAGCCAGGTGTGACCGAACGCGAGGTCGCTGCGGAGATCAGCTATATGACAAGGAAGTTTGGTGGCGAGCGCGATGCATTCAACGTCATTGTAGCCAGCGGTGAGCGTTCTGCGCTTCCACACGGAGTCGCGACCGACAAGAAAATCAAGAAGGGCGAGCTCGTGACGCTTGATTTCGGATGCGTCTACAAAGGCTTTAACTCCGATATGACGCGCACCGTCGCAGTGGGAAAGATCTCAACGGAACTTCAAAAGGTTTACGAAATCGTTCGCGCGGCTCAGCAGCGCGCCATCGATAAAGTGCGTCCGGGCATGAATGGTCGTGAGTTGGATTCTGTCGCTCGTGACTATATCACCCTGCACGGCTACGGTTCAAAATTCGGACACGGCACTGGGCATGGCCTCGGCATTGAAGTGCATGAGTTACCAATGATCTCGCAACGCGGTGAGAGGTACAAACTCGAGCCGAACCAGGTCTTTACCATCGAGCCCGGCATCTATCTTGAGAATATCGGCGGTGTTCGTATCGAAGACGATGTCGTAGTTCGGCGCGAAGGCGGCTGCGAAGAGCTTACCAGTTCGCCGAAAGAGTTGATCACTCTTTGAGTTTTCCACAGCCCTTCGCTTCCTGCGAAGGCTGTGCAATTTATTGTTCACAAGCATCCCGTCTTATCTATGCTTGTTAGTTCTCCCGCGATCATTCTCCAGGTCCGTAAACACGGCGAGACCTCCAAGATCGTCACTGTATACTCCCGTGCCTATGGGCGCATTTCTCTGATCGCAAAGGGCGCGCGCGAGATGAAGTCGAAATTCGGCGGGGCGCTCGAAGCTTTTGCCCATGCAGACATTGTCTTCTATTACAAGAAAGAACGGCCTGGGCTTTATTTAGCTTCGAAGGCAGAAACAATACATTCGAACGCAGGAATTCTGAATTCGCTTGAACGCATACAGGCAGCCTCCGAACTTGCAGAACTCCTCATTCGCACACTCCATGATGAAGAAGAGAACGAGCAATTATTCAATCTTCTCAGTGATACACTTGGAGGAATGAGCAATGCCGCAAGCGAGGAAACGGTTGGTGCCTTCAGCATCCATTTCTTCTTGAGATTCATTGAACTAAGCGGCTTCCGATTCAACCTGGAAGAAGAGATCTTTCAAGGTATTCGTACGATGCCTTCCCAGATCCTGTTCAAAGTGCGAACGGGAGATTTTATCGAGGCAGTTCATCAGGGGCCGCGCGAACGCGAGCCGGAGTTTCATGAGCCGAACATGATCCGCGTACTTCCCGAGAGCTTTGCGATCCTCCAGTTCCTCGAACGTGCCTCAATCGAAAAAGTGCAAAGCTTGCATCCATCCAAACAAGCCTACGAGAATCTGCGGGAGATTTTCGCTAGCTTTTTTTCCGAGCATTTTGATGGAATGCGAGGAAGATCGCTTCGGAGCGGACACTCTCTGCATTAAAAGGGACGCTTGACAACTGGCGGCCAAATTCGTATACTTGCCCTGCCGTATTCGTTCTTTTCGAACTCACGTTGGCAAGATCACACTTCCAACTATCCAGCATTCAACAATGAAAAAACAGCTACTCATGGCACTTGCTGCCATTGCACTGTTCTCCGCAGGCTGCGCAAAGCAAACTGCTTCGACGACTACTGATTCCACTTCTACTAATGCGAGCCTGACAGAGAATAAAGATCGTGTGAGAAAAGTATATGACGCTTTCAATACCAAAGACTTCTCCAAACTGGACTCGCTCATCGCTCCTGATTTTGTGGACCATGATCCAGGTCCGGGTCAACAGCCCGGTCTTGCAGGACTGAAAAAGGATTTCGCCGAATTCCAAAAAGGATATCCAGATTTCCACTTTACGCCTGACCAGATGATCGCAGAAGGAGATCTCGTTTCATCGCATTACCGGATGACGGGTACAAACTCAGGCCCGATGATGGACATGCCTGCAACGAACAAAAAGGTCGATGTCGGCGGAATGGATCTCGTTCGCGTTAAGAACGGTATGATCGTAGAACGTTGGGGCGTGCAGGACAACTGGACGATGATGCATCAATTAGGACTTGCCCCTGGCCCTGATACTACCAAAGCGCACAAAAAGAAGTAACGGTAGAAACGCTCGCTCTACATTGAGTCACCTCCTGGATATGAGTACACTCAATGTAGCACGAGCTTTAGCTTTCGCTACACTGGACGCGGGCTGCACCAAACATCCAATCGGAAGCGTTTCTGTGTATTGTGTATGATGAATACGACCGCGTTGCTAATTCTATGAAGACCCTATTGTTCCTGCTCAGCCTTTCCTTGCTTCCGCTCATGGCGTGCGCTCAGTCAGCTCCAAAACCGGAGCCAGGTGGCGAGCTTTTACTTCAATTGTATCCGGCTGCGAGTGATAAGGTTGTGAAGTCCGACCTCGAATGGAAGACAGAGCTTACGCCAGCTCAGTTTGAAGTATTGCGAATGAAAGGAACGGAGAGCCCATATACAGGTGCGCTTCTCAATGAGCATCACCATGGACTATTCGTTTGCGCGGCGTGTGGCAATCCGCTCTTTAGCTCTGATACAAAATTTGAATCCGGCACGGGCTGGCCGAGTTTCTATCAGCCGATCGAAGCAAATCGCGTGATTGAGCAGCCCGATAACTCCCTCGGCGACTCTCGGACGGAAGTACTCTGTGCTCGTTGCGGCGGGCACCTTGGTCATGTCTTCGACGACGGTCCAAAGCCTACGGGACTTCGCTATTGCATGAACTCGGTCTCCCTGAAGTTCATCAGAGTGAAGTAAAATCGCTTTTCTTGCAATTAAAAATTACTCATCTTTATCGAGCGTGCGTGATATTGCGGTCGCCGCTGTGTCATTAGAGGTAAGGATATTTCAAATTCAAACTATTCAATGCCTATAGAAGACGCATTCCAGGATCTACGCTCTCTCACCGACTCCGAACAAACTCGTCGTGATTTTCTGAAACGCCTTGGCCTTTTCATGGGAGGACTCACCATTCTCGGGGCAGCTCCCACAATCCTTAATGGTTGCGCCGGGGCTTCGAGCCCGACAGGGTTAAAATCAGGTAATACTGCTGCCTCCATTACCACCGATGTCTCGTCGCTCACGTCGGACGGAAAGTTTCTTGTTACAGGCGACGTCGATCCAACCGGAGCAACCATCATCATTTATCGAAGTGCTGTCGGGAAGTTCGAAGCCCACTCGATGCAGTGTACCCATCAGGGCTGCGAGATCGGATCCCCAAGTTCAACTGGTACAATGAGTTGCCCGTGCCATGGCTCACAGTTCGACGTACATGGCAATGTGCTGCAGGGTCCAGCCAGTTCAAGTCTCATGTCATATGCGACGGTCTTCGATGCGACGACGAACAAATTGATCGTCAAGTTCAGATAGCGCTCTACCGGTGCCAGGCGTTGTAGATTTGTGATAGAATCCCAAAAGGGATTGCGTTCACAAAACACGAGCACGAGACTTGGCTAAACATACGAGAAACGTTACCGACGAACGTGAACAGCGCGATCGCGATCTCGGATTTGGCGGTAAGGCCACGGAGGCACGTGTCCGCCTGCTCAATCGAGATGGCTCGTTCAACGTCGAGCGCCACGGAATTTCCTTTTTCCGGTCGCTGAATCTTTACCACATACTCTTGACGATGTCGTGGGTAAAGTTCAACGGCATCATCCTTCTGCTTTACATCATCGTCAATCTGTTCTTTGCATGTATCTACGTTCTGATCGGTGTCGAACATCTGGTGGGGATCGACGCTCGCGACTGGTTGGCAAAGTTTACCGATGCGTTTTTCTTCAGCACACAGACCTTTACTACTGTCGGATATGGCCGGATCAATCCAGTTGGCTTTAGCGCAAATGCCATTGCGGCGATAGAGTCACTCGCGGGCTTACTTGCCTTCGCGTTGGCGACCGGCATGCTCTATGGACGCTTCTCACGTCCGGTTGCCAAAATCCTGTTCAGCAAAGTTGCCGTCGTCGCGCCGTATCAGGGCATGACTGGCTTCATGTTTCGTGCGGCGAATCAACGCGT
>JABDDM010000047.1 GCA_013287605.1 Ignavibacteria bacterium | reverse complement strand
CGACAGCAACAGCACGGATGGGTTGCCGAAGGCGTTCATTACGTCGTGGGATAAGAACACCGGCCAATCCCTCATGTGGTCGACCGGGCTTGAATACTGGTATGACCAGCTCCTCGCGTTGCGCGCGGGTTATTACACGGAAGGACCCGTGGTTGGCGGCCGGCGTTATATGACGTTTGGCGCCGGACTCCGCTACGATATCTATCAGTTCGATTTCAGTTACATCAATACTTTCGAGGAAAATCACCCTCTCGCCAATACCCTGCGATTTACGCTGGGCATTCGTTGGTAACCTGCTTAGATTGTGTTGAATGAAGCATTCATCCGCGAAGCAAGCGAGGTGAATGCTTCTTCGCTTAGTGAGACTCTACTACATATTGATCGTTCCGTTGAGCTTTAGCATCACCCGACCATTCTTTGTTTCCCTGGTTCTTCTCTCAGCACTTGCTTGCGGCGCTCACGCTCAGGAGAGCGCTGTGAAGGTAAGGCACCAGCTTTCCCATCCAATCGCGCAACGTCAACCTGCGGGCAGCACCCAACTCGGAATCGGAGCGATTACGATCGTTGCCCTGCGTGTTGATTTTCAGAAAGAGGGTGCGGATTCCGGACTGACAACAGGCGATGGCAAGTTCGATCTCTCAACTCGATTTCGCGTACTGAATCGTGATACGGTGATCGATCCGCCTCCGCACGATTCCACTTATTTTCTCGCGCATTTCAAGTTCTTGAATAACTATTACGATGCTGTTTCTCGAGCAAAACTGAAGGTGAATGCGATCCTGCTACCTGGCGTCGTGAGAATGTCACAGCAGATGAAGGTTTACTCTCCGAAGCGGACGGACACAACCAACGCTCCTCTCGCACTCATGATCCGTGAAGCGTGGACACGAGCAGATTCGCTTGGACTTCTTGCAAGTCTCGTCGGTCAGATCGACACGGCTAGGACAATGTTCATGATTTTTCACGCAGGTGCTGGTCGCGATATCGATCTTCAATCGGTGTTCGGCTTTGACCCAACACCGAATGATCTGCCCTCGATCTATATGAATGCGCGCGCGCTTAACGATGCACTTGGAGCTGGTTTCGATGGCGTTCATGCGGCTGGTGGTCAGCTTGTCATTCGTAACACAGGCATTCTTCCTGAATCCGAGACGCGAACGATTGCGAATCCGCAAAACAACCAGCAGACGCTTGTATTTACGCTGGGGATGAACGGACTTGCTGCTGCACAAGTCGGAAGTTTTCTCGGGCTGCCAGATCTCTTCAATACCTTCAATGGGAAGACAGCGATCGGGCAGATCGGTTTGATGGACGGTTCCGGTATCTTCGGCTACGGGGGCATTTTCCCGCCAGAGCCAATGGCGTGGGAAAAGATCAGGCTTGGCTGGGTCAGCCCCATTGAGATCACGAAGGATGACACGCTCTCCATCTACACGCCTGTCTATGCCGCCCAGACGAATAAGTTAGAGCACTCGATCTACCGTATCCCCATTTCAGCCGATGAATACTATTTGCTGGAAGTGCGCAGGCGGGATGCAGACGCGGACGGCGCGAAGTTCTCAACCTATCAGGCTTCGGATGGCCTGTTGAAGCCCTTCAATTATCTGATCGATCCGCGACAGGATCCGAGTCCTGATTCGATCTGGGGTGTGCTCATGAGCGCTGACGAATATGATTGGGCTGCGTTCGGGGATAAGACCAAAGGTGGAATTGCCTTGTGGCATGTTGATGAATCGATCATTCGAGCAAAGGAGCCTGCCGATGCGATTAATGCTGATGTCGATCATCGCGGAATCAGGCTTGAAGAGGCTGATGCCATTCAAGATATTGGTGTTACGCTGCAAACGGTATTTGGACCGGTTACACCCACGGGATTTCAAGGCGATCTTTGGTATTTCGGCAATCCCGATCGAAAGGCAGGCGACCCCAATCATGTCGATGAGTTCTCGAAGAATTCACTTCCGCCTTCCAAGTCGAATACAGGCGCTCCAAGTTTTGTAAAACTTTCGAATTTCACGCCGCCGAACAATGTGATGTCCGTTGTCTTCACGCGCGACGTTCAACAGACTGCTGGGAATGTGAATCCCATCAGTGGATTTCCTGCCAGAATGATTGGCACTGAAGACAGCATCATCACGGGAATCGTAACGAGTGATGGTGCTGGCTGGTTGATCGCTAACGCGCGCGCAAGTAGTGATGGGGGAGCGGGGTCGCGATATTATGCATGGACGATAAATAATAATGCGTGGACACAGCTCATCGCAGACTCTGCAAGTCATGCCTTTTTTCAATCAGGCTATGTGCCGCGGGAAGTTGTTATTCGTGCAAGCGGAAGCGATCTGCTACTTTATGCCGCAGAGGATTCAGTGCAGAGTCATAGAATATCCGGCTGGAAGATCAATGCTTCCGGGGCTTCGCAGACCGCCAGTGTCAATCTCAGTGCTCCAGTCGAGGGCCTGATGCTGAAGAGTGATACAGTAGTAGCGGGAATTCGGACCGATGCACAGACGGCAGGACTCGCTACGTATTCTTCCGATCTCTCGACACGATATTCTTTTAACACATCAGCCGGTGCAATTCACTCGCTGGCGTTAGTTGCAAATACTGGTGATTTCGCTGCTACCGCGGAATCAGCTCTCATTGCCGGCAATCTTCATGCGATCAAGAGCGATGGCAAGCGGATCTATACCGGAAAGCTTGTCGGACCATCTGATAACGGGCTTATCCCTCAAGCGCTTATTACCGATGCATCGAGCGCTTCATGCGTTTTCGATCTGACAAATGGAAATTCAACATTTTGCGAACCTGCTCCGATTGAAGAAGCAGCGCTCGCAAATCTTGAAGGTGATGCAACGCTTGAAGTGGTTGGGATGGCGAACGATCGGGTGAGCGCATACAATTTTCTTGGTGCGCAGGTGAATAACATTTATTTTACGGGCAAGCCCGGCTCGTTCACTTCGAACCCTCTCATAATCGATCTCGAACAATCTGACGCAGGCTATGAGGTCATGTTTGTGCAGGATGGAGAGTTGAAGGCATCCAACGCTGCGACGGGAAATCAGGCAGCAGGTTTTCCGCTTGCGGCCGGTGCGGCTCGACGGGTGATCGCACTGGAGCGGGGATCGAATATCGATCTCTTTGCAGTCGCTGATCAAGGTATCGTTGTAGGTTGGACCGTCCCCGCGGGCCCGTTGGGACTTGCCTGGCCGATGTTTCGACATGATGCCGCGCAAACATCCACAGCGCCCGCTGCAATTGGCTTTGCGGGTCCTGGTGAGTTTTTCCCGCAACAGCGCGCGTATGTCTGGCCGAATCCAACGCTGGATGGAAGTATCGCCCACATTCGGCTTTATGTAAGTAAGAATGCGACCGCTGATTGCCTGATCGTCAATGATGCCGGAGAGGAAGTAGCCACCCTCACCGCTCAATGTACAGGTGGCGCTGACAATGAAATTCTTTGGGATACAAAAGCTCTGGGCAATGGCATCTACACGTGCCGATTGAAAGTTGCCTCGGAGAGCGGCGAGATTGCTCAAAAGCTTATCAAGATCGCTGTCATAAAATAGGAACCTGCTTGCCTACTCGTTTACCCCTCTTCTTTTTCCTTTCTCTAACATTGATGTGCTTGGCACATCAATCGGCGTTCGCCCAGTTCAATGAAGCGCACGTCGAACTGGAGTGGTACACCATCGAGACTCCGCACTTCTACGTGAACTTCCACGAAGGCACGGAGCGGACAGCACGCGTTGCTGCAAAAGTTGCCGAAGAAGTTTATGGACCTCTGACTTTATTTTATGGTCATGAGCCAGATACAAAAGTCTCGCTCATTATCAAGGATGTAGCCGACTACAGCAACGGCGCGGCGTATTACTATGACAATAAAATCGAGATCTGGGCGAGCCCGCTTGATTTTGATTTGCGTGGCACGCATAACTGGATGCGGAATGTGGTAAGTCATGAATTTACGCATATCGTGCAGTCGCAGGTGGCAATGAAGTTTTCGCGCAAGATTCCCGCGATTTATTTACAGGTGTTTGGATATGAAGCAGAACGCCGTCCGGATGTACTGTCCGGCTATCCGAATGTGCTGATCTCCTATCCGATCCTTGGTGCGATCGTCCCGGCATGGTTCTCCGAAGGAACCGCCCAATATAATCGCCCGCTCTTTGGCTACGAAACGTGGGACGCGCATCGTGATATGCTGCTGCGCATGCGGGCGTTGGATAACAAGCTTCTCACATTCCCCGAAATGGCAACTTTTGGCAAGACATCGCTAGGGAATGAATCAAGTTATAACCAGGGCTATGCGCTGACAAGCTACATCGCGGGTCAATACGGGGAAGAGAAACTGCGAGAGATCTCGCAGAACATGCAGAATGTATTCTCCGTCTCGATCGACGGAGCGATAAAGAAAGCGCTCAACGTCCCCACGGATCAACTGTTTCGCGAGTGGTCGACGAGATTGAAAGACCAATACAGCGAGCGTATCAAGCCGGTGTTGGATGATCGACGCGAAGGTGATACTGCGATTGCGCAGGTCGGATATATGAATCTCTATCCGCAGTGGTCGCCGGACGGCAAGAAATTCGTGTATGTATCCAACAAAACGAGCGATTATACTTCCGAACTCATTTTTCTTGTGGATGTCGAAACACACACAGAGGAATTGATCGAGACCAAGGGTACGGTATACTCCAGAGTGCTCTTTTCAAACGATAATAAGCACCTGCTGTATGCTCGCCGCGGACGACCCTCAATCTATGGAGATCGCTTCTTTGATATCTACGAGTATGACTTCGACACCAAGCAAGAACGCAATCTGACAACCCGCGCGCGTGCGGAAGGGCCCGTCTATTCGAGAGATGAACAATCGATCTATTGCGTGACCATTTCCGACGGCACTTCCAACCTCGCACGAATTCCGCGTGCCGGCGGCAAGCCACAAGCCATTACGCATTTTGCGAACGGTGAGCAGATCTACAATCCGATCGTCTCGCAGGATGGCAGTAAGATTTATTTCGATTATGCGATGAATGATCAGCGCCAGATCGCGGTCATCGATACATCCGGCAATAAATTCGAACTGCTGACGGAGAAAGCATTCGATGTTCGGTCGCCCCAGGTCCTGGACAATGAGCGATTGCTTGTTTCCAGCAATCGTACCGGTCTGTTCGATCTGTATGTACTCGATCTCAAAACTCGTCAACTCTCGCAGCAGACGAATGTCGTTGGCGGAGCATTCATGCCTTCCGTCTTCGATCGGCATGACTCGCTTGATCTTCTTTTTGCCGATTTCACCTCAGATGGATATAAGATCCATCGCGTCCTCGCGCCAAAAATTTTCAGCGACACGACATTTCAGAAGAACGAGTACCTTCCTATGGGACGCGATGAATTCGGAACGCAGCGTCCTCCATTCGCCGTCAAAGGCGGCGTTGAGCATCATGATACTTCGACTGCACAATGGAAGGCATATCGAAACTATGATGATGAAAATGCTCCGAAGCTTGCTGCCCATTCTTATCAGAATATCTATAACGGGATATCGCTCGTGCCAGTCTTACGCTACGACAATTACAATCCAAACGGGACTGGGCTCGATAACATCTGGGCAGGTCTCTATGCGTTCTCAAGCGATGTGACCGAACGTCTATCGTTATCGGCTGGCGCTGTCATTAATCATAATTTTGAGCGCGATCTGTTTGCTGGCGTCGCTTCGTCGTCTCGTTTGCTAGGTGGATTCGGCCTTTATCCGCGACTCGAATTGTCGATCGCCAATTCGACACGCAAGCCCGGGACGCTGCAGGAAGTTTTTGGCGCAGACACTGTCTATACTCCCTACTCGATCGGCTTTCTCACGTTCGACGGTGGAATGACATTCCCTGTTTTTGCCAGCGATCACTTTTTGAAACTCGGTTACACCTATTCGATTTACACAAGTCGCACCGAGCAGGTCGTTTTGCCTAGCAACAATATGCCTGTTGCGAGTTCGAGCGACGATTATTTCAAAGGAAGCGATCTCTCGTTCAGCTATTGGACGAATCAAATCCTTCCAACCCGTACCGAGTTAGTAAATCCGATCGGTTGGTATCTCAAAGTGAAGCTGGATGTCGAGAACAACAAGCTGCTTCGAGGACGCCACATACAGGATGGTCTGCCAGTGCCGGATTATCAGAACTATAGCTTCATTCGTTTCGAAGCTGAGTACGACCGCGCATGGAATCTCTTCTCGCGTTACGATGGATTGGGTGTTCATGCTCGTGTAGCAGGATTGGCGAATGCAGACTTCCCAGTCGACAGCTTCTTCCACTTCTATGGAGGAGGGATTGCTGGATTACGGGGTTATCCCTTCTATTCACTATCAGGTACGCATCTTGCGAGTTTGCAGCTTCGCTATGTGTTTCCGATCTCGAACAATCTTGATACGCGCATTCTTCAGCTCTATTTTGACAAACTCTATTTCGGTGTGTTCGCTGATGCAGCCGTGGTGTTTGCGCTGGACGGCAGCGAATCATTGTTCAGCAAGTTTAAGGACCAGCTTAAAAATCAACTACGAAGGGATATTGGGGCAGAGCTTCGGCTTGAAACATTCAGTTGGTACTCTGTCCCAACGGCGATCTTTTTCAGTGCTGCGTACGGACTTGATAAATTCACGTTCCGTGCGCGTCGTCCGGATGGTACGTTTGCGAACATAGACTACGGCCACGAAATGCGTTACTATGCTGGCGTATTGTTTACGTTCAGTTTCTCGCAGCCCGTACAGCCGCTCGAGCCAACGTATCTCGGTTCATCTATGAATTATTTGCGCTAATGAGAATGGGACTATTTCGCTCTATCGCATTCCTGATTCTGTTCGTTTGCTTTTCCGGCAACGCGCTGGCGCAATTCCGCGACACGCCGCTATTGTTGCCCGCGACAAACAACGAGCTTGTTTCGACGATGGCCTTTGGCAGCGCGCCTGTGCAATCGACGAACAAGGAAGCAGACCGCGCGAGGTGGACCGCAGGCGATGTTGAAAAGCCCGTTGGCACACAAAAGAATGGGTTCCTTGCGGCGAGTCTCTCGTTCGTTATTCCTGGGCTCGGAGAATATTATGTCGGTGATCAGATCTGGCGTGGGGCAATCTTTACAGTGCTTGAGGCAGGCCTTTGGTACGGAAGATATCATTGGACGAAACGCGGTGATGATTCACTCATCGCTTTTCATGCATGGGCAGATTCGCTGTGGTTGCCGACACGTTATGTCGGATACCTCGATTCGCTCATGAAGACTGCGGGGAGAAAAAGCGTGATCAATGATCCCAATAACTTCACACAGATCAATAAGGAAGAAGACACACTGAATGCACTTAACTTTCCTGACTTTACTCACCGACTTCCCGGACGTGGGGAGCAGCAATACTATGAACTGATCTCGAAGTACATCCAATTCAAATATGGATGGATTGACAATACCTCCAACGATCCGAACGTCTTTTCGCCAGCGTATGCACGTCACGCCGACATGCGCGGGACAATGAATTATCAATATGAAGTGGCGGATTATTTTCTATATGGCATCATCGTCAACCACATTCTCTCTGCGATCGACGCAGCGTTGTTAGCCAAAGATCACAATTCGAATATTCGACTTCACGGAGAATTGCAGCGAATAAGCTATCCGGATGGGTCGCTTGGTTACATGCCGACAGCGGCCATCGAGGTGAAATTTTAGAGCTGCTTTTGAGGCTTATTGTAAAAGACCTGTGCACCTTCACTTTTCAGCGCACCTGCTGCTCGCTTTGCGATCTCTCCGTCTGCAAACAGTGCATAGAATGCTGAACCCGATCCTGTCATTTGTGCGTGATCCGCACCAAGAGCATAGAGCCATTCTTTGAGCGCAGGAAGTTCGGTGTGTCTTACGAACAACGGCTCTTCGAAGTCGTTGTGAAAGAATTGCTTCGCTGCATCCAACTGAAGTGAAGTGCCGAGTACACTTGCAAACTCGGTCGATCTTCGATCCGGTCTTAATTGCAAGCTTTCATACGCCTCCTTCGTAGAAACCGAGATTGTAGGAGGCTTTACAATGAGAATATGAAACGCGATTCTGAGATCCAAAGGAGTAAGCACCTCCCCAATCCCCGTAGCTACGGCAGTTGAATAGGGCGATAGAAAAAAAGGGACATCGGCTCCAAGCGTTTTCCCAAGCTCGAAGAGGTCTTCATCTTTCAGCCTTGCCCCGAAGATTTCATGTGCGACGTTGAGCGCCACTGCCGCATCACTTGAACCTCCACCAAGACCAGCTCCTGTCGGTATCCGCTTTGCAAGATGAATGTTGCATCGGGGCATTTTTTCTTCAAGTACGTCCGCAACAGCCTTTACTGCACGCGTTACAAGATTTGTCGAACCAGTGTCGAGCGAGCGATCATTTGTTGTAAGCAGGTAGCTGGTAGAAGGTCCTACCGAAATAATATCGTGAGGTTCTTCGACTTTGTGAAAGATCGTGTTGATCTCGTGAAAGCCATCCGCGCGCTGGTGAAGAACTTCAAGCGAAAGATTGATTTTGGCTGGGGCAAGGTGGATCGTCTCTTTCACTTTGTTCGCTCCCAGACAAGATGGCGCAATTCAGGAAGAATCAGCCTCTCGAGAGCCAGCCTGACTGCGCTCGTAGAACCCGGCAAGACAAAGATGAAGGTACCGTTTCGTGTTTGACCTGCGACGGCTCTTGAAAGCATGGATGCAGAACCGATTTCGGTATAGGATAACGCTCGGAAGATTTCACCAAAGCCTGGGATCTCTCGGTTGAAGAACGTTGAAACGCTCTCGGGAGTCAGGTCCCGCTTTGAAACACCGCTCCCACCAGTGATCAGAATCGCGCTCACGTTGCTTTTCTTCAGAATGCCCTCAATCGCACGCTTGATCGCTAGACGCGAATCGGGTACGATTTTGTAGTAGTGGATCGAGTGTCCTGCCTTCGTAATGAGCTCGTGCATTAACTTTCCACTCTCGTCCGTCTCGAATGTGCGCGTATCGCTCACTGTCAGGACAGCAATTGGGGCTGAAAATACTTCCTCGTTCACAAGGCTCTTATGGTCTTGATGACCCATGATTCTGGATTGTTGGAAGATGCTGGTTAGATTAGACTTACAAGAGAAAACGATTCACGCTATCGAGGTTGTTCAAGAAGGATAGCATCAAAAACTCATGGATTTGACGAATTGCGGTCGATTTCGCCATATCCGCCTAGGCCTGCAATAATACGCGATGAAGAACAAGATGATCGTAAATGGGGTGAACGCCACACGACCCGCAAAAGAAACCTTTGCAGGTCATGGTAGCAATGGTCAATCCGCGGCAAAAAGCAGCGCTGTCACCCCGGCCAAAGTGCATCAGGTGCTCGGGGAGCACATGCTTGTTGATGGGTTCGATCTGGTCGTCGATCTTAAAAATTCAAGTGGTAGCTACATTCAGGATGCGAGAACGGGGAAGCGTTATCTCGATTTCTTTACGTTTTTTGCGTCTTCGCCAATTGGACTCAATCATCCGAAGCTGCTCCAGCCGGAGTTTACGGAGAAGCTCCTGCGCGCAGCGGTCAACAAGCCCTCGAGTTCGGACGCATACACAGTGGAAATGGCTGAATTCGTTCAAACGTTTTCACGCATTGCCATTCCCGATTATCTTCCTCATCTCTTCCTTATCGAGGGAGGGTCGCTGGCAGTGGAGAATGCTCTTAAGATTGCCTTCGACTGGAAGGTCCGTAAAAATTTCATGAAGGGCTACAAGGAAGAGCGTGGACACTGCGTCATGCATTTTAAGTACGCTTTTCATGGTCGATCGGGCTATACGATGTCGCTGACGAACACCGATCCGAACAAGACCCTTTATTTTCCCAAGTTCAAAGAGTGGCCGAGAATCGACGCACCGTATCTTCATTTTCCGCTCTCCGACAAGAATCAGGCACTCGCCCTAAAGGATGAAGCAAAGTCCATCGCTCAGATGGAAGCTGCGTTTATCGAGCATCGCGATGACATTGCCGCGATCATCATTGAGCCGATCCAGGGTGAAGGCGGCGATCATCATTTCACCAAACGCTTTTTTGAATCGCTTCGCCGGCTTGCCGACGAGAACGAGGCACTCCTCATATTTGATGAAGTCCAAACTGGGGTCGGTCTGACCGGGAAAATGTGGGCGCATGAGTATTTCGTGAAACCTGACGTGATGGCCTTTGGAAAGAAAACGCAGGTCTGCGGCGTGCTTGCAGGTAAACGTGTTGAAGAGGTCAAGGATCATGTGTTCCAGAAGTCAAGCAGACTGAACTCGACATGGGGCGGTAATCTAGTCGATATGGTCCGCTTCCAGCGTTATCTCGAAGTTATCGAAGAGGAACACTTGCTGGAGAATGTGAAGAAGCAGGGTACCTATCTTCTTTCGAAACTTACTGAATTGCAGGAGGAATTTCCAGAGATGATCGAAGGCGCTCGAGGTTTGGGATTATTCTGCGCCTTCAGTGTGTGCGAAGCACAGATGCGGGATCTTTTGAAGCAGAAGTGTTACGATGCGGGACTCATCGTGATCGGATGCGGTGACCGCTCAATCCGATTTCGCCCTGCGCTAAACATCACCAGTGAAGCACTGGATATTGGCGTCGGGATCATCCGCGACCAACTCAAAGCATTGAGTGTAAGGGAATATTAACCCGCCATCTAACTCTACGAGAACAAATTTTGGCTGAAAACAAGAATGGTTTACGACCCTCGCCAGCAGAAGAACGCTCGTTGGAAGAGGCTGTCCGCGAACTGGAAGAACGCTTTGGCAAACGCGCAGTAGAACAGGTCGATGCGGGCCTTGTCAGGAAAGAACTCACCTATGATGATTACATCGAAACGCGCACACTGCTCTCGCTGCAGACTACGTTGACCGATCATCACGATGAATTCATCTTTAAAGTCTATCATCAGCAGACTGAACTCTGGTTCAGGCTGGTGCTGCACGAGATCGAACGGGGAATTCGAACACTGATTGCAAAGCCGGCAAGGTTCGATGATGCGTTGGAAGCAATCATCAGGATCAATCGATATTTTACTGTTCTCACCTCAAGCTTTTCGGTCCTGCTCGATGGGCTTTCAAGCGATGAGTTTATGATCTATCGGAAGGCGTTCGGGACATCAAGCGGATTTCAGTCATCGCAATTTCGAGCGATCGAGATCCTGTGTGGCTTAGAGCGCGATGCCGCCAAGCGCCCGGATATTTCCAATGAATCTCGTCCTGCCCGTGAGCGCCAGGAAACCGCAGAGCAGGCAGACGAGCAAGCGACATTCTACTGGGAGCGTGCTGCGCGCCACTTAACGACGAACGAGCCGACACTCACTCTCACGAAATTCAAAGAGCAGCATCTTGCCTATCTAAACCGACTTTATTCAGAGCGCAAGCCCTACTCGCTGCGCCTTGCGTTCGATCTCCTGATTCGTTCGGACGCGGAGAAGCCCGGTTCTTCTGATGCGTATGCTGCCGTGTTCCACGATCAAGCCGATCAGAAACTGCGTGCCTTAGCCGACGAATTGCTTCAACTCGACGACGCGATCGTCACGTGGAAACAAATGCACTTGCGCGTAGCAGCGAAGCACCTCGCGCGAGCACCGAAAGGCACTGGCGAAACGAATTGGGCCGAGTATCTGGCTCGCTCGATCGCGGAGCAGCGATGCTTCCCCGAAATTCGCAATGCACGTACACGATCGCTCACAACTAAAGTATCCGAAGCATAACCCTGCCCGAGAATTCAGACGCATGGACGAATTAGCTGAAAAATACCGGGGTCGATTCCCGATCCTGGCGACGAGTTGTTACATGATCTCGAATTCGCTTGGTGCAATGCCTGCGGAAGTAGAGCAGGATCTGATGGAATACACGCGGCTCTGGAAAACCGAGGGTGTTGAAGCATGGCACGAGTGGTTTCCATTCGTCGATGAAGTGAGCGGCCTCTTTGCTTCTCTGATCGGCGCAGAAGCAAAGGATGTTACACTGGTTCATAATCTCACGGTTGCCTCGGCGCTTATTGCCAGCTCACTCGATTTTACCGGCAAGCGCAACAAGGTCGTTTATTCCGATCTCCATTTCCCGACGATCTCCTACGTATGGCAGGGATGGAAGAAATATGGCGCACGCCCAACGGTTGTTGCATCGCCTGATGGCATCACTGTTCCTGTTGAACTTTATTGCAACGCGATCGACGAAGAGACGAAGATCGTGGCGCTCTCGCACGTGTATTTCCGAAGTGGCGCACTGCAGGATGTTTGCTCGATCATCGAGTATGCACACAGCAAGGGAGCACTTGTAATGCTTGATTCCTATCAGGCTGCTGGCGTGGTCCCCATTGATGTCAAAGCACTCAATGTCGACATCATGGCCTCTGGCGTGTTGAAATGGCTGTGTGGAGGCCCTGGAGCGGCGTTTATGTACGTACGTCGCGATCTTCAGGAGCAATTTGCTCCTGCAATACGTGGCTGGCTGGCTGACAAAGAACCCTTTGAATTTCACATGCCCGATGTGAACTTTGAGCAGGGCATGCACCGCTTTCTCACAAGCAGCATTCAGGTGCCATGTTTACACACGGCGCGACCGGCCCTTCGCATGTTCAATGCAATCGGTATCAACAGGATACGCGAAAAGTCACTGCAACTGACCGACCGCATCATCGAGCGCGCCGACGAATTTGAGTTCACTGTGAACTCGCCTCGGCCACATGATCAGCGTGGAGGAGCGCTTACGATCGACCCTGTGGGTGTCGGCATGAGTCAGGCGGAGCATAATTTGAGTGCAAAACAGATTTGCGATGAACTCATCAGGCGAAGATTTATTGTGGACTATCGTCCACCGTTCGGCATCCGCATCGCGCCTCACTTTTACAATACCGTTTCAGAGGTTGATGACATCATGGAGGAAATGCAGCGTTTGCTGATCGGCGGTTAAGATCGGCCGGTTATGAGAAGATTTTCATTTGGATTTGCCTCGGATTTTTTGTATTTTTAGTTTCTGCATCCTGTGTTTTTCATAGGAGAAAGTTTTATGAAAGTCTGCGGCAGAAATGTTGTTCGAGTTTTCGCCTTCCTCACGGTAATCTGTGCAATTGTTAGCTCGTGCCTGGCTGGCGCAAACCAGAAACCGAAACGCCACATTCCGAATGTGGATGAACTTGTCCAGATCGATTCCATCCAACGTTGGGCTCATCATTTTTGCGATTCCGTCATTGCCGAGATTGGCGGCGGCGCGGGGCTAACCAACGGACTCGAGTATCTAAGGAGCGAAATTGAAAAGCAGAAGCGTCTGAGATTGGACACTCAGGCCGATTCAATTTTTAACGAACTTCGCGGGCAACTCGCGATTCCTCCTGGGCATCTCCATCTGATCCCAATAGAGCCACAGCAACAACGAAATGGCGGGTTCACTTTTGGCGACAGTGCACACCATTATTTTCTCAAAGTTGTGCCGGGCATGGGGGACACGAAGCCATTGTCGAAGAGTGTCGGAAAGAACCTCTGGCTGATCGAGGAAGACATCAGCCTACCGACCGAGTAAGGAAAAGTCTGTAGAATCGAAAAGCGCGGCTGAGTGGCCGCGCTTTTTTCATGCCTTGTTTGTCCCTTAGTTATTCGAGGCCTTTATACCGCCTCCGCCTGCATAACGAACCGTCCACCAGGCTGGATCGTAGCCAGGGCGATACGAATTCCAGCTCACGTTATCATAGCGATCCACCCATGAAGCAGGATTCATCGGCACCCACAGGAAGCATTCAGCTTGCTCGTCATAAAACACCTTCTGCAACTCTCTCTGGAGCAGGAGACGCTTCTGCGGATCGAGTTGGGCACGGATATCTTCCATCAATTTGTCGGCACGCAGACTTATATAGTTGTCATAATTCGACCCGCGGTTCGTCGCCTGACTTGAATGATACAACTGGAAATTATCCGTCTCGTAAGGATCGCTGACCCACTGACCAAAGTGTGCATCGAATTGATGATCGCGCATCCGATTCAAGTAGATCGACCAATCGATCGGCTGGACGTCAGTCTTAATACCAACCTTGCGCATTGATTCCGAAACGATAAGCAGGATCTGCTTACGCGTTTCATTACCGGCATTCACAAGAAAGTTAAATTCAAACTTTACCCGTTTGCCATTGATGACTTTATCAAGCACCCCGTCATTGTCGTGATCTTTCCAATCGAGTGAATCGAGAATCGCCTTGGCGCGCTGCGGATCATATGGAATGAGCGGCAGATCTCCGTTGTATTCCGGCCGCTGGAAGAAAGTCGGCGACTCCGTTGGTGTCGCTAGCCCATTCAACACCTTGTCGATGATCGTCTTGCGGTCAATGAGATAGGCCATTGCCTCGCGAACCTTGCGGTCAGCGAAGATCGGGTTCTTCTGATTAAATCCGATGAACGCATATTGTGGGAAGTAGAAGGTTGTCTTCTTTAGGTAAGGCGCCTTCAGCGTATCAATCTGCGCAAAGAATCCAGGCTGCATCGACCCCATGATGTCCAAGTCGCGCGACTTAAGCGCCGTCACAGCAGCATTCCAATCGTTGATCGTTTTATAGATGATGGTATCGAGATTCGCCTCGCCCATCTTGCCCCAGTAGTTGACGTAAAAGGGGTTGCGGACGAGTCGAACATACTCCTGAGTTTTCCACTCATCGAATTTGTATGGACCCGTCCCCTGTACATATTGACGCGAGCGGCCCGTCTCGATCTGAGTGAAATCTTCCGCAAATTGTTTCATCGCGGGATTTGCCTTGATGTTCTTGAGTTTGTTGCTATCGAGGTCAGCGGCCTTGCCAGTCTCCACGATCGATGCGATGTCGTCCCATGTGTACTTATCGGTGAGCCCCTTGGGATCGAAAATGTGTTTCGGAATAATGTAAAGCACATCACCAAAGACCGATTCGCGAACGAGAAAATAAGGCTTGCTCATAATGAAGCGGACGTGATACGGATCGCCATTGATTAGCTCACAGCTATGGATGTTATCGACATACGTTCGCTTCTGTCCCGAGAGCATATTGAGCGGATTCTTCAATGTCTTGAGGCTGAAGATCACATCTTCACCAGTCATCTCTTTGCCATCTGCGAACTTCACGCCTTTGCGCAAGCGAAAATCGAATGTCAAATGATCCTGCGATTCAACCGGCAACGTATCTGCAAGCCAGGGCACATCGTAGAGAAGCGTTGTTCTGTTGCAGGCAAGCAAGCGTCCAAAGATCTGATCCTGGATGTAGGTAGCATTCGCGTCGGACGAATTGAATGGGTTGATGTTCTCGACATCCGACAGAATGTGTTCGACAACGCGATTCGAAGTGGAGAGACATTTATTCTTATTTCCGCACGAAGTAAGTGAAACAGCTAAGGCGAGAAATACGATAAGCGAGGAATATGGACGCAGGGCTCGGATCATGATTGGATCGCGTAAGAATGCAAAGTGTAAGGCAGCATGGATGTAATACAAAGCATGGTGTTCGCTAAAGGTTCTATCAGGACAACCCTTGCGCGCTCCCTGATGTTAAAGGGCATTCCACATAATTGAACGATGAAAAACTACTTGATCATTCTGCGCTATAAAGTGCCGCTGGAAACCGTCGAACTGCACACACCGGCGCATCGGGCCTTTCTTAAGACCCAGTACGAGGCGAATACGCTGCTTTTGTCCGGACCATTCGTACCGCGAACCGCTGGGGTGCTCTGGGGGCAAGCCGAGGATCGAACCGTGATCGATCGGATGATCGAGAACGACCCGTTCCATGTTGAGGGTGTCGCAGATTATGAAGTGTTCGAATTCAGTCCTACCATGCACGCGCCATTGCTTGATGCTCTCTTCGCGTCGCAAAGCGACTGACGGATTCGCTGCCCATTAATAAAGAGACTTTGCCGAATGAAAATCCACGTTCCGAAGCACATCGAGTCGCTCATTCCGTACAAGCCTGGCAAGCCCATCGCCGATCTCATTAGTGAGCACGGAGTCGACGAAGTGGCGAAGCTTGCTTCAAACGAAAACCCTCTTGGCGCGTCACCGCTTGCTATTGCTGCGGCCATCGAGTCGATGAAGGATGCAGCATATTATCCCAATAGCGGCAGATCGATCCGAGAGGTGCTCGCGAAACGTTACGGTCTATCGGTTGATGAGGTCATTGCAGGCTCGGGAAGTGAAGGCGTGATGAATACTGTCATGCGCACATTTCTTGTCGAGGGGGATGAAGTACTTACGAGTGAAGGCACATTCGGTGGCTTCTATGTACTTGCCCATGCAATGGGACTGAACTTGCGGCTTGTCCCCATGAAGGATTACGCATACGATCTCGATCGAATTGCTGAATCACTCACTCCACAAACCAGACTCATCTATCTCGCCAATCCAAACAATCCAACCGGATCTTATTTTAACAAACAAAAGCTCGTTGAATTTCTAACTCGCGTCCCGAATTGCGTCCTCGTCATGTACGACGAAGCATACTACGACTTCGCGATCAATGATGTGCCAGACTTCCCCTCGCTGCTCACCTCGCACATCCCCAATGTGGTCACGCTTCGCACGTTCTCAAAATCGCACGGACTTGCCGGACTTCGTATCGGTTTCGGCGTTGCTTCTCAAGAAGTAATCCAATTAATGTTGAAGGTGAAACTGCCGTTTGAACCGAGCGGACCTGCTCAAGCGGCGGGCATCGCCGCGCTTGATGACGACAAATTTTTGCAGCAAACGATCGAAGTCAACCGCGAGGGAAAGTCGCAGTGGAGAGCCGCACTCAGCGAATTGGGGTTGAAATTCGTTGAGACAGCAGCCAACTTCTATTGTGTAATTCTTGATAGCGCAACCGAGGCCGACCGCATTCTCCATGGAATGGAGCGCGCCGGCATTATCGTCCGTCCACTTGCTGGATTCGGTCTGCCAAACGCAATCAGAATCTCGATAGGAACATCGCAACAGAACGCTCGTGCGATCGAAGTGTTAAATACAGTAATGGAAACCGCGAACTCCTGATGGCCGATACGCTTGAGACTACTGATTATCTACGACCCGAGATTGCCTCGGGTCTCGGCAATCTTGAACTCGTTGCGAAGCTTGTTGTCGAAGGCTTTATCACTGGTCTTCACAAATCTCCCTATCACGGATTCTCTGTAGAATTCGCGGAGCACCGGCCATATCTTCCGGGAGATGCGATCCGAAACATCGACTGGAAGCTCTTTGCCCGCACAGATCGCTATTACATCAAGCAGTACGAAGAAGAGACAAACTTAAAAGCGCACCTTGTACTCGATTGCTCAAAGTCGATGAATTTCTCGAGCGATCCGAAACGAATCATTACGAAATATCAGTACGCGACAATGCTCTCGGCGGCACTTGCGTATTTGCTTACACGTCAGCAGGATGCCGTTGGGCTTGCGTTGTTCGATGAATCGCTTCGTACCTTCATGCCTGCGCGACTCAAGTCCAGCTACCTTCGTGAAGTATTGCGCACATTGCAGACCGCCAAACCGTCCAATCAGACGCGGACACAAGAGGCGCTTCGACGCGTGGCTGATCGCATCACTCGCCGCGGACTTATCGTCGTCATGAGCGATTTTCTCGATGAACCGGAAGAAGTGATCAGTTCGCTCAAGCTCTTTCGTCATGCTGGTCACGAAGTGATCGCATTTCACATTCTCGACCCAATGGAGCGCTCGCTCGAGATCCACGCGAGCGACGCGACGATCGTTGATGTAGAAACAGGGGAGACGTTGCGTACACAGCCCTACCAAATGCAGGCGCAGTACCAAAAAGCCATTCAGGAATATATCACCACGCTTCGCACGTCTTTGTTGGCCGAGAACATCGACTATCTCTTGCTCGACACAACCACTCCGTACGATCATGCCTTAGCCGAATACTTGCACAAACGGCAGCGGCTGGGTTGAGGACTACTCGAAGAGCGTAAGATAAACCCTTCGTAGCTCGTCTTCGGTGTTGTAGAAATGTGGTGAGACTCGCAGCTTCCCGGTCCGTAATGATATTCTAATATTTTTTTCCAAAAGGCGTTGATGCATAGCTTCTGCGTCGTCAAACTCGAACGTCACAATTCCAGCGCGCTGCGTTTCATCTTTTGGCGTTATTACATTCACGCCACGAGACTCTAGCCTGTCAATTAAATAGCCAGTAAGATCAAGAATGTGCCGCATCGCTTCTTGCTGACCGAATTCCAGAAAGAATTCGAGCGAAGCCTTTAGTCCTGCAATGCTCGCATAGTTCAGCGTCCCATTCTCATAGCGCGCAGCGCCTCGGCGAAGATCTTCAGGACGGGGGTCGAAGTTGAAAGGATCTTCAACGCTAGTCCAGCCAAGTGAGGCCTGCTGTATGAGCGATCTTGCCAGCGGACTCGCATAGATAAATCCCATCCCTTCAGGTGCCATCAGCCACTTATGCGAACCTGCTGAAAGAAAATCGATGTGCGCCGCCTGCACGTCAAGTGGCATATGTGGCAGCCCCTGGATCGCATCGACCACAAACAGAATATTTCGTTTGTGAAGCTCTTCTCCTATTCTGACGAGGTCAGCTCGTTCACCTGTGAGATATTGCACGAAACTGATCGCAACAAGCCTGGTCCGCGGATCCAACCGATCGATAAGTGCTTCAGGCGCGATGCGCCAATTGGTCGTTTGCAGCGTGTCGATCGTTACGCCGCGACGCTTTAGATTCAGGAAAGGATAGACGTTCGAAGGAAACTCGATATCATTCAGCAGAATATGGTCGCCTGCCTGCCAGTCAATACCGTTCGCAATGATATTGAGGCCATCGCTGGTATTCATCACAAAGGCAATGTCCTCCGCACTTGCGTGAATGAGATCGGCGATGAGTGCTCGTGTTCGATGGCCCATCTCCATCGCCCATGGGAAAGGCTCGATCCCCAGCAGCGCGCGGCGCTCCATGTATTTGCCAACGGCTTCGCGAACCGGAAAGGATAGCGGAGAAACGGCGGCATGGTTGAGATAGGCCATGTCCGTCCAGGTATGCGGAAATTTTCTTCGGGCTTCGGCGATGGTCATGCTTCGCCCCGCTCCCGTAGCGCTTGTTCAACGAGCGCGACATCCTCAATCGTATCGACTGCGATCGACTCATACTCGACGAGCACACATCGGATTCTAATCCCGGCCTGCAGCAGGCGCAACTGCTCCAGTCGCTCGGCACGCTCGAGTGATGATTCCGGCAAAGAGACAAATGTTCTTAACACCTCAGGACGGTAGGCATAGAGTCCGATGTGCTTGTAGAATATTCCATCTTTGAGCCACGCTTCTGAGACTGCGGGTCCCCGATCGCGCACGTAAGGGATCGTACTTCGAGAGAAGTAGAGCGCATTCATTTCTTTATCCATCACGACCTTTACGATGTTTGGATTTTGCAGATCATCAAGACGTT
>JABDDM010000046.1 GCA_013287605.1 Ignavibacteria bacterium | reverse complement strand
TCTGCAAATAGAGAAAGCCCCGAAGACGGGGCTTTCTCTCAGACTCTTGCCTGACTAATCGCAGCTCTTGACCACCTTAACTGCGATTCGGCGATTCTGCTTGCGAGCTGCCTCAACCTGCTCTGGTGTCGCACCGCCTTCCAGGACCGATTTTCCCTTGCGTTTCACTCGATGTGCAGGAGTCGGCTCGGGGACGATCGGGCGGGATGAGCCGTAGCCGACGGTGCCGACGATCTGGTTTGAATTCACACCCTGCTCGATCAACCATGCCTTGACGCGTACTGCTCGCATATCCGAAAGCTGCTGGTTTCGAGCCGCCGCTCCTTCACCGGAAGCATGACCCGAGATCTCGACCTGAAGGTTCGGGCACTGCTGGATGAGCGCCTTAATCTTCTGCAAGTTATCCATTGTCGTCGGCTGGGTCAGGTCGAAGTTATCTGTGTTGACCAGGAAGAGCACTCCGGGGAAGTTCGCGATCGTCCCAACCTTCGGTGCTGCAGGACAACCACAGGGCGCTACGCCTGGGACAAGCGGACAACAATCGATGCCGTCCTTGAAGCCATCGCCATCCGTATCCGGATTGAGCGGATCGGTATGAGTGCGATGAACTTCGTCGCCGTCGCTTAGCCCATCACCGTCAGTATCTGCTTTCAGCGGATCGGTGCGATAGGTATGCACTTCCTCGCCGTCGGTAAGTCCATCACCATCGGTATCTCGCTTTAGTGGATCCGTGTGATAGGTATGTACCTCTTCGCCGTCGGTAAGTCCATCACCATCGGTATCTGCTTTCAGCGGATCGGTGTGGTAGACGTTTATTTCTTCGCCGTCATTAAGGCCATCACCGTCGGTGTCGGCTTTTAAGGGATTCGTGCTGTACTTGTGAACTTCGTCGCCATCACTCAAACCATCACCATCGGTGTCGGCTTTCAACGGATCGGTGTGGAAGGTATTGACTTCTTCGCCGTCCTTCAAACCATCGCCATCGGTGTCCGGATTAAGTGGATCCGTGTGATAGACCTTCACTTCCTGACCATCATTTAATCCATCACCGTCAGTATCGGGATTCAACGGATCGGTATGATAGGTGTGAACTTCTTCTCCGTCCTTGAGACCATCACCGTCGGTATCGGCCTTCAGCGGATCGGTGTGATAGATCTTTACTTCTTCGCCGTCGGTGAGTCCATCGCCATCGGTATCGGGATTGTGCGGGTCGGTGTGATAGATGTTACGCTCGTCTGCATCGGTTAAGCCATCACCATCGGAATCCAGGTTCCCAAAAATGTAATAGCTGAAGCCTAATCCGAACGTAAGGAAGGCATCCTGCTTGGTGCTCGACGATTGCTGGTACGCCGCGGACGTCTTATAATCGGCTACCGAATAATCATCGAGATAATCTGTGCCGGTTAAGTGAATCAATCCTCGGCCGTTGAACGTCACATAGTCCGAAATGTACAATTCGAATCCTACGCCCGCCACTTCGCCGACGACATTCTTTGAATAGAGCGCTCGCGCGTTGTTCGGCAGTGCAACATTCTGATCTTTGTTATGAGGTTCGAAATTCAAGAGTTCAACACCACCAATAAGGTAAGGAGAGAATGACTGGCTAGGAAACGGCTGAATACTCAGCATGAAATCAAACCCGCCGTGGCGGATCGTATTTAGGGATTCGCGAGCAATGCTCGTCAGCGGACCATCTCCTGTCAATGGATCGACGTGCGCTGGATCTGGATAGAACCCCTGACCTACACCTAGATTGTTGGCTGGATCCCACTTTCCGAAGTATTCCGGATGATTTCTGATGTTTGTTTCATTGACCTTGTACCGCAGTTGACCGCCATTGTATGAAGCGACAAACGATAGAAAATCGAGGATATTCCACCGGATGAATACATCACCCGAGAACCAGAACTGGTTGTCCGTGAAATTGCTGTATAACTTATTGCCACCGGCATCGAATCCGAAGGATACGCGGCCAGCCTGGCTCTGCGCTCGCGCTTCGGGACTGCCTAGCGTTATCAGACTGATTGCAAGCGCTGCCCAAAGCAAGCTTCGTTTTAGTTGTGTTGACATAGATTGGATTTGGTGATTGGTTAAAAAAAGGGACGTTGGCTGCGGAGCAAGACACGGCTCGTGCAGCAGTGAGCAAATCTGGATCGGCGACTAGTGTTGTTTTCCTTACAATTGGCAAGTAAACGGCACTCCTTGGGGCCTCTGGGATACTCTCGTTGAAAAGTACTTTTGCGCATTGCGCTTTCCGGGTGAAGATGGAATAATCAGGCCAACGTTCGGTGAAACCGATCCGCACCTTGAGCGGTTAACGGCTTGCTTCATAAGCCGCTGGAATCAGGGGCTTTTGAGGGTATTTTCTATTTTTGATGCCGGCAGCATCGGGCAGATCTCGCCGGTATGTTTCAAAGCCACATTAGAGCAATCAAGGGTTCATGCCTACAATCAACCAGTTAGTTCGTCTCGGCCGCAAAGAGCTTACCTATAAGAGCAAGTCGCCGGCACTCAAAAATTCGCCGCAGCGCCGAGGCGTTTGCACGCGTGTCTATACCACCACACCGAAGAAGCCGAACTCGGCGCTTCGCAAAGTTGCGCGTGTCAAACTCACGACAGGCATGGAAGTCACCGCCTACATTCCGGGCGAAGGACACAACCTTCAGGAGCATTCGATCGTAATGATCCGCGGTGGCCGTGTAAAGGATCTTCCTGGTGTTCGTTATCACATCGTTCGCGGAACGCTTGATACGCAGGGCGTACAAAACCGCAAGCAGGCTCGCTCCAAGTACGGAGCCAAACGGCCTAAATAAAGTTGACTTTCCGCTCTTGCGAGCGGAGGGATAATCAGGACTTCCGCCGATACTTCTTAACGAAGCAGACGCAGGGAGGGTGGTTGACGGCAAGCGGTACTTATGTGCTGTATCCGATCAACTCGTTGTAAACCGCATTCAATATTGAGTTAGATGAGAAAACGTCGTTCCACACTCCGACCGCGCGTCGAAGACCCGAAGTACAAAGACACGCTCGTGTCGCAGTTCGTCAATTCGCTCATGCTCGACGGGAAGAAGTCTGTAGCACAGCGAATCATGTATGATGCATTCGACATCATTCAGGAAAAATCCGGCCAGAGCCCGCTCGAAGTATTCAAGAAAGCGATGAACAATGCTTCGCCGCTTATCGAAGTTCGCAGCCGCCGTGTTGGTGGTGCGACCTACCAGGTGCCGACCGAAGTTCGCCCGGAGCGCAAAACCGCTCTTGCAATCCGCTGGCTCATCACCTACAGCCGCGCTCGCGGCGAAAAGTCGATGGCAACTCGTCTCGCAAATGAATTCATGGCAGCCAGCAACAGCGAAGGCTCCACAGTGAAGAAGCGCGATGACGTCCACCGCATGGCCGAAGCAAACAAAGCCTTCGCCCACTTCCGCTTCTAAGCGTCATAGATATCAGAAGATGAAGCACCTGCTCGAAACGAGCAGGTGTTTTTTTTGCTGCTTGCCAAAGGGTGTGTTAAAACTTTTGTCATAGCTCGAGAACCCGACCCTTGATTCTGAGCAAAAATCGGCAATTCCACTTGTGTGTGTGAAAACTTTATTCATAATTCTCATTCATACAGAAAACTAATGGCATTATCCGTGGATGGATTTACGCACTGGCGGAAATCCATCGGATGCAATCTGCCGAAGAATGGCAGATTCAATGTAGTGTGAGCTTTGGCCAAGGACAATAAATTGAACATTGTGCAGGGACGGGGTTTCCCCGTCCGAAGGGATGCATGGAGACTCTTGAACGCAGCGGGCAACGCTGCCGGCGTAAAGCTAGCAGACTCAATGTAGTGAGTTTTAGCTCGCGTTAATAAATTCAACATTACACCACATGGACCGCAAAAGGATCATAGGACCAAACCCCAATGCGTGTATAAACGCATTACCATAGATTAAAGTTTCATAAATTATGACTTTAACTCACAGCCTCCCGATCTTTTCCTAAATTACACAAATCACATAATTCAGAGTTCAGACAATTAGGCGGGTAAGATCGATCTGCCAACCACCTTGCGTAACTCTTCACCATGTTGGGCGACGCGGAGGATGGTTAGAAATTAACGTCCTTCTCCCACGGAGTGGGAGAAGGATTTAGGATGATGGCGGTGGGGCTGGTAGCCTGCAATCGGACGTGGCCCGCTGACGTTCTCGACGGCTGCATGCTACCAGCCCCGCCGCCCTCATCCCCAACCCCTTCTCCCAAATTGATTTCACTTCCTTCGTCAGTGAAATCAATTTAGGAGAAGGGGCTTTTCTTGAACTCGAGCTAAAGAGTCTGCTTGCACGACTTAATGTGTAGGAGAATGCGTCTGGTCGATATCCCATATGTCGATCACGTTGGGGCTCGTCCAACTGATGCTAACTCGATTGCCGAGTGGCAGAACAATCGGTCCGGAATTAGGGCTCACAACAGTCTGACCGTTTATCGTTATTGACGTGATGCTGCATGAAGTACTTAGGTTGTACACTCCTGCTGATGGAATATTGACCGAGTCGGAACACGATGTGCCCTGAATGGACACCAACCCAAGATCATTAATCGAATGGCTTATTATGGAGTAACTTGTGGGACTGGCTCCAAGATTGGAGAATGAGAATGCAAGTACAGCCGTCAAGACGGCAAGAATCTTGAGCATAGAGCAAATGAAATAAGAGTTTTGCGACAGAACATTCACGGCGGACATCGCCGAGGCTGTGCAAACTTCTCACCTCTTCCTCCCAAAAAAAAGAACACTTTGCCCATGTTCGTAAGACAGGTTTGTATCTTCGCGCCGAATAATTTGATGCCCTGCCACTCTAGCTCTATAGATGCCCGTTAATATTTGGAATTCACTGAAGGAGATTGCTTCGATCGTTGAGCGAGCTGCGCCGAATAGAAGTCAGGTTCTCAACCGGAATGCTTCACCAAAGCTTGATTACGTTCAACTCTACAAACTGTTGCTTGATCCGTCGATCACCTCTGAAGCCGAAGCTGCAAGAAAGCTTGGCAGGTCGATCTCGGATCCAAGTTACAAGATGCTCAGGACATCGCTTAAAAAGATACTCCTGAACACGTTGTTTGTTTTGGACTATGACGAAACGGAGATCTCAAAATATGCAGCGGCCTCTCATCAATCGAACAAGGATGTCTTCCTTCTACAGACGCTCGTAGCCAGTGGTGCGCGTCATGCTGCGCGATCCATGGCACCGGGTATGCTTGCGACGGCACATTCGTATCAGCTCTTCTCCAATGAAATGGCGATCATCGCGTTTATGCGACGAGACGCCGCAATGATCGGTGACGAACGCACACAGCGCAGACTCAGCTTAGCGTATGAAAGAGCAGCAAGCTCACTTCTCATAGAGCAACGAGCGGCATCTTTTCTGGAAGAGATTCTATCTGCCTTCGCCGCATCGGGATCTGAAAAACCTGGTCTGAAGAAGAAGGCTGAGGACTATTCGAAGGAAGTTGAGAAGTCTGCATCCAGACTCAAAACCTTCCATCTCCGGCTCCATGCCTACAGGCTTCGAGCGGTGTCGCACCAGGTGGGTTTGGATTTTGAGGCGGCGCTTCGCGTTGCGACCGCAGCACAGAAATTTGCCGAATCTCAGACGCTGTTCAAATCGCCGCTACTCATCGCAGAATTTGCAGCGAAGCGTATCGTGTGTTTGCTTCATCTTGGACGGATCGATGAAGGACTCACTCTCATCAAAGGGCTCTTGCCGAAACTTCGTGAGACAACGAGCAATTGGTTGCTCCTTATGGATTTCAAGTTTTTATTTGAGATGCAAGGTCTCAGATTTGCGGAAGCAAAAGAGACGTACAACCGGGTCCAGGAGAGTGATGCATTCTCAACCCAGCCACCGTTTCAGAATCAGAAATGGGATGTATATGGTCTGTATCTGAACTATGCGTTGGGAAGTCTGACGAAGTCAGAGAACTTGCAGGATCTGCTTGAGTACATTCCGGCATATGCCAAGGACAAAGCTGGCTACAACGTGGCCGTCATCATCCTTCACATCATGCGATTGATCGTTGACGAAGAATACGAACAGGTCACCGCTAGAGTAGATGCTCTCAGAATGTATGCAAAGCGAAACCTGAACGATCGGGGAGCGGAGAGAGAGAGTTTGTTTCTGAAGCTGCTGATGGTTATGGAAGGATGTTCGTTCGATCGGGCGAAAATCGAAAAACGTGCAGCGAAGTACCTGGAACGGCTCAACAATCTTCCCGGCTCGAATGCAAGCGGGCCACAAATTCTCCCTTACCCATATTTGTGGAATAGAATTATTGAGTCGCTGAAGTAATAGAAGAGAAGGATGAATCGGTCCAGGGCTGTCTTATGAAAGAGGGCAAATCGTTCATTTTTTTCAGGGCAACTTCGCGTAAGTTCGTTTGCGGTCAACAAGAACTGGCTCTTACTTCGAAGCGCCCCAAAAAATTTTCTATAGGCATTAATGTGATTCGAGTTTCTCTCTCACCGTGTGGGAGAAGGGATTTGGGTGAGGACGGTGGGGCTTGTTGCATGTCTCCTCTTGCGTACAGAGCCTCCACTGGCCTCATCCAGGCCCTTCTTCGGGCAAGTATGAAGTATGAATTTTGAAGTATGATGGGCTGCGGTCCGCTTTCATACTTTATTAGTTGCCCAGCTAGTTGCTTCTTGTAGTGAAAGAGGCGGCTGGAGAAAGTCCAATGGTGGGTGGGCCAAGTCCTTCTCCCACTTGTGGGAGAAGGACTTAGGAGAAGGGTTTTTTTATAAATAAGGGTTCGGCTTCCTCAAATACGACTGCACGTAATCATCGACCGATTCTTCCAGCGAGGTAAACGGTTTGTCATAGCCTGCTTTGCGGAGTTTTGAGATGTCGGCTTCGGTGTAGTATTGGTAGGCATCGCGAATGGAGCTTGGCATGTCGATGTATTTGATGTTCTCTGGAGCGTGCATTGAGGAGAAGAGAGCTCGTGCCAGGTCATTCCAGGAGCGGGCTTTGCCAGTGCCGAGATTGAAGATGCCGGTCGCTTCCTTGTGTTCCAGTGCCCAGAGTAGGACATCGATAGAATCCTTCACATAAATGAAGTCGCGGACAAATTCGCCGTCCTTGTATTTGGGAGTGTACGATCGGAATAACCGCAGAGCACCGTCGTTCTGAATTTGATTGTAAGCCTTATAGACGAGACTCGCCATGTCGCCTTTGTGGTATTCGTTTGGTCCGAATACGTTGAAGAATTTGAATCCGGTCGCTTGGTTATCCAATCCACTGTCAATGAGCCAAAGGTCAAACATTTGCTTTGATGCTCCGTAGGGATTGAGCGGGTGAAATGCGTGTGCCTTCTTATTATCATCACTAAAGCCGAGCGAACCATCTCCAAATGTGGCAGCACTCGAAGCATAGAGAAACTGCTTTCCATGCTCGAAGCACCAGGTTGCGAGTGTCTTACTGTAGAGAAAGTTGTTTTGGTGCAGGTACTCAATATTCCGTTCAGTAGTTGACGTGCAAGCACCAAGATGAATGACGGATTCAACTTCAGCAGGTTTGATACGATCACTCAACAAGAGGAGGAAGCTCTCTTTGTCAATGTACTGTACAAACTTTTTGCCTCGAAGATTGAGTATTTTGTCGTCGCTTCCAAGCGAATCAACCACGACGACATCGTTAATGCCGAGTTCGTTGAGTCGCTTGAGGAGTGCACTTCCAATAAACCCTGCTCCGCCGGTAAGAATGACCATGTAATGCTCGTCACTGGTTTCAAGCGTTTCTGAAACAAGTGATTCCTTTGGAAGTTCGCTCCGAATGGAGTGGTTATTGCATCCATTCT
Source organism: Ignavibacteria bacterium (assembly GCA_013287605.1). GTDB lineage: Bacteria > Bacteroidota > Ignavibacteria > Palsa-1295 > Palsa-1295 > JABDDM01. The sequence goes on along the minus strand of JABDDM010000046.1, from coordinate 12,060 downwards.
AAGTCTTACATCTCTTGAAATCGCCAATGGAGCCGAACAATAAGGTTTTGTTTCTGCATCAAGTGACGAGCAATTCTGGCCGACGGACGTATTTTGAATCGGTTGCGCAGGATGCGTGGCAGCTGCCAAAACTCTTCGACGAATACACAGCGGCAGGGGAGCCACCCAAGTTTTCGAACTTCGTCTCGTGGATCGCTCTTCACTCCGAGCTCAAAAGTATCTCAATCTTTGATCGGAGGGTCGCGGTAATTACGGACGAGTTAGTGTGGCCGTATAAGGACGAATAAAAAAAGGGCTCGCACAGCAGACTGCCGGGCGAGCCCTTTTACATAACACGATTAATTCAGGGCTGCGTCGTCATTTCGATTATGCTGAACGTTCCACCCTGCGGGTCCTGACACGTAGCAAAACGTCCTGTTCCTGGAATGTCCTGGGGTCCGGCAAGCACTTTGCCGCCGAGTTTTCGAACGCGAGCTGCCGAGTCGTCTACATCCTCGACGGTGAAATACACCCCCCAATTCGGCGGCATCGGTCCCCATTCGGGACGGATCGCCATGAGACCTCCAGCCGGACGATCTCCATTTTTAAGAGTGGTGTAGTTCGAGCCATCGGGCATATCACCTGACTCAGCTTTCCAATCGAACAGCCCACCATAGAATTTCTGGGCCTTGTTTACATCGGTTGTGAGAAGTTCATTCCAGACGAAAGCGCCGGGATCGTTGACGATCTCAGCGCCGGCTGTCTTCTTGGGTTCCCAAACCGATATGTATGCGCCGGTTGGATCCTTCACGACCGCCATTCTTCCTTCGGTCATGACATCCATCGGCTCCATGACCACTGAACCGCCAAGCGACTTCGCCTTTTTTGCAGCCGCGTCAACGTTTTCGACGCTGACATATGAACTCCAGACGGTAGGAGTACCTTTTTCACGCTGTGGAGAAATAGCTGCCGCGCTCTTGCCATTTTTCTTCATCATTGAATAGGTAGTGTTCTCTGCGACCGGAATATCTTCGGCTTCCCATCCAAAGAGTTTGCTGTAAAAAGTTTTCGCGCCTTTTTGGTCCGAGGTGCTGAGGTCAACCCAGCAAAAAGTCCCGGGTTTGTATGCTGTCATCGTTGCCATAGCTTGAGTCTCCAAACAAAATGTCTGAAATGCCGGTGAAGTAAAGCCGAAATGAAAGAGGAGGCTGAGGCATCGAGCAGCGATGGAGAGCAGTCTTCTACGAATCCATTTCTGATGTGCAAAGATAAATCGCGCGAATGCAAATAACAATAGGGAAATAATAGCAAATTGTCTCGTGTAGCTCGCTAGGGGAAAAGCATCGGCAAAGTATCTTTGTACAATGAGAAAGTGGTTGTTGGTTGCATTCATCTTCGGCTACAGTGTTGTAGCTCAGCCATTGCTCGCACAGGATCTCACTGTTGCGGTAGCAGCAAATGCGCAGCAAGTATTCGAACGATTGCGCTCGGAATTCGAAAAGGAGAGTGGGATCAAGATCGCGGCAGTTATTGGATCATCAGGAAAACTCACGTCACAGATCGAGCATGGTGCGCCCTTCGATGTTTTTCTTTCTGCAGATTCCGAATATCCCGCACGATTGTTTCTAACGCAGTTCGCTACGAATGCACCCCGCATTTATGCGCGTGGAGTGCTGGCACTCTGGACTGCAACAGGCGCACCAATTTCACAACGTCTCTTGGATCTTACTAGCGCAAAGATCAAGCGCATCGCGATAGCCGACCCGACCAACGCCCCCTATGGCCGCGAGACAGTTGTGGCATTACGCCGACTTGGGCTCTATGATAAGCTTAAAGAGAAGATCGTCTTCGCTGAAAGCATCGCTCAGGTAAATCAATATGTGACAATCGGTAGCGTAGATGTTGGCTTCACGTCGCTTTCGAGCGTTACTGCTCTGGATCCGGTGAAGACAAAAGCGTGTGAGTTGAATCGTGATGACTACACGCCGATACCACAGGCTGCCGTCATTCTTCGTCATGGTTATGACTCTCATCGGGAGGCTTCAGAGAAATTCTTTGCATTCCTCTTCTCACCACTGGCCCGTGACATATTTAGAACGGCCGGATATCTTGACCCATGAACCATGTCGATTGATTGGGGTCCACTCATCTTATCGCTTAAGCTTGCGGCGACGGTCACGCTCGTTCTAATCGTGATTGGAGTTCCGCTGGCTTATTCTCTCTCGCGTATACAAGGTTGGAGCCGTGCGGTCATTGAAACGCTTATCACGATGTCGCTCGTGCTGCCACCAACCGTTCTCGGATTCTATATGCTTGTTCTGCTCAGTCCGAATAGTTGGCTTGGTGCCACGCTCGAGCGAATGTTTGGCATTCAACTCCTCTTCTCGTTTGCAGGATTGGTCGTCGGCTCTGTCATCTTTAGTTTGCCATTCATGGTGGGTCCGTTGCTCAATGGACTTGAGGGCATTCCTGAAAGTCTGGTCGAAGCTTCATACACACTGGGAAGGTCGAAGCTGTACACACTGTTTCGTGTGCAGCTTCCGACGATCCGTGCGAGTGTACTGACTGCATTGGTCCTCACGTTCGCGCATACGATCGGAGAGTTTGGTGTGGTTCTGATGATCGGAGGAAATATTCCGGGGAAGACACGCGTAGCTTCAATCGCAATCTACAGCGAGCTCGACGCGCTAAATTATCGTGGAGCGGAGGAGTATGCTCTCATTCTTCTGCTATTTAGTTTTGTCGTCATCCTCATTGTTCGCTTGGTCGGACGAGGTAGGAATGCACGCATGAACGCGATCTGATAGAAAATGCTCAAAGTTGAAATTGAGAAGCGACTTCGATCCGTTGCGAGAAGTCCAGATGCTTCGATAAAGCTTTGTGCGAAGTTCGCTGTCGAATCTTCGCAGATCACAACACTCTACGGTGCCTCGGGTGAAGGTAAGACGACAATCCTTCGCATGCTCGCCGGTCTCACAACACCGGACGCGGGCCGGATCGAAATGGAAGAAAGACTGTGGTTCGATTCCTCGAATGGGATCAACATCAAGCCGCAAGTTCGTGGTGTTGGCTTTGTTTTCCAGCAGTATGCGCTGTTCCCAGCAATGACGATCGAAAGGAATATCAAGTATGGTGGAGGGGATGAGAGACTCTTCATTCGATTGATCGAGCTGCTCGGATTGAAGTCGCTATTACAGCGCAGGCCTGACCAACTCAGCGGCGGCGAGCAGCAACGCGTGGCCCTTGCTCGAGCATTGATGCGCGAACCGACGTTACTATTGCTCGACGAACCGTTTGCGGCGATGGACCAGAGTCTGAAATTGAGGCTGCATGCAGAACTCATCCAACTGCACCTGGAAATTCCTGTCACGACGATTCTCGTAACACACGATTGGCGCGATGCACTTCGGTTGAGCGAGACAATGATTCGTCTCGAACATCACGCGACGACGCGTCAGGGACCTACCAAAGAGCTTCTCAAAAACGAGGTATCACGATTTCTTGAAGAGATCGCGCGCTCTTAATGATGCAGAGCATCGATATCAATAGCCATCTGTGTTGGATCCGTGTTACAGCCCTCCGGACCGTTGTAAACACTGCCGTAGAGTAGCGTCACAGTTGGGCGCTCTTTGCTGATCGCGACACTGTCAGGCGTCGATACGAAGAATGAATAGTAGATGATCTGCGCGTTCGGGAACACAGTATCGGGGATCGGCCCGGGTGTAACAAATTGTCCGATTTGACCGGGCAGCACGTACTGGCTAACGGTGAAGCCGAATCCATTTCGAATGAAACGCAGATAGAACGTGTCAGCTTCGGTCCCATTATTCTTGATGGCGAGCTTGTAGATGGGATAATAGCCGCTATCCGTTGAAATCACACCTGGAGCTGGCGGCGGATACCGATCTTTAATCGCGGTATCGAAATACGTATTCTCAAGCACTTGCGGGGAGGAGTTCTTCGTGCGAGGTTCGCAACACGATTCAATCAGGACTCCGGTAAGAAATAATAGAAACATCCACCCAAAGATCCGATGTGTCATGCGTTATGCGTAATTGTTATGTTACTCAACTCGCTACGGAGTCAAAAGTTTCTGTGAGAGCGATGAATGCATATTCATCGGACTTCCTATTCCTGCTTCTTCCTTCGAAACCCGATGCTCTTGAACAGGCTCGCAAATCCTACGCCGGGTCGCTCGGTGGCAACCCGCCAGGTTAGATAGATACCAAAAAGTGTGAGCAAAATATTTCCACCCCACATGCCGAGAAAGGGAGAGAGCTTGCCGCGATCTGCGAGCTTTTCCCCACCGATGAGGAAGATCCAGTACAAAACAAAGAACCCGATCGACATGCCGACGCCAACTCCAACACCCGAGCGCTTTGCGAGCGCCCCAAGTGGCACACCGAGCAATACGAAGACGAGACACGCGACAGGGATCGCGTATTTTTTGTGCACTTCTACCAAATAACTATCAGATTCATCGCGCGATTGCGTGATCAGCGCGACATCCGTCTCGATCGTCGAGAATTTCGGCTGAAAAACACCTCGAAGTGTTGCAGTTCGGGCAAGCTCTACATTGCCTGACGGGATGAACTGTGGAACTGCTGGAACAGGCCGTGTGAGATCGAGAGCTTGCGCGCGCAAATGCTCTGTGAATTGCTTTTGCATTCGCACGACCGTTGAATCTTTGTTACGTACAAATTTCATCAGATCAGGGGTTGAAAGTTCACGACCGCCTCGCTCCGATTCACCCTGCCTCATGAAATCGAATCCATTGGTAGGCACGTGAACGGTGTATTGCTGAAATGTGCCGCGTCGATAGTCACCCGAAAGCGAGTTGGAATATTGGTGGAATTCTCCGTCGTAAAGGGTCATGATGATGCTTCGGAAGTCATTCGTGAATGCGACCTTCCCTCGCTTGGCAGTCATGACTTTTGTCTCGTTTGCCTGTGATTGATCATAGATCGTGACCGTCTCCATCTCGTTCGTGATAGGATCGACTTTCCTTGCAAGAATCGAGTAACCAGGAATTGCGTCGTCATCGGAGAATTTACCCGGCTCAATAGAGAATGTTGGTTTCTTTCGCTGAATGTCCGACATCAGGTCTTTCGCCTTATGATTTGCGTCGGGAAGGACATCGTTGTTAAACTGAAGGTCGAACCAACCGATCGCAATACCGAGCACTATGATGGGAAGCAGCAATCGTCCCAAACTCACTCCCGCTGCCTTCATCGCAGTGAGTTCGTTGGAGGCACTTATGGCGCCAAAGCCCATCACGCATGCGACGAGTACCGCCATCGGTACTGCGAGTACGACCATCCACGCCAGATTAAAGACGATGAGCTGCACGATGGTCCAGAGATCGAGACCTTTGCCGACGATCTTGTCGATGAAGCGCATCAAGAACTGGAGGAGGAAAACGAACATGATAATCACAAGCGACATGATCATCGGGGTCGTGATCTCGCGAACCACGTAGTCCCATATGAGCCATGACTGGCGCCACCACTTCCTACTGAGCAAAGTGCGCTCTGATCTCGGTTCCTTTATTGTGCTCGATTCCTCTTGATTCTCGCTCATGGTTCACTCTAACGCGCCAGTTCGCCGCAAAGATTGCCGAATTCGCGGAACATTAGCCAATTTTGTGTCTGTTGAACCGCTACAGCAAGCGATTCTGGAATGCTTGCCGGGTGGGAAAGAAACATCCTCGCGGTGCTCGCGTAGCCAGAGCAGGCGAGGATTCGCATTGAGTGAGTTAGCGTCATTTCGGAGAAGATCTATCGATCGGTTGTGACAGTGTACTGATTCCGGTCTGTTCTGTTTCCAGACCGTAGTACTATTTGCGAGAGAGTTGCCGCGTCATGCCCAGGCCTGATTCGGCACGCACATATGTCACTTTATCACGGTCGATTGACTCAATCTTCGAGGCGCATTGCGTAAGAACCCAGGACCTGTGCCCAGGCCCGTCGCCGGTTGCCCATCCGCCGTTCGATTTCTGTACTCCCGGAATCGAAACGCACGGCTAGTCCGTGCGCAAAACATTCTTATAGCCCTCCTCTTCTGTTCAACTGTTGTTGGGTGCAAGGCAAGCAAGCAAGCTTCAAAAACTGGAGCAAAAACGCTGGGCGATACGACTCAGATCGCAGATACATCCAAGAGCGAAGTTTCGAAGCAATTCGATTCTCTATCCAACAAGGTCTCCGGATTTCTTCACTCGCTGCTGCCTCCAAAGCAGGATACTGCTCGCACCGGCGCAGATGTCCTGCCCCCGACGAGCGATGTGAAGAATCCGGTCGTGACACAAGAGGTACCGAACTCCGGCGGATTTCTTTCTACTCCAATCCGGCGCCGCGTTGAGTTCGATTCCACTGGGCAGGTCATCATTCACAATCAGTTTCTGAATTCGGATGTGGACGTCCCGATGGCGATGAGCTTTAATGACTACGTGAAGTATCGGGAGCAGCAGGAGTTGGACGATGCGTTCAAGAACAGTCTTCACAAAACGCAGGACACGACTAAGATCAAAGAGCAGGGACTCTTCGGCAATGATTTCAATCAGATCTCCATTCCCATCCCGCCGAGTATCGTACCCTCGATCTTTGGGAAGCCTTCAATCAATTTACGTGTCAACGGCGATGTCGCTGTACACATCGCGTATCGAGACAATCAATTCCTTCAAACGCAAGGCGCGAATTTCTCCGGCTCGGAAACAGGTCTTGATTTCAAACAAGAGATCAACGTCTCGACGAGTGGGACTGTCGGCGACAAAATGAAGATCGGTGCGGATTGGGGAAGCGAGCGCTCATTCCAGTACGAGAATCTTTTGAAGCTTGGTTACACAGGCTATCCGGATGAGATACTGCAGTCGATCGAAGCCGGCAATGTCTCGCTTGTGACGCCATCGCAATACATTGGAATTCAGCAGGCGCTTTTTGGTCTGAAAGCCGTGACACGATTCGGTCCACTTTATCTGACGGAACTCGTCGCGCAAAAGAAAGGTGATCGCCAGAGTAAGAGCTTTGGCGGCGGTGCAGGAAGCACAACAGCTACCGAACACATCATCCAGCCTGCAAACTATCGCAGAAATTCATTCTTTGTCGATACAAACTATATCAAATATTATGAACCCTTCTATGCCACTAAAGAAGGCGTTACGAATGTCAACACAGTAAACAGCATTCAGCCTCAGAATATCGATGTCTGGCGGCTTGCACCTGTTACGGTGAAACCTGAAAAGCATCGTCAGGCCGTTGCGTGGTATCAGCTTGGTCCGGGACCTTATTCTGCACAATTTAGAGTATTGCCTCAGAGATCCTCTTCGGATACCGTCCAAAGTGGTTTTTGGTTAAGGTTGGACTCGACCGAGTATTCAATCAATCAATATACCGGCGTACTCACGTTGAGCCAGGAGCCGTCGGATGATGATGTGATCGCTATGAGCTACCATACGTTTAATGGTCAGCAGTTTGGCGATCCAATTTCGTTTCAGGACACACTCGTTCTGAAACTCATAAAGCCGAAGAGAGTCTTCCAGGACCCTTCGAAAGCTGCATGGAAGAACATCCTCAAGAATTCGTATTACATCGGCGGCTCTGGGTTCAACCGTGGTGATTTCAGTTTCCGCGTAGTTTACACGCAGCCTACAGGTCAACAAACGGAACTAGTTCCTACCGCATCCGGGCATTGGGAAAAAGTGATCTCCGCGCTTGGACTTGATCGATACAGTAACTCTGACCCCATCAATCGTACGCCCGATGGTCTCTTCGATGTCGACAACACGTTGATTCTCGATGATCATCAGGGAACAGTCACATTCCCATATCTCCAGCCGTTCGGCAATAGGATCATCCAGTATTTCCAGATTGAGCATGCGAAGAACTCGTCAGTCAAGACCGACAGCACATTCTACTTTCCACAGCTTTATACAGTACAGCCCGAGATTCTTCGCACTCAGGTCGGTGGCAAGAATAATCAGATATCGCTCAACGCGAAGTTCTCAGGTGGTGTGTCTTCACTCATCAATCTTAATGCCTTCAATCTTGTCGAAGGCAGCGTTCGAGTAACGATCAACGGAAATCAATTGGTGGAGAATCAGGACTATCGTGTCGATTACAACAGCGGGACCGTACAGATCCTGAAGCCGGACCTTATCGCAACGGGCAACGTGAATGTTGATTACGAAACACACGACATCTTCACGAACTCCACGAAGTCGGTGCTTGGCCTTCGAGGTGACATCCCCATACTCGATCGCGGATTGCTGGGCTTCACATTCATGAACTACTCAATGCATCTGCCAAGCCTCAAGACTCGGCAGGGTGAAGAGCCGCTCTCGAATTGGGTAGCTGGCTTTGATGCGAGCTACACGATTCCCGCTCCGGTGATTACAGACATTTTGAATGCTCTGCCGATTTTTAATCTCAAGGAGAAATCCCAGCTTACGGCAAAAGTCGATATGGCAGTGTCGCTGCCGAATCCGAATACGCAGGTTTCGCCAATGCCGGTCGACAACAATGCTCCGATTGCATACCTCGACGATTTTGAAGGTGGCAAGAATGTGTTTCCACTCTCGATGAGTTATGGCAAATGGGTGCATGCCTCGCAACCGGTATACGACCATTATAAGTTTTTTAGTGACGCGGACAGCGTTACAGTTCGGAAGGCGAAAACATGGTGGTACGAGCGCTTTCCACAAGATGTGCAGGTAAGGGACATCCGCCCAAACCGCAGTACATCAAGACCGGGCGATGTTGCTCAAGTCATGGATATTGTCTACGATCCCAATCAGGAAGGTACTTATAATCATCACAGCCAGGCGGAATTCACTTCTGTCGATCCACTGGAGCGATGGGGTGGCACCATGCAATATGCGCCGGGGCTTAATGTGCCAGCCACGAACACGGATGCGATCGAGTTCTGGATGCAGGTCCCTGAGAATGGAGGAGATCCAACAGGAGTAATTCGATTCGATATCGGGAGGATTTCGGAAGACGTGATTCCTGATGGCATTCTTGAGACGGAAGATAAGAACCTGAACGGCAGATATGACCCGGGTGAAGACGTTGGTCTTGATACATTATCGGACGATCAGGAGCGATTCTACTTCAAAAATGCATGGCATCAGAACGATCCTAGTAACGACGACTATAGCTACAACGGCGGATCGGAAGTAACGGACTACCAGAATATTAACGGTACCGAGGGCAATCAGAATGATCGCGCATCGCTGCTGCATCCGGATACAGAAGATCTCGAAGGAAACTCGGCTATAAAACTTGATAACGCGTATTACGAATACCGGATCCCGATCAATCCACAGAACAATAAGTTTGTCGTCGGCTCCAGTAACGCGGGATGGTACCAGTATCGGATTCCGCTTTCATCGTTCGATTCGATCGTTGGGTTGCGGGACACTTCGTTCTCCGATATCTCCTATTTTAGGTTCTGGTTCACAGGCTATAAGCAGCGCGTTCGAATTCGCTTGAACGAGATCGCGCTTGTTGGAAGCCAGTGGACGCGCAGTCCGGTCGGCCTCAATCCTATCAATCCTGCAACGGACACATCGCTTCGAATCAGCTATGTCAACATTGAAGACAATGCAGCGCCACCAACTCAATACGTAGAACCACCCGGTGCTGCTCGCGATCGACTTCCTGGCCAAACGAATTTTATCCTTGGCAACGAGCAATCACTTGATATGTCGCTGTTGCACATACGGGATACCACGTCCCGTGAGGCCCTCCGCAATTTTCAAACTCCCAACGATCTCTTCAACTATAAGAGCATTGCTATCTGGGTGCATGGCGATCCATCAATGCCGACTCAGGATAAACTCGATCCCGTGCATGGCACATTCGTTTATGTCCGAATTGGGACGAATCCGTTCAACTATTACGAGTACCGTCGGCCGTTGGGCAGAGACTGGCAGAATATACATATCGATTTCGCGAGGCTGACTTCATTGAAGGCCTCAAAAACCACCTCGACCGGCACCATCTCGGAACCCGCGAATGACGGAGTGCCTGGCTCGACTTACACTGTCGTTGGAAGTCCAACATTCACCAACGCCCCGTTCTTCGTGCTGGGAGCGACGAATCATACTGGCGGTGAACTCACCACCGACATTTGGTGGGATGAGTTGCGATTGCTGACTCCAAATGTCAAACCTGATTACGCCTTCAATGCTCAGACGCAGCTAAAACTTGCTGAGTTCGGAAAGATCAGCGCCTCGATGGTCAACGAACGCCCTGATTTCGTGCGTGTCGACGAGCGCTTTAATCAGAATCGTGCGCTGAACTTCAATTGGAATTTGACAGGCGAGTTCGCGATGCAGAAGATGTTTCCGAAGTGGCTTGAGAATCAATCGGTGTTTCCGCTGACAATTTCGCACACTGAATCCATTCTTCGGCCGAAGTATATGGCGAATACGGATGTCGAGATTCAAGGTGCGCTTGACAAAATTACTCAACAGATTAACAACGGAAATCTTACTGCAGCAGCAGGCAAGCAACTGCAGGATTCGATCCAGTTGACAAGCGAATCGCTATCGATAAAAAATTCCATCGGTGCGAGTGGCGTGAAGTTCGTGTTTCCCGGTTCGTTCTTCCTGCTGCCTGCCTTCGTCAATCGCCTGGTGTACGGCTTTGGGTATGCGGAAGAATTTGCCAGAACGCCGCAGTACGAATTCAACCGGTCATGGTCTTGGACTGGGAGTATTGGCTACGATCTCCCGACCTTGCCGGATGCCCACATTTCTCCCTGGACATGGTGGGGAGCAAACACATTTTTCATTGGCAGGTACGCCGACTGGAAGATCAATCTGCTTCCCCAGAATATGCGATTTGCTGTTAGTGCAACGCGCGGAAGAATCCACTCCTTAAATAGAATATCTACGCTCGAATTTCCTCCATATGGCACTCTTCAGGATACACTCAACGTCCTCAATGGCCGGCAGGATTTTATCAATCGCAATTTCACCGCAACACGCGGAATGCAGTTTCAGTGGAAGCCGACAGAAGGAGGGCTCATTTCTCCGGCGTTTGATTACGGCCTAGATGTGACGTCGAACCTAACGCCGCTGGAGACTGACAATCGGTTCAAAGGTGTGCTCGATACTAATGGACAGGTAGTCTATTATTATGATTCAGTAACATCCACCCAGCGGGCTTTCCGTGATATCATGCGAGATATCTTCTTCAAGGATGGAGCACTTGTTCGTCCGGGCAACGACTTCCAGGCCTCGCAACGCGTGAACATGAACACGACTCCGCGCATGCCATGGTTCTTCGGACTCGAAAAATTGATTCGGCCAGTCTTCTCCTATCATGTTGATTATCGCTGGCAGGACGCGCAGACCGGTATTCAGATTGCGAAGACAGGCGCGTGGAATAACACGATCACAACAGGCATCGAGTTCAATGTGCGAGATCTCGGTGTGATGATCTTTGGTAAACCTGTTGGAGAAGAGCAGCAGCAGCGCGGACGTCCTCGCGATCGAATGCGGCATGATGAACCGGTCACGCCGGAAGAATTGCCACAGCCGGGGCGAGAAGACCGCAATTCTCCGCCGCCAAAGCAAAACGAAGCACCTCGCAATCAGGTTGATCGTGGTGAAGAATTCAGGCCGCAGTCAAGACGAAATCCGCTTGGGAATCATCCTCTTATTACCGACACGATCATCGCTGGGCAGCATCGATACGCGAATATCGATACCACGAAAAAACTGCACATACCTGGCGTAAGTACAGCAGGGGAGCGTGACGTTGATTATGTCAGTGATACTACGCTCACACCCACTGCACCCGTCAGTGAAGAGCCTGAGGTTGCTGAAACACCTCCAGTCACCCTCAAAGAGATACTACAAGATGTGATCCAAAAGCCGCTCTTTGACTGGAATGGCACGAGGTTTAATTTTGTGCAGAACAATACAAGCTTAAACCCTGCGTTGCAAGGCAGTGGCTCCGGCATTACCAATTTCTTTGCTCGCGGTGTGTTCGCTCCGGAGGACGATCAGAATGGCCCCTCGCGCGCGTACCAGCTCGGACTCATCACCGATCCGCATGGACGATTGCTGATTCACTT
>JABDDM010000045.1:14822-19912 GCA_013287605.1 Ignavibacteria bacterium | reverse complement strand
GGAAAACGTTTGATGAACTCGGAGTCCCTGCGACCAGCAGTCAATTCTGGAGCGAATCAATTCGCAGAGTGCTTGACTCAGGTGAAACGGAGTCGATGGAGATCGAGTACGTCACCGTGAGGGGTCTTCGCCAATTCCAGGTCAGACTTGTTCCGGAGATCAATAAGTCGGCGAAGATCATTTCGATCATCTCCGTTGCGCGTGATATCACTGACGCAAAACGAGCCGAGCACGAGCTTCGCGAACGGGAGGAGCAGTTCCGTGGTGTAGTTGAGAATAGCCTCGATGCCTTTTATTTGATGGCTGCAGAACGTGATGGAGATGGTAACATTTTCGATTTCAGATTTGCATACGTAAACGATCGCGGCGCGGAGATAACCACATTCAAAAAGCAGGCACTGCTCGGCAAACGACTCGGAGAGTTGATGCCTGGTCCGCGGACTACGGAATACATTCGGCGGTGCGCGGAAGTCGTCGAAACAGGCGTGCCTCATATTGAGGAGTTCAGAACACACTCGCGTTATGTCGCGAGTGATGCTGTTTCGGGCAATTCTACGTGGCTTCGTTCACAGTTCATAAAGATCGGAGAGAGTGTCGCGATCACGTCCACGGACGTGACCGAACGAAAACAGATGGAGCACTCGCTCAGAGAATCGGAAGCTCGCTATAGGCGGGTCGTTGAAGGCGCATCCGAAGCGATCTTCTCGACGGATCTTAAGGGCAGAATCATCTTTGCGAATTCATTCATATGCGCACTTGCGGGGTACGCCGTAGAGGACGTGATCGGAATGAATTACCTCGAGTTCATCGATCCAGGTACTCGGCCGAACATTCATCGTTTTTTTCTGCGCCAATTTCTCGAACGAGCAAATATCCTGAAAGGAGACTTTCCTTTTCTCGCAAAGAATGGTGACATTCGTTGGCTCTCGATCACCTCTACACTCCGGTTCGACTTGCCAGGGGAGTCCGGTGATGTCGCTGGATTTGATATCATCGGCGCCGATGTGACTAATGCAAGGCTCGAAGCCGATCGCCTGAGGAAGATCATTCAGGACGCCGGGATGAAAGCGGCATAAGAGCTAGAAGCTCAGCGTGAGTCCTATTCCGCTTGCGCCTCCAACCACGGTTGGATAGAGTGATGCATGACGAAGTAGTGACCCGACGCCGGATTTTGGCTGGAGGTCCGAATGGTCAGGGTCTGCTCCACTTTCTTCGTCAGCAGATGCAGGCGAGATCAATGTTCCAAATCCATAACCCAGCGCAAATCCAAGCGGGAAATCACTCCACCAATGAATGCTGGTGGCAACTAACGCTGTCGTTATTCCTCCAAGGATAACGTAGCCAAATGGTCGTATCCATTTCACTTCCGGGTAGTTGTTTGCTATCACAAGCAAAGTGGCTGTGGCGGTTGCAAGATGTCCAGATGGGAAGGCATCGTAATGCGGAACGTGATTCGCGTACTCGATCTGATTGGGAAAGAATTTCCATGCTCCGTTTGTCTCGGTAGCAACGACGGGGCTTTCGCGCCCGGTGACATGCTTGAGCAATTGAACGACAGCTCCGCAAGCCAGAATTACCTCGCACGTCTGTGATGCCGTGCGCAGTGCGCGCTGACTATTTGCACTCCTGGGCGCGAGGAGGCCATAGATCCCAAAAACACCTGCAAGACCAAATTGGAATTTTCCATCGCCCAAAAAGACAAATCCGTCAGAGAGTCGCTGCACCGCCGTATTCGTCTCATACGCATGTTTAAAAGGGAGCCATGTCGGTCGATCGACGACAATCATCGCTGCCGTCAACGCGGCGCAGCCAAGGATTAGTGGAGCATGATCCCACGTGAACGTTTGCCTGCCAAACTGATACCAATCGCTCGGCAAGTTGGTGATCATATCAAACGCGCCTGGCTGAGCGATCCGATCCATTCCTGCCTGGACTGCCGGCACTGCTGCCGCGCGCGTGAAGCTCGAGGAATCAACGGTTGTGCTTCGAGCTAAGGTATCGCGCGCACCATCAGGAAGCGTGCTAGCGCCAGCTGGCGCACTCCACGCAACGATCAGGGTGAGGATCAGTAGAAAAGATTTTTGCAGCACAGGTGAAGAGAAATACTATTCCTTGAAAGCTAATTACGGAATGGCATATTGCATCCTCAAGTTCCATTTATGCAACGAGACCACTCGGTTTTCGTTTGGATTGCCATATATGAGATGTACAGTCATCCGCACATTTTGTGTCTTTAGTTAGAAGTCGATCCATTGGGAGAATCGACCCCAACCTACTAATACAGTCGTACATGATTCAGAAATATTGCTTCCTGCTAGCGGGAGTCTTGCTTTTACTACTTTCAAGCGTTGCCGTGCAAGCGCAATGGGTGGCTCAGATAACGAATACGACCCAGAACCTCCGTTCGCTCGAGTTGCTTTCAGCCACGGATGGATGGGCGACCGGGGCAGGTTCGACTCTCTTAAGAACCACGGATGCAGGGAAGACATGGGGCTCGGAGGTTACGGGTCATCCTGGAAATTACAATGCGATCGCATTCGGTGACTTCGCAGGCGTCAATGGTTGGATCGTTGGAGATATGCCATTTGTACTTACGACGGACAATAACGGAATCACATGGAGCACGGTCGCAAGTTCCACTACCTCCACTCTCAACTCTATTCAATTCCTGTCAACCGGCAATCTCGGCTGGGCCGTTGGAAATACCGGGACAATCATCGGCACGACGGATGCAGGGGCGACCTGGAACAAAGAAGTATCAGGCGTATCGACCAATCTCTACGCGGTTGTCTTCGTAGGGACTGAACTGACCTCCGTAGGCTGGGCTGTCGGAGATAACGGCACGATCCTCGTAACAACAGATAACGGTGGATCGTGGGTACCGAAAGTGATTCCGTACCAAAACAACCTGTATGCGATGGATATGGTCGATCCGAACAATGGCTGGATCGTTGGCGATCAGATCATTCTGCACACAATCGACGGCGGAGTTACGTGGCTTAAACAGGATTTTGTAAACCCAACCGTGTTGCGGTCCATCGCGATACTGGACACAGCAACCGCATATGCCGCGGGAATTGGTGGCCGAATGCTGAAGACGACTGACGGCAAGACCTGGGTCGATCAATCAACTGGAACAGCGAACGCAATCTACGCACTTCAATTTCAGATTAGCCCGACAATTGGATGGGCTGCCGGTGACAATGGAATGATCATCACTTTCGGCGGTTCTTCTGCAGTAGCAGGCAAACCCTCTCAGCCAATGACATCGAACCTGATGCAGAATTTTCCGAATCCGTTCAACCCGTCCACAACTATTTCATATTATCTCACCGAGCCGAGTCATGTCAGTCTCAAGATATACGACCAGCTAGGACGACTGGTGTCCCAGCTCCTCGAATGCGAAGAATCTGCAGGCGAACATGCTGTGGTTTGGCGGTCCCAAAGTTCAACTGGTGATGAATTACTTTCTGGCGTCTACACCTGCCGGCTCGAGGCAGGAGCCCACTCGTTTACTCGCAAGATGGTGCTCTCAAAGTGAATTCTTGGTCAGGTTTTTGCTCGTTTGGGCTTTTTCCTGTTGTGCGCGCGTGAAAACTTTTTTCATAATGCGGGGGAGCAGGGAATAGGTGTGGCCGAGGCATGCCAGCGCCGGTACGGTCATCTTGAGCAAGCGGGGCGCTGTGAAGGGTCTCATGGAATCAATGGGTGAATCACATGCCGGACCATTGAGTCCACGCGAAATTCGACGATTGCGCCGTGTGTGTAAAAACTTTATTCATAATTCGTTGCTATATGAAAAGTAATGAATGAAGCGGTCAGCTAAGCTGCTGATGAAATATGCCGAGGAAGCTGGGTCTGCTGGACGAAGAAGGATCGATCCACTGGACACTTGAGCAACGAACTGGATGCTTGGCGCTTAAACATATTAAACATAAAACCAGCGCATTCCGGTTCCCGCAAATTCAATGATCCTCGTCTTCGCTCGGCAAGAAGGTTGTATATTACGAGTCTGTTAACGAATTTTTGCTCTTCTCTTGTAGCCGGTCACATGGCGATCGGCAAACTTGCTGAAAACTGTCAAGCTCATATTTCGGGCATCTAATTTTTCATTCGGAGACAAATGTGCCAATTTATCTCCATAACCTATCAATGCTTATGTCGTTTCGAGTCAATCTTTCCCGTCTGGCATTTTTGCCGCTAGCGGGTGTCATTTCGTTCTTCGTATCAAGTTGCTCAACTAGTACCACACCAACACCGCCGGCGGAGTACACGGTAACCCAGCTAGCCTCTGACCTATCTGGAATAGGAACGCTGGACCCAACTTTGAAGAATCCATGGGGTGTGGCGTTTGATCCAACTGGGTTACTCGTTGTTGCACTGAATAAATCTGCAGTGGTGACCTATTACGATACCCTTGGCAATCGTAAGGCAGCATCGATTCCTATTCCTAGCCCCTCATCGACAACTGGTGGCGGAGCTCCCTCAGAAGTTGTCCTGACCCCTGCAGCATTTACCATCCCAAATAATGGGCAATGTGCACTCGCTTTCGTTGGCGAAGACGGGATCGTAAGTGCGTGGGGAAATGCAATGGGTTCTTCTACTCCAGCAGCCAAAGTTGCAGACCGACATTCAACCTCTGCTGTCTACAAAGGCGCAGCCGTTCAAGGAAATTTTCTCTATGTTGCTAATTTCAGTGCCGGCACGATCGATGTTTTTGATAATACCTTCAAATTCAAGGGTTCCTTCCCGGACAATTTTGCCCCGGCATATGCACCTTTCAACATTGCATCGATCGATGGGAAACTGTACGTTTCGTCATCGAGGCAGAAAAAGCCTGCGACGGATGGTGGCGTTGATGATTCCGCGGGCCCAGGGATAGGGTACGTTGCTATCTACAACACCGACAATACTAGCGGTGCCCCTTCCTATGCTTCAACTTTTGCATCAACTGGCAATCTGAATTCTCCATGGGCGATGATTAAGGCTCCGGGGAGCTTTGGGCAATATGCAAATGACATCCTCGTTGGAAACTTCGGCGATGGAAGGATCAACGTATTCGACGGCACTGGTAAATCGCTGGGGCAGTT
>JABDDM010000045.1:111-14722 GCA_013287605.1 Ignavibacteria bacterium | reverse complement strand
AGCTTTGGGCAATATGCAAATGACATCCTCGTTGGAAACTTCGGCGATGGAAGGATCAACGTATTCGACGGCACTGGTAAATCGCTGGGGCAGTTGAACGACGCATCCAATGCACCCATCACGATTCTAGGATTGTGGGGCTTGGTTGCACCTACTACTGGAAATGCTCTAGGAAAGATCTATTTCACGGCCGGCACCAACAAAGAGGCTGACGGCACGATCGGGTACATACAACTCAAACAGTAGCGATCAATTCTTTTGAGACAAAGACCGTTCTGCCTCGTGAGGTTGGACGGTCTTTTCATTAGAACTTGATTAACCTATTATTCTTATGTCGCTTCGAGTAAATCTTTTCCGCCAGGCGCTTTTGCCACTTGCAACAGTCCTTTCTTTGTTCGTCGGTTGCTCAACCAGTACAACGCCAACCGTGGGAAGCCTAACTGTGGTACGCCCGGGTGCAGGTGACTCGATTATTTCAGGCACGCAGAGCTACCAGATCGTGTGGACGGGAACAGGTCTTGCTAAACACAAGAATCTCGACTATTCGCTCGACGCCGGCGTGTCTTGGAAACTCATAGGCTCGATGGATTCAGATCTTACAAGTTATTGGTGGAACGTGCCTGACACCGGTTCGATGAATGCAGTTGTTCGCGTGACAGATAACAACGGTATTACTGGTAAGAGCGGAGTCTTCAGCATCAAGCTTGTTCGGCCTGCCAAACCGCAATACACTCTAACTCCGATAGCCTCTGACCTTGCAGGAATAGGAAAGCTTGATCCAAATTTGAAAAATCCATGGGGCGTATCGTTTGACGCAACCCAGACGTTGCTCGTTGTTGGGGTGAATCACTCCTCAACCGCGACATTCTACGATAGCCTCGGTAACCTTGCCGGAGTTTCACTCCCGATCCCAAGTCCCTCATCAACCTCTAGTGGTGGAGCACCTTCTGGAGTTGTTCAGACCTCAGTATTCACGATTCCGAATAGGGGACTAAGTGCATTCGTTTTTGTAGGCGAAGACGGCATCGTTAGCGCATGGGGAAATGCAATGGGTATTTCTCCGGCCTTTGTAGTTGCGGACAGACATTTAACTTCTGTATTCAAAGGCGCAGCCGTTCAAGGAAATTTTCTCTATGTTGCTAATTTTTATGCAGGCACGATCGATGTTTTTGATAAAAACTTCAACTTCAAGGCCTCTTTCCCCGACAATTTTGGCAGCCTTGGGTATGCGCCTTTCAATATTGCATCTATCGATGGTAAACTGTACGTCGCATCAGCACGGCCAAAAAGGCCCGCAGCGGATGGAAGCGTTGATGATTCAGCGGGTGCAGGAATAGGAGATGTTGCAGTCTACATCGCCGACAACACCACTGGAGCCCTTACTTACTCCTCAACCTTTGCGTCGGGTGGCACCCTGAATTCTCCATGGGCGATTATCAAGGCACCAGGCAGCTTTGGGCAATATGCAAATGACATCCTCGTTGGAAACTTCGGCGATGGAAGGATCAACGTATTCGACGGCACTGGTAAATCGCTGGGGCAGTTGAACGACGCATCCAATGCACCCATCACGATTCCAGGATTGTGGGGCTTGGTCGTACCACCTTCTGGAAACGCCGGAAAGATCTATTTCACAGCCGGCACCAATAAAGAGGCTGACGGGACGATTGGCTTCATACAACTCAAACAGTAGGGATCAATTCTTTTTGGTACAAAGACCGTTCTGCCTCGTGAGGTTGGACGGTCTTTTCGTATCATAGTATGAATCTCAATAGAAGTGCAGCATTTTGTTTCTTAGCAGTGCTCTCATATTTTGCGAGTCCGGCGTTAGCGCAAGTCAAACGCGCAAGCCTCTCCGCGCTCCACTCAATTCCTGCTGTGAAGGTGTATCGATATCCTACTGGCGAAGCTTCGCTTGACACTCATGCTCAGATATTCGATGAATTGAGAAAGCCTACAAGTTCGGGTGCTTTTTCTTCTCTCAAGGTTTATGTGGTCGATGGTGCTGCGATTCGATCCTTGATCTACCACGAATTTGTCTATGGCGGAAATTTCCAGCGCTATCCATGGGTGCCAACGGGTGAGATCTGGATCGACAATGCCATCTCTGCCGAAGAATATCCCTACACGCTGGCGCACGAGCTTTACGAAGATGAACTCATGCGTGTAGACGGCTTGAGTTATGCAGTAGCCCACGACTCGGCATTGATGCTCGAGCACCGCATGCGCATCATCGATAGCGGTATCTGTCAACGTCACGAAACTTCGCTCCCGAAAGTCCTGACGATTGATGCCGATAGTGTTCGTGAGCTTCCGCTTCCTGACAGCTTGCAGCTTCAGGGCATCTATCGCGTGCCGGTTGGGGAGATCGAAGGAATGAATGTGTGGGTCGTTGATGGTCCGGCTGTTCGTAAGTCGATCTATCCCGATTTCGGATTTAGCGGCAATGACATGGTCTATTACTTCATCCCGAAAGGAGAACTATGGATCGACAATTCAATCTCGTGCGAGGAAACATTGTTTTCGATCGCGACTGAACTCGAAGAACGCCGACTCATGAAAGCAGGGATTGGATACGACACAGCCTATACAGCAGGGATTGCACGAAGTGGGGCATTGAGAACTAAGCTTGCTAAAGAATCCGCAGCCAGGCCGTCCATCATCGTTTCCAAAATGACGGATCGTGAGACAGTATCCGGCACTCACCGCGTACCGATCGTCATACCGCACTGATCAACGATGCGCGAACTCACCCTTCAGCCGATCGGCTACATCCACACACCCTTCGACGACCGTTATGATGCGCCACGTCAGCCCGGGCTTGGCATCGCTCGCGAAGGAATCATCATGCTCGAGCAAGGGATGAATTTCGAGCAGGCTCTAACCGACCTGGCCGGATTCGAAAGAATATGGCTTCTCTACTGGTTCGATCGAAATGCTAACTGGAAGCCGATGGTATTGACGCCTCGAAGCGGAAGCACGAAACACGGGCTCTTTTCAACTCGCTCACCGCACAGGCCGAATCCAATCGGAATGTCGGTAGTCGATTTGTTAGAAGTAAGCGGACGCAAGATCCGAGTCGGAAATGTGGATCTGCTCGACGGCACACCGATACTTGACGTCAAACCCTATCTACCTTACGCGGATTCTTATCCCGAGTCACGAATCGGCTGGGTGGAAGAGTTGGATCAAAAACCTGGTTACTCGGTCTCGTGGAGTGAGGGAGCTCAGCACCAGGCGAGTTGGCTCAAATCAGAATTTGGAATCGATCTGATCCAGCGGGCAAACGAGGTTCTCTCTGATGACCCACTTCCACACCCTTACCGCCGAATAACGGCTCAGGGTGGGTGCTTCGCGCTCGCAATTCGATCCTGGCGACTAGATTTTGAGATCACGAGCGAAACTTTGGAGGTGCGCGTGATTGCGGTCAGAAGTGGCTATTCTGCTCCAATTAATGGGATTATGATTGAGGATGTGCTGCATGACCGGGAGGCACATTTAGCATTCCATATGAAATGGTCGGGCGAGGGGCTTGACTTGACCATGTAAATGTATTATCTTTATTCGTTGATACTCGTGCGCGGAGTCTCAACACTACTTCAATCACGGGAGTGAGGCTCATTAATCGCTTACTCCATTTAGCTCTTGAATTAACATTTTGTTTGCCATGTACCACAACAGAACCCTGTTGGCGGCGCTTACTGCAACCCTGCTACTACCGCTTGCACTCGCTGGCTGTATGAGTGTGCCTGCAAGTGACCCCAACAATTCCAACTCAACCGGTGCGGGCAAAGGACTTCCCAAATCAGTCATCGTCGCTGTCCATGATGAAGTGGAGCAGCCGGCTGGAGTGAAGATCTTTGTCTCGATTGCCGTTGATTCGGGAGGAATTCCGATACGGCTTGCCCAACAGGATACCCTTTATTGCATTGGCTCCGCCTTTCTTTTTGATGATGCCGCAGGAGTTTATAAAGGTGCCGTAACTCGCGTTGGCTCCGGAGACCGGTATAGCTTCACGCTGCGAGATTCCGTCGGGCTGCATTTCCTTTGTGACGTTCTGTCGCATGACCGCCCGCAAATAAGCTCTCCCACCGCTGGCTCAGCAGTGACGCGTTCTGGCACGTTCAGAATCCAGTACGTCCCTGAGCAGGGGACAGTTGGAATCGCCTCGACCGTGCGATGCAACCCGATGACGCTCATACCTGAGAGGTATGAAGCAGACACCGGCTCATCGGCGCAATATGACCTTACAACGCTTCCGACAGGCCCAGGCTGGGTGCAGATTATTCGGCATTATCAGGCGACTCATGCGGATTTAGGCTTTGCGTCGATCGAAGCCAATTATTACGTCGGGAAAGTTAGCGGTGTAACCTGGCAGTGAAAGGTGTTACCTTTTGCAGGGTCATCGGTCATACCAGTGCTCCTATCGCAAGCAGCAAATGCTCGAGGATGGCTAAACTTTCTTGAGTAGAGGCCGCCAAGCGGTACGGGTACTGCTAATGAGGAAACATCCGCCGGATGCCAAAAGCGTCTGGCGGATTTTTGTTTGGTGCGACTACTTCTGGACTATTACTTTGCGGATCTCGCGCTGACCATTGACGACAACAATGATAAAGTAAACACCGTCAGGGATGCCGGAGGAACTGAGCCCAACAGAATGCTGCCCAACGGTAAGCTCGTTGTCAAACAGCTTCGAAACTTCCTTGCCATTTGCATCCGTAACGCTTACGGTCACTCTTGTATCGGTCTGCAGATCGAACGTCACCTGGATCACCTGACTCGAGCTGCCGGAAGGATTCGGATAGATCGAAAGAATATGGAGGGCATTGAACTTGTTCATTAGCTCCGTCAACTGCCCATCGCCACAGCGAGGGTTAAGCGTTACGCGCACGCTGTCAGAAGCCAGGACAGCTTGTGCGGCGCACCCAGTCCCAAGTGTTGGGTTCAGATAATAGGTAAACTGGTCAAGTTGGATCGTAGTGGATGCTTCTCGCGAGAGTGTGGTGCGGTAGCTGACAGTCGCCAGAAGTTGGTTGGCTGCAGAAAAAAGATCTTTGCTTTGCGGAGCACTCAGGTCGCGGATCAGTCGAAAGCGCACCAGCCCGCCGAATGCCTGCTCGATATTTGCGATATAGCCCGGTGCGGCCGTAACCTTATCGGGAGTGACAATATCGTCATTATACGCGTAGCTCACCTCAATGGAATCAACTTGCATCAGCGGAAGGTCATGATTGACGGTTACGCCAATCGTCGCCACACTACCTACGTCCGTAGCGATTCCCTTTGTCTGCTGAGGAGATGTTGTTGTTGTGGCCGCAACGAGGAGTTGCGGACGAGCCTCGACAGCCGGACCAGGATTTACGCCGATAAGGATGATCGAAGTGTCGAATGGACTTCCATTAAGAAGATAACTCAACACCAGCACAGCAGTGTCTGGCTGTAAGCCCTGTGACGAATAGCCGATACAAATGGAATCGAGCCCTCCAACTGGGCTGGGAAGCGCAGGTGCACTGACTGGTTGAAAGTTTGCAGAACCGATCAGCTTGATTGCGATAATGCTGTCACCTTGCTGAGAAGATCCGAGCACGGTGTAGCGGATCATGGAATCGGTCCGTACGCATCCGCTCGAAAAAATGGTTAATGAACTGTGATCGAGAGAGAGTATCGATCGGGAAGGACTGATCGTTTCAAAATTTGCGGGATCGGTCGGTAGTGTCGGTGTCTGGGATCGAGCAATATTTTCACGAGCGACAACGAAGATTGTTGCCACAAAGAGAAGCCGCACCAGACACTCAATGAGCCTCCGCATGAATTGCTTGCTAATCTCAATACCACACTTGGGTTACCTCCCACTTACGAGCGGCAGGTAATCCGTCTATATGACCAATTTGGGGTCAAAAAAGTTACAGTTGGCCAGGTTAAGCTTTCTGAGTGTCTCTTCCAAGCTTTTTATCGACTATCGCGGTAAGTATTGCTGCGATGGCGCAAATCCCGAGCAACTGAAGCAGGAGACGACCAACGTCCATCTCGGCCTCGACAGAATCGGTCCGATGATCGAATCTTGGTGGCGGAGTGCCTTCAGTTGTCAATCGCGCCCTTGCTGACTTCGCGATCAGAAGCGGATTATCGGGAGGCGAAAAAACAAAATAGTACCCTAGAAATCCGGTGATTTCTCCCTGAGTATTCTGGAGCGAGTAACGCCAGACAAACTTATAGGGCGGCCAAAGCAGCGTTAGGGTCAGGCATAAGATCGCAACGATCTGGACGGCACGGCGAAGAAGTGTCATGCACCAATTAACGCACGATCACCAGCTTTTGTCTTGCATGGAGCGCTCCGTTATTGACATCGCGCAATTCCACGTGATAAACTCCGTTGCCAAGGCCCCCGAATGAAATGTTTCTTGCACCCACCGCGAACTGCCGAACAAGCCGCCCGAGCGCATCATAGAGAAGAATGTGAGACGTGGCTGTCGTGTTGCCCGAAACAACAATTGAGACATTGGAACGGGCGGGATTGGGATAGATCGAAAGCGCGGCAGTGCTCTCATCAAGAAAAACTGTTGCCAGAATTCTCGGAAGTCTCCACATCGACGACCCAAATGTTCCGGCGTAGAGATAGTTTGCATCGAATGCAGCGGCTGGAGTTTCATCGGTCAATCCTGCATTGCTCGAGCGCCAATGCGCACCAGCGTCGTTGCTATAGTACACACCGATCATGCTTCCAGCAACCGCCACGTTGCCACTCATGAACACGCGATCGACCCAATCTGCCTCGGGTAGCCCTTCCGTGACGGAGTTCCAGTTTAAGCCGCCATCAACACTTCGCAAAATGCCCTTGGCGTTCGCAATGATCGTATCTCTTGAACCGGCGACGGAAATGCCAACCTGTCCCGAATATTCTGGTGGAGGCTGTTTGGTCCAGCTTACTCCATGATCGGTTGAGCGATAATTCCAATTATTTCCCAAGACAATCACGCGCGGCCCATCTGCATAGATCGCGTAGACGAGGTCGGTTATCTGAGTGTCAACAGATGTCCATGTCGCGCCGAGATCTCTCGATATATAAATGCCTGATGCCTGCGGTTCTGAGGTTCCTACGTAGATGGTAGAGTCGGAAGCGGCCAATGCATTGACGGTTTGAAAATTATTGAATCCACCTTTGAGCGTGTCCCAGGTTACTCCGTCATTGGTGGTTCGAAAAAGACCAGTTCCTCCAACAAACAAATGATTGGCGGAAGAAGTGAGATATTGGGTACTGCCGGGACGACTCTCCGTCGCGAGCTCATGCCATGTGTCGCCTGCATCGCTCGTCCAGGCAAAGCCTTCCTTCGTTCGAGCGTATAACTTGTTTCCAATAAGCGTAAGCGAGTAGACATCATTGTTGATGATGCCGCTATCAATTCGCGTAAGCGCGAAGGAAGGAGAAGCGAGCGTGTAGATCGCCTTTTGTGTTCCGATCACGAGATTTCCTGATCGCGCAAGCAATCCATCATGCCCCTGAACGTTAGCTGTGCTTGGTACCTGCGACCAACGGAGCCCGTGATCAGTAGTAAAGTAATATTGCAGAGAATCATCTCCGACGGTAATGCTTCCAAGTGTTGCAAAACTGCGAATGTCTACTAGGCTTTGATTATTGGTCCATGTCTTCCGGTCTATCGAGTAGTAAACACCATCGCTCGTACCCACATACATTGTAGATCCATCGAAGTGAATACCAGTTGCGATGACAGTACTCGGTATGCCGCTCAATCTCTTCCACATGGGTACCCCGGGTTCTTTTACGAATACCCCTCCACCCGTTGCAGCATAGAGAGTATCGTTGATGGAGATTAAGGCGCGGACTCCAAGATTGGGAAGTCCGGAGGTCGATGTTACGGGTGTCCAAGTGCCAGTATCGGAGCTGGAGGAAGAGAATAAATTGAATCCGCCGATCGTGACGAAGCTCGCACTGATGTACGTCACCTCATGACCAGCATCGTGGATTGTGGCAAGAGCCCAGAATTTCATAACCGGGTGACTGAATACGCCACTGGAAATAGTCCAGGAATGTCCGCGATCCGTTGAGCTGTACAAGAGCGAGCCAGGCAATGCATTTGGCATCGTATCGATGAGACCGGCATAAAGTCTGCTGGATGTTGCCCATACATCTGAGACCGAGTGAGAACTGAATGCGATCAACTCCCAGGCTTTTCTTCCTGGAACAAGCTGATAGAGTCCCCCGCCGGTACCAGCGTAGAGTGTATCACCGCTATTAGTGATAGAGTGAACCTCGACTCCATATGGTCCGCTTGTTTGCTGCCATTGAGCCAAACAGAGCGTGGAGACCGACAACAAAACCACAACAATAATAAAAGTAGGGAGCAGACGGAAATTTGACATAGCTGGAGCTTGGCGCGTGGACTAGTGGCAACACCCTTGTAAAGACCAGTAAGCAGGGAGAAAGTTACACCGATTACTCGAGCCGATCACAAGGAAAAGCTACCCCGGGAACCCGCCCGTCGTGATTACTGGCCTTACCCAATCCTCATGACCAGCGTGGTTCTTGCCCGAGGCAGCTGAATACGAATATGCTGCATGATCCGCCATCCCTTTTGGAATAGAGGTAATACATATGCCTGCAAGATTTACACCAGTTAGGCTCATCCTCATCTAAAACTGAAATGTTTATTTCAAAGCGCGTTTGCAGATTGCGCCAAAAGTGTCCTAAAAAACGGACTGAAAACTATCAATGGGCTTATAAGAAATCTATTTTTTGGCATACCAGAAAGACGAATTGCAGGGCGACAATTTGAGCGAATGTTGGCAATATTGTTGAAGAAGTTCACCTGCGAAGCTCATAAAATACAACTTGGATACTATGGGCGAAGGTAAGTTCAATGTACAACCGGATGGGCAAATTGTTTGAGATCACGACGTGATCTTGCCACGATTCCGCTTTGGGCAGCTACTCGAATGGGAGTAGTGAAAGTGAACGAAGCAGGGAGGGACCCTGTGCGTTCGGGCAACCGTGGTGCAGTTCTATCCAATTATTATTATCTACTATGAAACGCACTAATCTCTTAAAACGCTTTGCAACGCTCGCCATCGCGACGTTTGCAGTAATTAGTATGTCAACTTCAGCCAACGCACAAATGTTTTCGACGCAACCGACCGAGCCGCAGGCAGTTACCTTCGGTCTTGGTGGAGGCGTGAACTCGAATATGGCGTTCGGAACCTTCAATCCGAATGGCGGAAGTGGATATATGAAGGGTAATTGGGAAACACCTACATTCCACATTTCAAGTGAGATCCCAGTCGCACATGACCTGATGATCTCTCCGCGCCTGACCTACAATGACTTTAGCTCGGTGCTTGACAATAATGCCTCTGACCAGAGAGTGCCGGAAAGTCAAATGATCGGTTATGCGTATAAGACCCTTGGTGCTGATCTGCTGTTGAAGTATTCGTTCGCAGGCCCAGCACACCTTCTCGTGGGTGTCAATGCATCGAAGTCTGTGCAGCGCCGTGTCGCAATGGGCAATCATGAAATTGCTGCTGCATACCAGTCGAACGATGGACTTCCAAACAGCACGCAGTTCTACTCTGCGATCGAAGGCGGACTTGGCTATGACATCCCGGTAAGCCCAGGTAAGGCATGGATCACGCCGGAAGTAACGTATGCGATTCCGTTTATGAACATCTCCACAGGTTCAACTGGAGATCTGAGAGTCAACACGCTCTCGACACGGATCACCGTTAAATTCGCACCGTTCTAATCGAACTGCGAACGTCAAAACTTATGAGGGGCCAATTTGGCCCCTCTTTTTTTATTGCTATTCCACTGCTGCTCATCGACGTACGATGAGCTTCCGACTGAAAACCTGGGACGGTGTCTTCATTCGGTAGATGTACGTGCCCGGTGGCAATGCGGAGACATCAAAAGGAATCGTTGCATTGCCTGGCTTTGCATCACCATCAAAGAGTGTGGCGACCTCGCGTCCAATTGCGTCGAATACTTTTAACGTCGAATATCCTGCCTCGGCAAATTGAAGCGCGATCGTTGTGATCGACGAGGCTGGGTTTGGGCGTGCCGAAGAGAGGCTAACCGCAACCGATGGATCAAACAACCGCACCCCGCCAGCACGACAAATATTTAGCAGATGAAACACACCAATCCCGAACGAGCTTTGCACACCACATCCGCTTCCGATTGCAAGTTGTCCCGGTTGTACTGATGTCGAATCCTGATTGCCGAGCCCGACAATAAACTGGATCGCATTGGAGCGAGGCCTTCCATGGAAAAGCGTATCGAAGATGGTGATCGTGCGTCGACCTGCCTGAACGTTACCCGTCGGGACAAACGGAGCCAGCAGACTATAATCAAATGTGACAGTGTAACTAAATGGAAGCGTCACGTCGAGGATCGGTGAAACCACGATCCCGGGTGTGATCGAAACTGTGTCCCCGGGAGATCCGGAAAATGCCGGTAGGAATATGCCAAGCGAGGTAATGCCGCCAATCGCCTGCGCGATCACAACGACTGTTGTATCGAATGTCTCTGTGCTGTTCGAAAAGGTCAGCTTCAGGAGTGTGGTGTCATTTGAAAGGCCGTTCGGAGTATAGCTCAGTACGAGACTATCACTAACCCCGATGTCATGCGGAAGCGTGGGGCTCGACTTCAGTTGAATAAACTTCGAACCGGTGAGCACAGCTTTAGTCAGTCGTGCAAAGCAGTTCGACACCATTGAGTATCGAACGACCGTGTCAAGCGTGCCGCATGGCACTGTGGTCATCCGAATGGTGTCCTGCGCCAATTGAGGCCTGGGTCCGCCGAGGTGCAGAGGATCGAGTATATTCATCCACAATAATGAGGTCTTTGCGGTATAGTATGCGTCCGCGTCCGAAGCATAGATTGTGTAGCCCTTGACATACGATCGGATTTCATTCACCGCACTGGGGCCGCACACTTGCGTAAAAGTCCTGCCCGTATCAAGCGATACAAATATTCCGTCTTTTGTATTGGACTGGAAGGAGAGCATCGGAACTCCGCCTTCGAGCACGAGATTGTGTGGTGATGGCAGTAGAGGTCCCGGCTTCCAGTTGATGCCGCCGTCGTCCGATCGGTCGATACAGTTGAGACCCCAATCCAGAGTGAGATACGTCTTCGTCCCGGGAATTCCTGTTGGCTGAAAACCACCGACGTCCTGAATAGTCGATGTATTCCAGTTAAGCCCCCCGTCCGTTGTATAATAATAGGGGTCGTGGTCATGCGTTGATGCTACGATTCCACTCATTGCATCATTGAAGACCATACTTCCATAACCTGTCATGGATCCTCCTTTCGGATTTCCCCACGAGTAGTTCGACCATGTCGTGCCTTCGTCGTTTGAGACGTAATCAACTTGCCCGTTCTCTCCAGTCACGAAGAGGAGTTTCGTGGCAGCATGATAGTGTATTCCATTAAAGGACGCCTGTGTAAGTGAAAGTCTCGTCCATGTTAGACCACCATCAGTTGTTTTATACACATAGCCAAGCCATGACGCGAACCACCCGATCACCGAATCCTTGAACGTGAACTGATGAATGATCTGTGTTGGAAGCGAAAGTTGACATTGCGTCCAGGTTTTGCCGCCATCAGTTGTGCGCCAAACTTCGCCTACGTCATCACTCCCGACGGTACTTACAAAGCCGATACGAGGAGGGCCCGGCAGATCAATAAAATAAATGGAGACGACCGCTTTGCCGAAATCCTTCAGTTTCACCCATTGTGCGCTTATGGAAGACGCATGGGTGCATTGAATCATCAAGCCGGCAAACAGCAAGAGTAAAATGCGATGTTTTTTCACAGCTTCCGAGACATTGGATGGGCATAGATTTAAACCCATCCAGCATCAAGAAGTTGCAGCCCTGGCTAGCGGAGCTCTTCAAGGCTTGCCGTGAGCTTTTCGAGCTGCACTGCGTAACTGGTCAGCTTTTCGCGTTCTTTCGTGATCACTGCAGGAGGGGCTTTGCTCACGAACGACTCGTTTCCCAGTTTTTCAGTGACAGCATTTAGCTGCGAAGCGATACGCTCGAGTTCTTTTTCGAGACGTGTACGCTCCTTCAAACGCTCGTCTTCAGAGCGAGCTTCAAGTTTTACGAACACCTGCCCTCGTCCACCGAGCAACTCGCTGGAGTATTCTTTTGAGGAGTATTCTTTACCGTCTCTTTCGATCGAGAACGAGGCAGTGCGGGCAAGGCGTTCAATGATCGTTCGCGCCGATTCAAGCAAGGCCAGATCTTCCGCGATCTTGAGTTGTATCACAAGATCGATCGCCTTCGATGGTGCATAGTTCAGCGTTGAGCGTAGTAGCCGAACTGCTTCAACGCTTCGCTGAACGAACGCAAATTCTGCTTCGGCTGCATCGTCGATTTTGTATGTGTCAGGAGTGATGTAATCATCCTGACCAATGAGAACATTCTTGGCTTCTCCGGTGAGGGCATGCCACAACTCCTCTGTCAGGAATGGCATGATCGGATGAAGCATCCGCATGATGCCTTCGAGGATCTCGACGGCGAGCGGCGTTGAAGCGGGCTGGATCTTTACGATCTCCAAATACCAGTCGCAGTAATCCTTCCAGATGAAATCATACAGGACCTTCGTGACTTCATTGATCTCGTATGCATCGAATGCCTTGCGAACATCCCGAGCTGCTCGATTCGCACGCGAGAGCATCCATTTATCGGCAAGCGTTGTAGCAGGCCGTAGGGTGAATACGCCAGCAGTTTGCTTCCGCTCGGCGCTTACCTCCGCCTCGCTGTTCAATAATTCGGTGTCTTCGGACTCGAACTGTACGTTCGGCGCCGCCGATTCATATTCATCGCGCTTCATGATTACGAAGCGCGTTGCATTCCAAAGCTTATTTGCGAAGTTGCGGCCGATCTCGCAGGATTCTTCACCGAAGCGGACATCCTGTCCCAACGGGGCGAGATAGAGCAAGGTGAAGCGCAGCGCGTCGGTGCCGTATTTGTCGATCAGATCGAAGGGATCGGGTGAATTGCCGAGTGACTTCGACATCTTCCTACCCTGCTGATCGCGAATGATGTTGTGGAAATACACATCACGGAAGGGAATAATATCTTCCGGCTTTTCTCGCAGTGTGCCGTCCTTCATCGGCAACCCCTTCATGAATTCCATGCCGGCCATGATCATCCGTGCGACCCAGAAGAAGATGATGTCCGGTCCGGTCGAGAGAAGACTGGTTGGATAAAACTCCTGGAGATCTAAAGTATTTTGCGGCCATCCGAACGTTGCGAAAGGCCAGAGCCAGGATGAGAACCAGGTGTCGAGTACATCTTCGTCCTGAAGGAGCTTGCCTTCGTATCCGTCGGCAAGTGCTTTGGCGCGAGCTTCCTGCTCATTGCGCCCCACATAAATGCGACCGTCTTCGGCGTACCACGCGGGAATGCGATGCCCCCACCAGAGCTGGCGCGAAATGCACCAATCGCGAATGTTCGTCATCCAATGTCGATAGGTATTGACCCATCGCTCGGGATGAAATTGAATAAGCCCATCCTCGACCACTTTGAGCGCGGGCCCCGCAAGTGGCTTCATGTTCACAAACCACTGATCTGAGAGATAGGGCTCGATCATCTCACCGCCGCGCTCAGAATAGCCGACCGAATTCGTATAGCTCTCGATCTTGTCGACAAGACCTAAGAGTTGAAGTTCTTCAACGATCTTCTTGCGAGCATCGAAGCGATCAAGTCCCTCGAACCTGCCACCAAGGTCGTTGATAACGGCGTGCGTATCCATGACATTAATCTGCGGCAAGTTATGTCGCAGACCAATTTCAAAATCATTCGGATCATGGGCAGGCGTGATCTTCACGCAGCCTGTTCCAAATGTTTGATCCACATAGTCGTCTCCGATGATCGGTATCTCTCGATCCATCAACGGAAGCATCAGGTGCTTCCCGATGAGATGCTTGTAGCGTGGATCGTTCGGATTCACCGCGACTGCTACGTCACCGAGCATCGTCTCCGGACGTGTGGTCGCAATCGTAAGATATTCCGGCTCTTTGCCCTTAGTGCCAATGATCGGATACTTGAAATAATAAAGCTTACCCTCGGTGACCTTATGAATCACTTCTTCATCCGATAGCGCGGATTGTGCGAGAGGCGACCAGTTGATGATTCGTTTGCCTCGATAGATGAGCCCTTGCTCGTGCAAGCGGACAAAACATTCAATGACGGACGCAGAGTACTTGGCATCCATCGTAAATCGCAATCGGCGCCAGTCGGCGCTGCAACCCAGGGCTCGAAGTTGGTCGATGATGATGTCGCCATAGATCGACTTCCACTCCCACACGCGCTCCAGAAATTTCTCTCGTCCGAGGTCATGGCGCGAGAGGCCCTCTTCGCGCATGACTTTTTCGATCTTTGTCTGCGTCGCGATGCCGGCATGATCGGTGCCCGGAAGCCACAGCGATTCGTGGCCCAGCATCCGATGATACCTGATGTAGGTGTCCTGAATTGTATTATTCAGCGCATGGCCGACATGCAGAATGCCCGTAATGTTCGGTGGAGGAATGACGATGACGAACGGTTTTTTGTCGATCGCGCGGCGACCTGTTGGGTCCTGCGGTTTCAC
>JABDDM010000045.1:0-101 GCA_013287605.1 Ignavibacteria bacterium | reverse complement strand
CTTCAGCACGATCGGCATAGAAAAGTCCATCCGCTTCCCATTCAGCGTACCATTTTTTCTCCACATCTTTTGGAGCGTAGGTTTTGGCAAGCGGTGTCGTG
>JABDDM010000044.1 GCA_013287605.1 Ignavibacteria bacterium | reverse complement strand
TTCGAGCGCAAACAATTTGTAGAATCCTCAGGAGATTACGCAGTCCGTGGCGGTATCGTTGATGTCTTTCCATTCACGGAGATCCTGCCTGTTCGTATCGAGTTCTTCGGCGATATGGTCGAGAGCATGCGCGCATTTGACACGATCAGCCAACGTTCAATTGTCGATCGTGCACAACTTACACTCGTACCGAATGCATTGACAGAGAATGAAGCTACAGGAGAAGCTACTCTCTTCGATTATCTTTCAAAGGATACGCTCGTCGCACTGATCGAACCGGAGCGCATCCATGGTGAACTTGAACAGGAAGATGCACAGAATTCCGTTCGCAGCGCACTCGCGCCTCGTGTTTTACTGAATATCGTTCGATTTCCACACGACCCCAAGTCCGCGATAGATTTTGCGATCAAATCCCAGCCCAGCTTTAATGCAAACCTCAAACTCATTCGCGAACACGTTGACGCATTGCGGGCGAACGGGACTGAAGTCACGATCCTGACCGAGACAAAGGATCTCGCCAAACGACTCGGCGACCTTCTCGATGCGAACGCTGAAGATCATGGTTCCGAGGATGACACTGCGACATTGATCGAGAATGACAGCGCTGATCTTTTCCGGCAGAAGCAAGGTACGATTCGCTTCTTGCAGCCATCATTAGCACATGGCTTTGCGTATCCGTCGGAAGTCGGAGCTGTTGTCTTCACCGAACATGAGCTCTTTGGGCGCAAGCGCGAACGGGGCGCATCCGCTCGAAAGAAGGCGGCACGCACAAAAGGCATTTCGCTGCGAGAGCTGCGTTCGCTCAAGCGTGGTGATCTCCTGGTGCACGAAGACAAAGGGATCGGTAAGTTCATGGGGCTTGAGACGATCGAGGTCCGTGGTACGAAGCAGGAAGTAGTTCGACTGCATTATCGCGACAGCGACGTCCTCTTCGTCAATCTCGACTACATTGCCAAGCTCTCGAAATACTCCGCAGGCGAAACCCCCGAAGAACCCAGACTCTCCAAACTCGGATCGCCTGAATGGCAGAGGACGAAAGAGCGGACGAAGAAGCGGCTTAAAGACATTGCGCGTAATCTCATCCAGCTTTATGCAAAGCGGAAGTCGCAGGAAGGTTTTTCATTTAGCGCAGATGACATCATCCAGCGCGAGATGGAGGCGGCGTTCGTCTATGAAGATACTCCAGACCAGGCAAAGGCAACCGAGGATCTAAAGAAGGATATGGAATCGCGATCGCCGATGGATCGCCTCATCTGCGGGGATGTTGGATATGGCAAGACCGAAGTCGCAATGCGCGCGGCCATGAAAGCAGTGATCGACAAGAAGCAGGCAGCAGTGCTCGTGCCTACTACCATCCTTGCCGAGCAGCATGCACGGTCTTTCGCGGACCGACTTGAGCGCTTTGGCGTTCGGACTGCCTCGCTATCAAGATTCCGATCGCGCAAGGAGCAAACAGAAATTCTGAAAGGCCTCGAAGCTGGGCTCATTGATGTACTCATCGGAACACATCGCATTCTTTCGAAAGACGTTGTCTTCAAAGACCTCGGTCTTCTCGTTATCGATGAAGAGCACCGATTCGGCGTGGCTGCAAAAGAAAAGCTTCGCGAGTTGCGCGCGAACATCGACACGCTTACGCTGACGGCAACTCCAATTCCGCGCACACTGAACTTCTCGCTTCTCGGCGCACGCGACATGTCGGTAATGGAAACGCCGCCTCGTAATAGGTTGCCCATTTCAACCGAGGTACTCGCCGGATTCAACGAAGCCGCAATCACCGAAGCATTGAAGCGCGAATTGGCGCGCGCTGGCCAGGTCTACGCAATCAATGACAAGGTTGGCGACATCGATGCCTTCGCGAATAAGCTTCGCGAACTCGTGCCACGAGCGCGAGTTGGTGTTGTGCATGGACAGATGCCGCCAACGTCGATCGAAAAAGTCATGCGCGAATTTCTTGAGCGCAAAATCGATATTCTTTGTGCAACCAAGATCGTCGAATCCGGACTCGACGTACCGAACGCGAATACGATCATCATCAACCGCGCGCAAAATTTTGGTCTTGCGGAGCTGTACCAGTTGCGTGGACGCGTGGGCCGTTCGAACGAACAGGCATATTGTTATCTCGTCGCACCACCGATCGCGTCGCTGTCCAAAGATGCATTGAGGCGGCTTGAAGCGATGGAAGAATTCTCCGAACTTGGCGCCGGCTTCCAACTTGCGATGCGCGATCTCGAAATTCGTGGCGCAGGCAATTTGCTTGGAGCAGAACAATCGGGATTTATCGCCGATATCGGGTTTGAGCTCTATCAAAAGATCGTCGATGAGTCCGTCGAAGAATTAAAGCGCGAAGAATTCCAGGAGCTGTTCAAGGACGAGCTTGCGAAAGCGAAGCGGACTGCATTCGGTAGAAAGCGCCTTGATGGTTCAGATGATGTCAGTGTCTCGATCGGCGTTTCCGCCCTCATCCCTGCGGATTACATCGAAGACGATGCCGAGCGATTCCGGTTCTATCAGCGCATGGCACAAGTCGCTACCGATGCCGAACTCGAAGAGATCGCGGTTGAAATGAAGGATAGATTTGGTCCGCTGCCTGAAGCTGCCGTATCACTTGTGCATCTCGCACGTATTCGCGAGCGAGCAAAACAACTCGGCGCCCGCACAGTTCAGTTCGACGAACCGACACGTTCGTTGCGCCTTTTGCTTCCACCTGAAACCGAAGTTCATTACTACCAGAACGCTTTCCCGCGGATTCTTGACACCTTCCCTACGATCGGCGCGAACAATATTCGTCTGGTTACTGAGAAGAAGCAGCTTCGCCTGATCATAAGACTCAAACCCGCTGAATCCGACGAAGCACGGCTAATTGAGATCGAATCAATGCTTGAAACATTGACTCCTAAGTTTGAGGAGACACCAGAGCTTGTCGTTGAGCAAGAGGCTACGTAATCTACGCTACTCTTTCGAGATGAACTCGAACGGCACAACATCCCAGTCCATCGCGATCCCCTGTTTCATGTTTGTTGCGTACTGGCGGATCTCGGAGAGCCGAAACTTGTAGCGCTGCGCGTCGTTGGTAAAGGTGAATTCGGGGTCATCACCAGGATCAAAGCCTACCATAAAGAGCGAGCCGTGGTCGAGATAATCGACGAAAAATTTTAGCATTGATCGATCCGATCCCGTTACATTGAAGTCCGGGCGCTCGGTGAGAATTTCTAACAGGCGGTCATTCATGGAAGATTCGGCAGTTAAGGTCAGGCCTGCAAACATACGGGATGCCAATGATGTCGCAAGACTCTTGACGCTTCTCGGTTATCCAACGACTGAAGATTTTGTGATACGTCGAATGAACATTCTCCTCAACACCGGGCGGGCAGAGATATTCGTGGCAGAACTGGATGGATCAATCGCAGGCGTGATGAGCTTTGATGTTACGCCTTTATTTCACCAGGAGGGAAACATCGGTTGTATCACATCGCTCTCCGTGGATCCCGCGATGAAGTCCAGAGGAGTCGGCACTGCACTCGTGCGCGCTGGCGAGGACTTCGCTGCGAAGAGCGATTGCCTCAAGATCTCTGTTGCAAGCGGATTCCATCGGACCGAAGCCCATGAATTTTATCGCAGTCTCGGATATGAGGAGAGCACCAAGCGATTCCTGAAAGTGCTCTAAACCACCACTTCGCTCCACAAACTCTAGTACCTACCCTCGTAATGGCTTTCGCCGGCTGCCGTGCATTTTTGTATGCAGGCTCAAGGCTAGAGCGAATGCACTAAGTATAGGAGATCTCCTGTTCGAAATTATAGGATTATGAAGAAGACCTCCGTCACTGAGTCTTCCGAACTCAAGGCGCACCTCGACACAGCAGAGGAACACCTTGAGAAGTCCGAGTATGCCCTTGCGGAAACACTTGCGAATGAATTTCTCTCTCATTCGAATAAGATCGGCACGCTGCCGCTAGGCGACGAGGCCCGCGCGCTCTGCATTCTCGGTGATTGCTGCAGGAACACCGCGCGCTTTGACGATGCGTTCACATATTTCCAAAACGCACTCACTGTCGCCAAAGCCGCATCGAATCTTGGATTGCAGTCCAGGGCGCTCGGTGGAACAGCAAACGTACAAGTCAAGCTCAGTGACTATAACACTGCGCTTGGCACGGCCGAGCATGCCTTGGCTTTAGCTGAACAAACGGAAGACAAAAAGCGGCAAGCGAAGTTAATGACCACCGTTGGGTTGATACACTTAAATCTTGCTGACTCCCCGCGCGCACTCGACTGGTATGCCCGCACTCTTTTACTTAATGAAGAAATCGGCGATAAATCTGGAGTGATTGCCATTCTCAACAATATCGGGCTTGTGCACCTGAACCTTGCTGACTATCCTCGTGCCCTGGATCAGTTTACCCGCGCCTTGGCCCTTGCGGAAGAAATTGACGATAAAGCTGCAGTGACAACCATTCTCAGCAACATCGGAAATGTGCACGCCAGCCTTGCTAACTACTCAGTCGCGCTTGATTACTTTACCCGCGCCCTTCCACTTGCGGAAGCAATCGGCGCTAAAGAGGCTGCAATCCTTGCTCTCGGCAACATCGGGAATGTGCTTGTGCAGCTAACTGACTACCCGCGTTCGTTGGACTACCTTTCCCGTGCCCTCGCGATTGCTGAAGAAATCGGCGATCAGTATAACGTAGCGGTAACTTTGGGCAACATGGGACTTAGTTATATAAACACCGGCGATTATACTCGGGCATTGGAATACCTTCAGCGTGCTCTCATGCTCAGCAAGCAGATCGATGCTCGCAGAACAGCGAGTTACTGGATGCTAGGTATTGCAAAGACTCAGCGCAAGCTGGGTAATCATAATGCTGCCGCCCAGGGTTTTCTCGACACGTTGCACCATCGGCGTAACGAAGTGAAAACGAATGAGGGGGTTGCAGAAACTTTACTCGAGTTAGGTGGCGTGCTTCTTGCGCAAGGGAAAACCGAAGATGGGCTTGCGCGCTTGATGGAATCGCTACAATTAGCAGATGAATTAGGCGAGAAGGAAATAGGATCGGAAGCACACAACCAAATTGCCGATGCTTATGCGAAGACGGGCGACGCAGCCAAAGAGCTTGAGCACCTCAAGAAGCATTACGCGCTCGAAAAAGAAATATTTAGCGAAGAATCGAAGAAGCGTGTCGAGCTTTTCAATATGCGCGTGGCCGTTGCTGAGATTGAGCATGGAGTCGAAGTGCAAAAATTACGAGGCGAACGGATGGAACACGAGATCTCGTCCCAAGCAATTCACCTCGCTGCCCAAACCGAACTCGTCGATAAATTCCGGAACGACTTGCGCCAGATCATCCGCGAGATCGATGAGCCGATCGCGGCGCTGAAGAAGATCAAGGAGAAACTGAAAGAGCTGCCGTGCCAGCAGATTGACTGGCCGAAATTCGAGGTGCAGTTTAACGAAGTGCATCCCGAGTTTCGCGAGAAGCTCACGGCGAAGTTTCCAGATCTAACGCATATGGAGCAGCGCATCGCAGCGATGGTGCGGATGGACCTGACATCCTCTGACATCGCTCGTCTCTTTTGCATCACCGAACGGGCAGTGGAATTTCATCGATTGAACTTGCGGAAGAAACTTGAACTGAAGAAGGAAGACAGTCTTCCCAAATTTTTGACCGGGATTTAAAGTACTTTGTAGATTAACATTTGACCTAATGTACGGCGGGTTTAACCCGCTGTTTTCATTTCTCGCACTCTTCCACTGGATGAGTGTAATAGCAAAACTCTAGTACCTACCCTCGTAGCGGTTTTCGTGGGATGCCTTGCATGTTTGCAGCCCTGGCTTGAGGCCAGAATGCATCACCATCTATTTCCTAACTCCTATGAAGACCAAGATCCTAACTTTAGCAGCACTCGCGCTTCTGTACGCGCAAGGGGTCCGAGCGCAGATTCCACAAACGATCAGCTATCAGGGCATGCTCACAACGAGCAGCGCCCCTGCAAACGGCTCGCACCTCATTACCATCGTGCTGTACGATGTAGCCTCGGGCGGCTCAGCGCTTTATCACGAGGAGCACCAGCTTACAGTGACAAACGGTATCTTTAACGTGGCCATCGGGTCGATCACGCCATTTCCCTCCTCACTCACGTTCGATCGGCAGTACTATCTCGGCGTAGTCGTCGATGGAGGTCCTGAACTATCACCACGCGCGGCATTAGCTTCCGTTCCGTATGCACTACATGCCGCTGCAGCAAGTTCACTCGATAAAGGAGTGAAAGGAGTCGTTACAAGTCT
Organism: Ignavibacteria bacterium; assembly: GCA_013287605.1. Lineage (GTDB taxonomy): Bacteria > Bacteroidota > Ignavibacteria > Palsa-1295 > Palsa-1295 > JABDDM01. The sequence goes on along the minus strand of JABDDM010000044.1, from coordinate 15,367 downwards.
GAACGGCAAGAGCGGCGATCTCACAATTGCGGGCGGTTCTGGTATCGCTTTGAAAGATACCACTGGATCGTTTGCGATCTCAAATACCGGTGTGCTCTCAGCGAGTGGAACTGCTAATCAGATCAACGTTTCATCTGCAACCGGCGATCTTACATTCAGCTTGCCGCAAAACATTCACCCCCGTGCCACGCCGGAATTCTACAATATCTATCTGACGGGAATGCCGGAGGCCAGTACGTATAGGAACGTCGTCGTCGCTGGCCGTGGAGTGCTTCAAACGCGAACGGCTGTACTTTCCGCGATTGGAACACCAAACCAGGTCTACGTTTCTTCAGACGCCGGCGATGTCAAATTCAGCTTGCCGCAAAATATTGATTACGGCGCCACGCCGCAATTCGCCGGACTTGCGCTCACTGGCATTCCGGCAAACAGCTCTTCGAATAACATTCTGGTCTCGCATGCAGGTGCATTAGAAACGCGCACCATTGCTTCGCTCGACAGCAGCTTTTGGGCGCTTGGCGGCAACGGATTGCCATCATCAAAAGGGTTGGGTACGACTAGCAACACTGATGTCCCGTTGATAGCAAATAGTACTGAACAAATGAGGCTTCGTGCTTCTGGTGGATTGAATATTCCTTCCACAGCTTCGACAGGCGTTGGTGCGGTATTTCAGAATGGCACACGATTCATTCACTCGTACCAAAATAATAATGTTTTTGCCGGTCAGAACGCCGGGAATTTCACGATGACCGGATCAGATACCACTTATACATCACCCCAAGATGGGCAGACGATCTCGCTGGGCGACGGTGGTAATACTGGTGTCGGAGTAAACGCCCTGATGAGCAACGGACGAGGATTCAACAATACGGCCATGGGCTATCTTGCGCTAAAGAGTAATACGACCGGTTACCAAAATACCGCAATCGGACAGCGAGCTATGACCTGGAACACCACCGGTATTCTCAATGTCGGAGTCGGTAATGGTGCGCTTGCTTTCAATACCACGGGCACAGACAATACTGCTGTCGGTTGGGGAGCAATGACGAAGAACACCACAGGCATTCGCAATACGGGAGTCGGTAAGGGTGCGCTTGGAAACAATACTACTGGTATAGCTAACACTGCTGTCGGTTGGGGTGCACATGACTTCAACATATCAGGCAACTATAACGTGGCAGTGGGTAATACTGCACTCATCTTTGACAGCAGTGGCTCTCGAAATACGGCTATCGGTCGAGAGACGTTACGCAACAGCACGGCATCCGACAATACTGCTATCGGACAACAGGCCCTACTTGGCACTACAACAGGCGATAAAAATACTGCTGCTGGAACATTGGCCCTCATCAATAATTCTACCGGTACCAAAAATGTAGGAATAGGCTATAACACAGGCTCATCGAACACGACTGGAAGCGCCAATACCTTCATTGGTTATTCTGCCAACGGCGCTGCCGGCATCACCAATGCCACTGCGATCGGCGCAAATGCCAGCGTCACTGCATCAAATAGTCTTGTGCTCGGAAACGGTGCGAGTGTCGGGATCGGAATAACTGCACCCACAAAAACGCTAGATGTAAATGGCACATTCCGCACCACCGGAGCAGCGACCTTTGACAATTCACTCAACATCTCTCCAACTGACACGACTGGTGTTGGCGCGATATTTCAGAATGGCACCCGGTTGATTCACTCCTATGGAGTGAATAATATCTTCGTCGGTGCTGGCGCCGGCAATTTCACAACGACCGGCTCACCAATTAACAATCCGGGACCTTCAGATTTTGCTGTCATTGGCGATGGCGACAATACTGCTGTCGGTTCTCTTGCGCTGACAAACAATACCACGGGTTTTGAAAATACTGCAATCGGAGAGTTGGCACTGACTACCAACACCTCGGGTAAAGAGAATACTGCAATCGGACAACGCGCCTTGACCTGGAACACCACGGGTTTTCACAATGTCGGAGTCGGCAACGGAGCGAGCGCTTTTACAACCACCGGCTCGAATAATACGACAGTCGGATTCGGTGCAGGGGCGCATGTTCTCAGCGGAGCTAATAATGTTGCGGTTGGACTTGGAGCCCTTGTGTTCGATACGTCAGGTGCTCGAAATGTCGCGATTGGCGTGTTTGCGCTTGGTCATAACAACTACATATCCTCCTCATCCGACAACACTGCAACCGGATACGAGGCACTCTTTAATGCTACCATCGGCGAACGCAATATCGCAGCAGGATCGCTTGCACTTTTCAATAATACATCAGGCGCCCAAAACGTAGCAATGGGCTACAACGCGGGCGTTTCGAACACGACGGAAAATGCGAACACGTTCCTGGGCTACGCAGCGAACGGCGCTAATGGCATCACCAATGCCACAGCGATCGGCGCGAATGCAAGCGTCACGGCATCGAACAGCATCGTGCTCGGCAACGGAGTGAATGTCGGGATCGGAATAACCGCGCCTACAAAAACACTCGATGTAAATGGCACCTTCCGCGCCACAGGTGCTGCGACGTTTGGCAATGCACTCAACATCTCTTCGACTGATGCCAGTGGAGTTGGAGTTGTGTTCCAGAATGGTGTTCGGTACATTCACTCATTCCAAAACAATAATTTCTTCGCTGGTCAGAACGCGGGCAATTTCACGATGCCCGGTTCGGATACTGCGTTCACATCGGTGAACGACGGGCAGACGATCTCGCTTGGCGATGGTGGCAATACCGGAATAGGAGTAAACGCGCTCGCGAGTAACGCCAGAGGATTCAACAATACCGCTATCGGCTATCTGGCGCTGACGAGCAATACGACGGGCTTTGCCAATACGGCGGTCGGACAACACGCGCTGTGGACCAACACGATAGGCGTTCGAAACACAGCAATCGGAATCAGTGCACTTAACTTCAATACCACAGGCCAGGTTAACACTGCGCTGGGATTTCAAACTTTGACCCATAACACTACGGGCGATAGCAGTACAGCGGTTGGAGCAGGCGTACTCAACTTCAACACTACTGGACGACGTAACACGGCTATTGGCTTCAAGGCTTTGAATAGCAATACGCTTGCCGCAGACAATACTGCAATAGGACTGCGGGCGTTGTTCGGCAATACGTTGGGCGAACGCAATACTGCTGAAGGGGGACTTGCCCTCCTCAACAACACGACAGGCGCGCAGAATGTAGCGATCGGCTACAATGCTGGCCTATCGAACACGACTGCAAATGCTAATACATTCATTGGTTACGCCGCGAACGGTGCTGCTGGCATCACCAATGCCACAGCGATCGGCGCGAATGCAAGCGTCACGGCATCGAACAGTCTTGTACTTGGAAATGGAGCGAATGTCGGGATCCGGACGAGCACGCCGCGTGCGGAACTCGATGTCAATAGCACGGGCGCGATCATTGTCCCTGTCGGCACGACGGCACAGCAACCGGCAGTGCCTGTCCAGGGCATGATCCGGTTCAACACAACGACGAACCACTTCGAAGGGTACAACGGAACCGCGTGGAATAATCTGGATTAAGTGACAGCGACCTTGAGGTTGCAACGCAAGCGAAAATAGCAAAAAGTCTTTTTCACATCGCGAGAGAGAGTTCAACGGGGTGGCGTCATCACAAAGCGTGATGGCGCCACTCGATTGAAAGAAGTGCACTTAGCATAGGGCATCTGCTGTTCGAGGTTATAGGATTATGAAGAACGCCTCATCCATGCCTTCTCTCAAAATCGGAGCGCTCCTCGACAAAGCTGAGGAACATCGCGAGAAGAGCCAGTACGTGCAAGCCGAGAAAATTGCGAACGATGTACTCACACTTGTCGGCGAGAACGGCACCCGCCGCCGGTCGCTGGACGATGAGGCACGCGCCCATTGCATCCTCGGCGCATGCTGTTCAAGGACCGCGCGCTACGACGATGCACTCACACATTTCCATAACGCCTTCACCGCCGCCGGAGCCGCATCAAATCTCGGACTTCAGTCCAGGGCGCTCGATGGAAAAGCCATCATACAAAAGAATCGTGGTGACTATCAGACTGCGCTAGGCACAGCCGAGCATGCCCTGGCTGCTGCTGAAAAAGGCGAAGACAAAAGGCAGCAAGCACGGACACTTAACATCATTGGGCTTCTGCACAAACAATTTGGTGACTATCCGCGCACCCTGCATTACATGTCTCGCGCGCTTGCGCTCCATGAGGAAATCGGTAATAAACGTGGAGTTTCAGCAAATCTTGGCGACATTGGGGGGGTGCATCACGGCCTTGGTGACTGTCCGCGCACACTAGATTATATGTCTCGCGCTCTTGCCATTGCTGAAGAACTCGGCGATAAAAATATGGTCGGAATACATCTCACCAATATCGGAACTGTGCATGCGGATCTTGCTGACTACCCACGCGCATTGGACTACTTCAAGCGCGCCCTTGCGCTTGCTGAAGAACTCGGCGCTAAGAGGGATGTTACTTCCGCTCTGGGCAATATAGGACTTGCATGCATAGACACAGGCAACTATACACGCGCATTGGAATATCTTAAGCATGCTCTTGATCTCAGCGAGCAGATCGGCACCCCCATTCAAACGGCCTATTGGATGAAAGGTATCGCACGTATCCAGCGCAAGATGGGTAATCTTGATGTTGCCTATCAAGGTCTTCTCGATACGCTACACCATCAGCGTGACGTACTCAAGTCTAGTCAGGATGTTGCTGACACACTTCTCGTATTGGGCGGCGTGCTGCTTGAGCAAGGTAAGACCCAGGAAGGGCTGACAAAGCTCGAGGAGGCCCTGCAATTAGCAGAGGAATTAGGCCAGAAGCGGCAAGCAGCCGAAGCGCACAATGAAATTGCCGTTGCCTATGCACAAATAGGCGACGTGGCGAAGGAGCTTGACCACCTCAAGAAGCATTACGCGATCGAGAAAGAAATCTTTAGCGAAGAATCGAAAAAGCGTGTCGAGCTTTTCAATATGCGCGTGGCCATTGCCGAGATCGAACATGGAGTCGAAGTGCAAAAATTACGAGGTGAACGTATGGAACACGACTTAGCAAACAACGCGATCCACCTCGCTGCCCAGACCGAACTCGTCGATAAATTCCGAAATGATCTGCGCCAGATCTTCAACGAGATCGATGAGCCAATCGCAGCGCTGAAAAAAATTAAGGAAAAGCTAAAGGATCTCCCTTGCCAGCAGATCGACTGGCCGAAATTCGAGGGGCGGTTTAACGAGGTGCACCCCGAGTTTCGAGCGAAGCTCACGGCGAAGTTTCCGGAGCTAACACATATGGAGCAGCGCATCGCAGCAATGGTACGGATGGACCTGACATCCTCCGACATCGCCCGTCTCTTTTGCATCACCGAACGCGCGGTGGAATTTCATCGGTTGAATTTGAGGAAGAAACTCAAGCTGAAGCAAGAGGAGAGTTTACCGAAATTCCTAAGCCAACTATAACACAAGCTAAAGCCCCCGTCACGAATCCTGCGGCGAGCTTCTTTCGTTCAACGATATATATGAAGAAAACACCATCCGCTCTGCCTCCCGAACTTGGGGCACTCCTCGATAGAGCAGAGGAATATGTTAGTAACTTCGAGTATGTCCTAGCGGAACAACTTGCGAACGAAGTACTCACACTTGCGAATGTGGATGGCACACTGCAAGCGCGCGCCCTCTGCATCCTCGGCGCATGCTGTTCAAGAACCGCGCGGTATGACGATGCACTTGCGCATTATGACAACGCCAATGCCGCTGCCGAAGCCGCATCGAATCTTGGATTGCAGTCCAGAGCGTTGAGAGGAGCATCGAGAGTTCAAAATGATCGCGGGGACTATCGCGCTGCGCTTGGCACAGCCGAGCAGGCCCTGGCTGTTGCAATAAAAGTTGAAAACAAGCACCAGCAAGCAAGGTCACTATACTCCATCGCGCTTGTTCATCAGGATCTTGCTGATTATCCTCGAGCCTTGGACCATTGGGTCCGCGCCCTTGCGCTGGATGAAGAAATCGGCAATAAACAAGGAATTGCGGGTGCACTCTCCTGCATCGGACGTGTACATATGAGTCTTGCTGACTACCCGAAAGCGTTGGAGTACTTTGCCCGCGGCCTTGTGCTTGCAGAAGAAATCGGAGACAAAAATGCTGTCGAAACAACTCTTGGCGCCATCGGGACTGTCTATGTCGCGCTTGCCGACTACACGCGCGCGTTTGACTACTATGCCCGCGCTCTTGCACTTGATGAAGAAATCGCCGATAAACAAGGGGTTGCAGCTGAGCTCGGCAATATTGGGCTTACTTGCATTGAAAGTGGCGACTTTTCGCGCGCACTGGATTATCTTAAGCGGGCTCTTGATCTCAGCGAGCAGATCGGGGCTCGCAGACTGGCGGGTTATTGGATGAAGGGTATTGCAGAGGTTGAATGCAAACTTGGTAATCTGACCGCTGCCTATCAGGGGTTCCTGAATACTCTACATCTTCGGCGCGATGAGCTCAAAACAGATGAGGGAATTACGGAAATTTTAATCAAGTTAGGCAGCGTCCTTCTGGCGCAAGGAAAAACCGAAGAAGGCTTGGCGCGATTGATGGAGGCGCTGCAATTAGCAGAGCAATTGGGTGAGAAAAACTTTGCAGCTGAAGCGCACAAGGAAATCGCTGTTGCTTATGTGCAGACGGGTGACGCAGCAAAGGAGCTTGACCACCTCAAGAAACATTACGCGATCGAGAAAGAAATCTTTAGCGAAGAATCGAAGAAGCGCGTCGAGCTTTTCAATATGCGCGTGGCCGTTGCTGAGATTGAGCATGGAGTCGAAGTGCAAAAATTACGCGTGGAACGTATGGAACACGAAATCTCGTCCCAGGCTATTCACCTCGCTGCCCAAACCGAACTCGTCGATAAATTCCGCAACGACTTGCGTCAGATCGTCCGCGAGATCGACGAGCCGATCGCGGCGCTCAAAAAAATTAAGGAGAAGCTGAAAGAGCTGCCATGTCAGCAGATCGACTGGCCGAAGTTCGAAGTGCAGTTCAACGAAGTGCATCCCGAGTTTCGCGCAAAGCTCTCGGCGAAGTTTCCGGAGCTAACACATATGGAGCAGCGCATCGCAGCGATGGTGCGGATGGACCTGACATCCTCCGACATCGCACGGCTGTTTTGCATCACCGAGCGCGCGGTGGAATTTCATCGGTTGAATTTGAGGAAAAAACTCAAGCTGAAGCAAGAGGAGAATTTACCGAAATTCCTGAGCCAAGTATAGAAGGAGCTAGCCCAGTCAAATCGCGCTGGACCGAAAATCCGCTCAATGTGGGAACGATTGATGGATAATAATATGTTTAATATGCGATTGGCAAATAATCTCCCCAAAGCGTTTAGAAGGTCATTCGGCGTTCGTAGCCAAACCTAGGTTGGGCCTTCTGGGAAATTACTAATTGGCCGTAGGAAAGGATCTCACTCGACCCTAAAAACTCTGGCAAGCGTCGTTTTTCAAACGCTAGCTAAAGCTGACGCTACACGGATTCTGCCCGCGTAATCCAAGTTCAGCTCCAAGAAGAATCATGAATAAAGTTTTCACACACACAAGACAATCCTCGATTTTGCATCGAATTCGCCAGTCCGGCAGTTGATTTGACCAAAAGCTTTCATGAGATTCCTCGTAGGGCTCGGAATGACATTCCCGAGACAGTAGGCACAACCCAACCACTGTTCCCCGTTCCCTGACCCCTGTTCCCTAATCCTCGAATTATGAATAAAGTTTTCACACACACCAAGCTTGGAAATCAGGAAATCCCATTTTCAGCACAGAATCGAGGATTTGTGTTTTTGGGGCGGTGTGCCCAAGGCGCAAACGGATTTACGCCGCCTGCTTCTCCTCTTTATAGATAAGGATCGGAGGAGCGCCCGTCTCGACCATGGCTCGGGTGACAATGCACTTCTCTACTCGCTTATTATCAGGGAGCGAGAACATGAGATCCTGCAAGGCGATCTCCATAAGCGAGCGAAGTGCCCTGGCGCCAGTGCCGCGCGTCATCGCAAGATCGATAATCGGGTCGAATGCATCTGGTGCGAATTCAAGATCGATGCCTTCCATCGCAAAGAGTTTACGATACTGTTTGACCAGAGCATTCTTTGGCTCCGTCAGTACGCGAAGCATCGCTTCAGGCGTGAGACCTTTTAGGGCGCCGACAACAGGAAAGCGACCGATGAGTTCGGGAATAAATCCGAATTTCAGGAGATCGTCAGGCAGCGCAAACTGGAAAATATCGTCAGCTTTCTGATCCATCTTCGATGGGATCTTCGCACCAAAGCCGATCGGGTTCTTGTGCAACCGCTTGAGGATGATCGTCTCAAGACCATTGAACGCGCCACCAGCAATGAAGAGAATATTTTTTGTATTGATGTGCACGAGTGGCTGCTCGGGGTGCTTGCGGCCGCCCTTTGGTGGAACACCGGCGATCGTGCCTTCGAGAAGTTTCAGCAAGCCTTGTTGAACGCCTTCACCTGAGACATCGCGTGTGATCGAAGGGCTATCGCTCTTGCGTGCGACCTTATCCATCTCATCAAGATAGATGATGCCTCGCTCTGCGCGTGCTACGTCAAAATCCGCTGCCTGCAATAATGCGGAGAGGATCGACTCGACATCATCACCGACGTATCCTGCCTCGGTGAGCGTGGTGGCATCAGCGACCGCGAAGGGCACATCGAGAATATGTGCAAGTGTCTGAGCAAGAAGTGTTTTTCCCGTACCGGTCGGACCAAGCAGAATGACGTTCGACTTTTCAATCTCAGTATCCTCAAAGCCTTCGACACCAATAAGCGTCTCGGAGTCGATTCTCTTATAATGATTGTAGACGGCGACAGAGAGTATCTTCTTCGCTTCATCCTGCTCGACGACATATTCATCAAGTGCCTTCTTGAGTGCGCTTGGCGTGAACGAGCCGAGTCCGAGATTTCGAGCGGTCTTCTTCCTCGCGAACTGAGGCAGGTGAGCACGCAGCAGATCGACGTGATTGGAAGTGCAGATGTCACAGATAAATGCACCACCGAACGGGGCGCTGATAAGCGTCAGGACCTCTTCCGCCGAACGCCCACAGAAAGAACAATAGACGGGCCGATCGGTAATTTGATCGCTGCCACCGGTAGCAACGTAAGGCTTGCGGGTTTTCTTGTCTGTCATAGATCTGATAGCTTCCGAACGGAGTGCCGCTCTGGATAATTTCTCTCATTAATCAACAAGCTCGCGTTCCTTGATCGCCTGGCAACCAAGAAATACGGCATTAATTGCTGAAAGTCTATCCGTTACGACCCCAGATCAGGTTCGTGAGAGAAACGCACCGTCACGATGCCGCTCGGAGATACGGCGCCTGTGCACGATGTAAAGCAATGTGAGCCATTGCAGAGCAAAAGTAATAAATTCTTTTCCTAAATGCAAGCCCAGCAGGCAATTTTCTTGACGGCCAGGCGAGCGATGCTTATTTCGTGGGATAGTGTCCTTGAACCCAAGTAATGAATTGGTCATTCGCACGCGGAAATTCGCCAGCATTCTTGAATTCGGTGATTTGCTCGTGTCCATGAACGACGCGAACCAGTGCCTCTAATTCAAGCGGGCCTTTGAACTCAGGAATTTCTTTAAGCTTCACAACCTGCGCGCGAGCCTCGTCGACCGATTGCTCAACAGTCCTGTTGGCACTCTTGACCAGTGCATCCGCGCTGAATGGCTTGCCTGTCAGCTTCTCGACCAGGTCCATGAACGGTACCGAATTACCTGCAGCCCAATATCCAGCCGCGAGCTCGGGACCAATATGTGCGTTGTCGAGAAGGTGTCCATACTTCTCCTTAAAGTAGGTGCGCGTCTGGTTGACTGCCATTTGCGCGAGCACATAGCCGTGATAGTATGCACTCGATTCGCCTGCAAGCAAATGCGGCACAGCAAGAACCGGGCGTTGACTTGCATTCAAGTAGAGCAGCTTACGCTCGACATCACGAACCATGCGCGTGACGTTCTCTCCAGTCAATTGAGCATCGCTCATTTCGTACAGCGCCTTCTCGACATAACAAACGACAAGCATCGCACGAATGTCGAGCGCTTCGAACGGCTGTGAATTGCGGATACTTCGTTCGATCAGATCAAATGGCATTGGCTTGCCATCTGTGGTTTTCGCATAGCGAGTTTCCCAATCGGCATCGCTGATGATCGAGTCGAGAAACATTGATTGAGTCTCGGCATACGCAACTGAAGTTGGCGCGAACTCCTGCGCGAAGCAGGGCGCATTCATGAGTACATTCGAAAAATGCGCTGCATGCCCACCTTCGTGGAACAGCGTATTCAACGCACGAACGCCGGCACCGATCTGATTCGGCATTGCGTTCGCAGTGAAGTTGATACGTGCAGGATTCCACGAACCATTATTATAGAACGACGGCACCGGCCCATGCATGAACCCATTTTCGTATTTGCCCTTGCGATCGACAAGATCGAGTGTTAGTGTAGCGCCGCGATACTTGATGCCAAGCGCTGCAAAGGATCGCACCCAGCGATTTAGGGAATGAGCGAACGGAAAATACGGATCGGTTTCTTTTGCAAGATCGCCAGAGCGAAGATGCCCGAAATTCCAGGGCTCAAGAGCAATCTTGCCTTTCTCTTTTACGAATTCATCGACCGCTTGCTTTGCTCGTTCTCGAGTCTTTACTTCCAGATCATCGAGCAACTCAAATAGGCGCTTTTTCGAAAAACCTTCGGTGCGCTGGACTTTCATATCGTAATAGTCCTCGTACCCCAACATTCGCCCAAGCTCGTTACGCTTTTTTACGATCTCGAGAAATCCTTTTGCAATAACGAATGGCTCGATCGAGAGCAAGCCTTCATATGCAGCCTTGCGTCTCGATTCGTCAGCTTCCATCCGCTCCATGTTTGCCAGCAGCGTCGAAGTAGCCGCGACAAATGAGCCGGACGCTGGGTCGATGTAGCCTAATTCCATTTCATTGCGAGCCGCCTGGAGAGCACCTTCGAGTCCAATGATCTCTGCAGAAAGTTCTTGTGCTTTCTTGTCCTCGATCGCATTAGCCCGGAAGAAGTTGATCCATCCTTTGAGTGCGATCTCCTCGTCCTTGCCAAGCGACTTGATCTCCGCACCCAGCTCGCGCAAGTGCTTGAGCATGTCCGGGTTTTGCATGAACTCCTGCGCCTCGATCTCAGCAGCAGAAAGTTTTTTCTGGCTCGCATTCGCATCTTTCGAAAGACCCATCTTCGTTTCCCAGAAGAGATCTTCCTTCTTGGTATGTACGCGCAAAAATTCGTTTGCGAGTTGCTGGAGTTCCTGTTGTAATTCGGCCATGGTGTTTACGGATGAAAAAGAGCGATTGGTTTTCCTGCGAGGGCTGGAAACGGATGCTGGCTACAAACAGTCAACGATGAGAGCTTGTTCGCAAAATCGTCGGAATCACTATTTCAAGACACGTACCGGTACGTCCACTCTCAAAACGGAAATCTGCCGGAAGGAACGCATGTAACTTGTGCGGACGCGGTCAATATTGGCTTCCTCGCTGGACGATCCCTTATGGAGGTACAAAATGAGCTTGGCCGGCTCATGGAATTGTGAGCCACTGGAGCTTCTCCACCCGCCTTCGGCACCAACAATGGTGAATCCGTCGAGGAATCTCGAGAGGCAGGTATCCTGAAAGCGCTGCCATGCTTCTGGCGCGATCGGGGTGTGCATCGAATCGGTCATCCCAAAAAAGAGCTGTGTCTCAAGATTCTTTTCCGACCGCTTGCCGGAGCCCGAGCTCATGGTCATCGAATGGCAGGAGACGAAGAATCCCATGCCAAATGTGAGAATCAAGGATCTGAGAACGAAAGCCTTTACCATACCCACAATGGAATACCAACAACAGAACTAACAGCAGAACGAACGGGCAGCCAGAGCGACCAGAAGAAATTCTGATCGCGAGAGATGACTGCAGAAATCTCCGCAGATTTCGGCGGATGATCTTTTTCAAGCGTATTATGAGAGCGCATGTAAATATAATTCGCAAGCAGCGAGAAAAGTCCCGGCGGGAATCCATCGTAGCGGAAGAATTCAACGCGAAGATTATCATAGAGCGGCAGAAGCAAGCCATGCATCAGGCTGTCCTTGACTGAGAGTTGGAATTCCGCTGATTGTATCAACCCACCCGTAAGCTTGAATGGCTCGGCATGGATCAGATAATCGTTGAACATCGACACATTCATGCTATCGAGCCTCGCTTTAACTTCGATCGCTAACTTCGGATTAAGCAACTCATAGTCGATCCTGTAGTTGAAGAACCCGGCACCCATGACGGTCATGTCGCCCACTATTGTTGTCGGAGTAGTTTGTGTCGTTGTGCTTGGATCGTTCGAGATCGGGCCAATGGTCGCATTGATATTGTCCATTGAGATCTTGCCAGGCTCTGAGCCAGCCGGCCAGCGCTCGCGGAAGTCAACTTCTCCGTCCCGAAGGATCACCGACTTGATTCCTACAAGAGCGGGGATGTGCTGGAATGCTTCGTGAGGAAATACTTCCGGCACAACGTGCGGAGCTCGATCGTGGCGTTTGTCTGCAAAGACATCAAACCTGAAATTCTCGACAAGCACACTATCGGCAAAGATGCCGTAACCGGTTAACAATTTCTGATAGTCAAAGCCAGTAAGCACAACCTGCGGCACAAAGGCATCGTATCGGTTCTTGCGATATTGATAGAGCGAGCCAAACGATTCTTCAGTGACAAGCGGATGAACCACAAGCGAATCGATCCGAAGCATGTGCGAAAGAAGATTGCCAGAAACACCACCCTCGGTAAAACTATAGAGTGAACCGGTCTCGGAATGCGTCACCTCTCCGACCGAGAATGTCCCGGCAGAACTGAAGAGCATGCCACGTTTGGCAAGAAACGCCGCACGATCAAGCTTAAAATTCTTGAGCGAGAGCATTAATCCAGAAACCGAATCGCCAAGGCCTGGCGGATCGGCGGGAGCTTCGAAAAGATTTAGTCCGTGAAGTCTTCCGTCGGTGACTGTAATGGTACCCGAAGCAATAACCGGCATCACATCTGGGAGTGGGAATGTCGTGAGGCGCTGCAGCGCTGCAAAAGGATTTGTATCAGGCCCGCTCTTCGTAAGATCGCTTTTGCTCGTTGCTGGAGATGGATCAAGATAAATATCCGGCTGCCGAAGAACAATGCTTCCAGAGAAAAATCCTTTGCGCATCAAGAGATTCGACCAACTGATCCCGTTAACAGATGCCGAGCGCAGATTAACTTGGCGAAGGCCTTTGAGGATCGGGTGAACCCGGATATTCGAAGCCTGCAGAGATTTCTCAGTGCCGCTAATGTCGGTCAGTTGAATGCTTCCGTTTGCGGTTGAGAGTGTCGTTACACCCTTGACGTTGAAATTCGCACTCCTGCTAAAAAACTTTGACACGTTCGTAAGTGGTGTTGTGGCTTTGAGTGATAGGTCGTGCAACACCAGTGAAAGGTGCTTTACAGCATTGATGTCTCTACTCTTGGGAAACAGATTATACACCTCCCCGTCGGTCAAGGCGAGCGTCTGTACTTTCAATTCGGGAACTGCAGAGGGCATGGGAACGAGGGTTGTCGCTTTCATCGGCCCTGGGTCCGCACCATTCTGTACGTAGATCTGCGGGGTTGAGATCGTCAGGCTCAAGGCTGAAAGGCCTTTCATTGCAAGCAAACGGTTCCAGTCCAGGCCGGTGAGAGCAATATCATCGACAACGACGCGACGGATTTGCGACAGCGGCTCTTCTATCTGTGTACCAATGATGCGCAGCGTGGAATCGATGAGGTTTCCATTCACGGTCGCGGCTTTCATATTTGCCGAACCGCTCGCATCGAGATGGGAAATTTCCTCGGCATGGAATTGCGCGCTCTTACTGAAAAATGTCCGGGTACCCTTTTTGTATGTTGGTGCATCCACATAAAAATCGCGGAGCTCGATTGATGCGTGTGCAATGAGGACTCCGCTTGCGGTCGGCTCCGAATTCGCGGGACGGGATTCTGTAGCTGTGCCTTCAGTGGACGCATCGGCGTAGAATAGCTGGGCATTGTCGATCGTGATCACCTTCGACGAGACGAGCGGCATGAAGCTCGGAAACATGGCAGTATTTGCTGCGAATCTAGGGAGAGCACCGGGACGAAGATAGATCCTCGGAGAGCGAACCGTCACACTGCTGGCGTATAGACCATTTTGTGCGAGCAGTTTCCAATAATCGAAGCCTGCAATGCGAATCGTGTCGACAATGAACCCCTCGATCGCATTCGGCTCCCAGGTTTGATCGTCGGATGACCCCTTCCCTGTTATCATCTTTTCGTTCTCAGCGAGTCGAACGCCTGTTATGATCAGGCTATCCTTTTTCGGCGAGAGCGTGATATCATCCATTGCGAACGTATACCCGTTACCGAATTTCTCACGCACCCAACTCTGCAGCTTTGGCTTGACGACATACTTGATCAGCACATTCGGATAACTTGTAATGAGGATCCCGGCTGCAATCGCCGCCAGCGCTATTACACCAATTGCTGAATAGATCAGGTACTTCGCTCGAAAGCCGCTATTGCTTTGTCGAATGTTCGAGGGTGGGTACTTTGGTGGAGAAGAATTACGATCTGGAAGTGATTCAGTTGCCACTGCTGCAGGTAGCGGTGCTCCAACTTTTTGCACAACAGGTGCACTTTCGCTCACTTGAGCTCCGCCATTCGTGATTGGTGCATTCGCAATTTGGAAAGTTGAGGTCGATGGGTTGAGACTCGAACTACGATAGGAGCCACCGCCAACGCTCGACGGCGTAACGACTTTGCGATCAAGTTTATCGGATAACTCCTCTGGCGTTTCAGTACTCATGACAAAAATTGACCTCAGGGATATTCTATCTCGACCTCTCGAAGTTGATCCTTTCTGATCAGGATAAACTCGAAAGATGGACTTTACAACGATAGTGAGCACGCAACGAAACCTGAGACCCCAGAGCGATCGGTCATTAGGAGCGAAGCCGACGGCTCAATGGAGAAGCCAGTCGACGAAGTTGATTGATGGCCGCAATCGGAGCTGCTGGGCCATGGCACTGGCGAAGCGGTCAGAGTGGAATAGAATGCTCAGCAGAAAACTCAAAGAGTTGTCGGCTACTATGCTCTAAAGGAATGCCATATCGAAATGTTCCAATCTTGCAGCGCTTGTGAAAGGCAGGGCATGCGCTTTGCCTTGCTTTTCATCCTCAGCGAATGTCTTGCTGTCGTATCTTCGCTTTCTTCACTTCACACATGTGCGATCGAATAAGGATTCAATGAATACCCAGAGCAAACTCCCGAACGATGAACTCGACCAATTGTGCATCAATACCATACGCTTTTTGGC
>JABDDM010000043.1:78-21981 GCA_013287605.1 Ignavibacteria bacterium | reverse complement strand
GATGAAGCAGGTGGCATCGCACAAGCGCTTGGGCTTGCAGAGCGATTTACGAATGGTCAGCCGATGTGCGTGATTCTTGGCGACAATATTTTTGAAGATCCGATCGACAACATCATCGAACTGTTCATGCGCTCGGATTTTGCGCATATCGTTCTGAAAAAAGTTGAAGATGCCGCTCGCTTCGGTGTCGCGGTGATCGATCGCTCGAATGGTAACGGTATTCGCGTTACGGAGATCATTGAGAAGCCCGTCGTTCCACCATCTGATCTAGCAGTTACCGGTATCTACTGCTATCCTGCTGACGTATTCGCCATCATTCGAAAGTTAAAGCCTTCCGGACGCGGCGAGCTTGAGATCACGGATGTGAACAACGCCTATATCAAGGCAGGACGCCTTCAATGTTCAATGTTTGAAGGCTATTGGAGCGATGCCGGAACATTCGAATCGCTCGCGCGTGCAAATGTGTTGGTCCGTGAATCTGCGCCACGCTATGCCACTGCGGCACTCACTGCCGAATAAATGAATCTCTTCGTAACAGGAGGAGCGGGCTTCATCGGTTCGAATTTCATCCATATGGCGCTTGCGCGGGGTCATAAATTTATCCCTCTCGGGTGGCACATTGCATAAAATCGAAAAGCTCCGCCACTTTCAGAAGAGGCAGGAGCTTCAAGATCGGCAAAGCGCAACAAGAGACTACGCCCTGGCTAAATCAATCCGGCATTAGGGTGTCGGTTTCTTGTCCTTTTTCAGATCATGGTGATCCTTGCGAATGTCCCTTGTATCCTTGCGAACATCCTTTCGGTCCTTATGGATATCGACATTATCATTCCGGAGATCTTTTTTGGCAACCGTAATAGAGCGATTGTCCTTTGAGAGATCTTTTTGATCCTTCGCGATCTGAGTTTGATCTTGTTTGATCTGTTTTAGGTCTTTGGCTCTGTCTTTTCCGTTCGGATCATTGGTCGCATCTTTGATGTCATGCGAGAGGTCCCTTGAATCCTTTAGGATATCCTTCTTATCGTGCATCTTATCGAGCAGTGCACTCTTCAGATTCGCCTTGTCCTTCGAGCGATCTTTCGCGTCCTTCTTAAGATCGGTCTGATCGTTACGGCGATCCTTGAGATCCTTTTTGAGATCCTTCTTGTCGCTGCGAGTGATAACGCTGTCTGGCATTGGGCTGGCGGTTGCGACCCCCACTGTCATTGTACAGAGCATTATGCATGCGACCGCACTCACTGCGAGAAGGTGCTGCTTGAATATTAGTCGTCCGTTCATCTTACTGTTCTCCAATTGTTTGATTAACCACTATTGAGTGTAATGCGAAGAAACTGCGCTGCTCGTTAGCGAGAGCATTATCTCTCTCATCTACTCGAGCGTTCTGTTACTCTGAGACTTAACTCGTCAGGAAGTTTAATGCCCTTTCGTAATCCTATCAGAATCCTCTCCTCCAGCAACCCCCACACAAATGCGTATTTTTGCATAAACACATACAGGATGGCAAGAAAAATACGCGTACTCATTGCGAAGGCAGGACTCGATGGACACGATCGCGGAGCGAAAGTAATCGCGGCTGCGCTTCGCGATGCCGGAATGGAAGTGATCTATACCGGTCTTCGTCAAACGCCCGAAATGATCGTCGAAGCTGCGATCCAGGAGGATGTCGACGTGATCGGTATTTCGATCCTGAGCGGTGCGCACATGACGATCTTCCCGCGCATCCTTAAATTACTCAAGGACCGCGATTCGGAAGATATCCTCGTGACGGGAGGTGGCATCATGTCGGAAGACGACATTGAGCTGCTCAAAAAGCAGGGTACGGGTCAGATGTTTACTCCCGGGGCTCCGATGTCCGCCATCGTAGCCTACATCCAGGAGTGGTTTGGAAAGACCCGTGGCAATCTTGTGGAGTCCCAAACCTGAGCACGGGGGAACCCGATGAAGCCGCTCGCGCTTTTGAGAAGCCTTGAGCGGGAGAGAGTGAGCAACCTGCAATTTTAAGCATCTGGAGAGGTGCAAGAGTGGTTTAATTGGGTCGCCTGGAAAGCGGCTGTACGTGAATAGCGTACCGAGAGTTCGAATCTCTCCCTCTCCGCCGAAGTCCTTCGTTTCATGCTGTAACTGCGAACGCACTCCCGCGTACCGTCCATTGAAATTTCTAATCACTTTTTCATCGTAAACCATGAACCAACAGGAACGCGCCAAAGCAATTGAGAGCATTCGCACTACTCCAGATCTTCTTCGATCTGCCATAGAAGGCCTCAATAAAAGTCAAATGAATACTCCTTACCGCGAAGGAGGTTGGTCGCCCTCGCAAGTCGTCCATCATATCGCCGATTCTCACATGCACGCATACCTCCGGACCAAGTTTATACTTACCGAGAATCACCCGACACTCACTCCCTACGATCAGGATAGCTGGGCAAAACTCAGTGATGCAACTTCGAGCGATGTTTCAACCTCGTTAAACATCATCGATGGGATGCACAGGCGCTGGCATGAGGTTTTTAGCGGCCTCACTGAAGATCAATGGAAACGCACCGCATTCCATCCTGAGCGCGGCGAACTCTCAATCGAAGATATGCTTGAGATGTACGCATCGCATGGTCCGCATCATATCGAACAGATCACAGGTTTGAGGAAGCAAAAGAACTGGTAACCTCAGGATAGCCGCGAGCCAAGCGGTGCTTGATGTTCAGGACGGATGAGGATCACTTCGCCATTCTCATTTTGTACGCCTAGTACCAGGACCTCGCTCACAAAGTCTGCTATTTGTCGTGATGGAAAATTCAGGATTGCCAATACTTGCGTACCAATGAGCTCCTCTTTTGAGTAGAGCGAGGTAATCTGCGCACTTGATTGCTTCACGCCCAACTCGCCAAAGTCGATCCAGAGTTTGAAAGCGGGCTTCCGAGCTTTGGGAAAATCCTCGACCTGAGTGATTCGACCAATACGGATATCGGCTTCAAAGAAGTGTTCGGGAGTGATCACGATGGCTCGTTCTTGAAATGAATTCTTTTGTACTGAGTCTCTGCGTTGCTCGCGGAATAACAATGTCACGATCACCGTGTTCGTTTCTTCTGAGAACGAAGAAGAAGGCTAGTTCTGGGCGCAGAGATTTACTATCTTTGCGGTCCCTCGCAGTACTTTGTGACACTTATTCTCTTACGACCTATGTATAGAAAAATTTCAGATTTCGCCGACACGTGGAAGTATGAGTCCGAGTCCACGATCAAGCTGTTGAATGGGCTAACCGATGCCTCGCTCGATCAAAAGATATATCCGGAGGGCCGAACGCTTGCCAGACTCTCATGGCATATCACTGAGACCATCGGAGAGATGCTCAACAGAACCGGGTTGCACGTAGAAGAACCGGAAACATCTGGACATCTGCGAAATGCTGCGCTAATCGCTGAAGTCTATGGGCGTGTAGCGCAGCAGGGCCTCGCTGCTGTTCAGGAGAACTGGACTGATGAGTCGCTTGAAATCAAGCATGACATGTACGGCATGGAATGGTCTCGCGGCACGATACTCACAGTTCTTGTTCAGCATCAAATACATCATCGCGGCCAGATGACAGTTCTCATGCGCCAAGCCGGTTTGGTTGTCCCAGGTATCTATGGTCCGGCCAGAGAAGAGTGGTTGAAGATGAATTTGCCCGCGATGGCGTAGGTTCGACGGAATAATCATTTCCAACGGATCCTCGTGAGAGGCAATCGTTACGGTGCATACGGAACGCTGCCAAACTCTACACTCACGAGCGCTCCAAAATATGTCTTTTCGGGATGATACGTTACAAATCCAGTGACGCCTAGATTGGTAATCTTGCCGAGAGCGAACCTCAACTTCATTTGTGCAGTATAACCGACTGAAGGAATGGTGATCTCCTGGTAATATTTCTTTGTGTCAGTACCGCCATCCAAATAGGCAACTCTGTTGCCATAGATATCGGTCCAATAGCTCGTGGTCTGCGTAACTTCATCCTTGAGATGATCTCCGCGGAATGTTCCGCTCGCCCATGACAAGCCTCCCGACAATGTGATGTTAATGGTAGCTGCTCGAAGCGTCGAACCATAGAGCAGCGTGATTTCATCCAGTTGCTGCGTAGGATAGCTGGTAAAAGAATTTGTCGGACTGAGTAATCCGCCACTGCTGCTATAGGAGGCATTATCCGGCATCGTATGGATAGCTCGCAATTCGAATTCATCTGAATTGTGCAAGAAGCTGATCGAGAACCCAAAACCAAATTCCGAGGCAACTGACCCCATTCCTAAACCAGCAACCACGAATACTGGCTGTGCTTTCGCTTTGCCCGAATCCGGCGGCAGCGGAGTACCGTTAGTTGAAGACTGCCCCTGAGCACACGCTGACGAAGCCAAAACTGCAAATGTTGCCAGGATCGCGACTTTCTTGAAAAGATGTGTAGCTGACATTTCCATTCCCTCCTTGAATCTTTGTACCGTTTTTGGTGAGCACAATTGCCTGGTACAAAGATTAAGAAATGAAGGAGATCGAATGTCACATAATTGTCAGAGAGGTGTAAAAGTCTTTCTATCAATGCGGCACGCTCATGACGTCGATGCGCTACACCTTCACGCGCAAAAACTTTCTCTTCCCTACTTTCAGCACGATGCCTTCGGCTGTTGCTGAGATGTGCGCTTTGTCGTCGATGATCTTCTCGCCATTGATCGAGACGGCTCCTTCGCGAATCAGTCGTCGGGCATCGCTATTTGAGGCGGCGAGCTTGCGCTCAGCCATGAACTTTACAAGATCGAAGGGTTCGGATGATCCTGCTGCAAATTCTTCGATATCGTCCGGTACGTCCTTCTTCACGAACATCGTCGTGAAGCGATCGTAGGCCTGTGCCCCTGCCGCTTCGTTGTAGAAACTCTTGATGATCTCCTGCGCAAGCCGGACTTTCAGATCGCGCGGGTTGGCACCTGATTCGAGTTGCGACTTGATCGCATCAAGATCCGAAACACTCGTTGCGTAAACGAAATACTTGTAGATCAGACTATCCGGAATCGACATCGTCTTGCCGAACATCTCGTCCGGCGAGTCGGTGAAGTTAATCGAGTTACTATAGGACTTCGACATTTTTTGTTGGCCGTCGGTCCCTTCGATGAGCGGTGTCGTCAGGATACATTGCGGCTCCTGTCCGAAATGACGCTGCAACTCGCGGCCAACGAGCAGATTAAATTTCTGGTCGGTGCCTCCAAGTTCGATGTCGGATTTGATCGCGACAGAATCGTAACCTTGCGCAAGCGGATACATGAGCTCATGCAGCGAGATCGGCTGCTCTTCATTCCATCGCTTGTGGAAGTCCTCGCGCTCGAGCATCTGGCTCACAGTGTAAGTCGCGGCGAGCTGGATAACATCGGCGAAGTTCATCACGCCAAGCCACTCGGAGTTGTAGCGAATCTTTAGCTCACTTGGGTCGAGGATCTTCGAAACCTGCGCGACATAAGACTCAGCATTCTTCCGCGTTTCTTCCTGCGTGAGGATCGGTCGCGTTTTGCTGCGGCCAGTTGGGTCGCCGATCATTGCTGTGAAGTCACCGATGATGAGCGTTGCCTGATGACCGAGATCCTGGAAGGTCCGAAGCTTTCTGAGCACGACGCCGTGACCGATATGAAGATCGGCAGTGCTTGGATCGGCGCCAAGCTTTGCTACGAGCTGCACGCCGGTCGCGATAGAGCGTTCGATCTTCTTTTGGAGATCTGCCTCACTGATCAGATCGACGGCACCGCGCCGTATTTGGTCCATCTGCTCATTCAGCGCCGGAAAGGTCTTCTTGTCACTCATGCATTCTTCGTTGTTTCAGCCGCGCTAACATACTCACTCTTCACGGCGCATCTCGCGCTTTACGTCGCGCTCTTTGATCGTCGCGCGTTTATCATAGGCGTGCTTGCCTTTCGCGAGCCCGAGCAAGACCTTCACTTTGTTTCCTTTAAAGTAGAGTTTAAGCGCGACGAGCGTTACTCCGGTATCCTTCAGCTTCACCGTCAACTTCGCCAACTCCCGATGATGCACCAGCAGCTTTCGCTTTCGCTTTTCTTCGTGATTGAAGATGTTGCCCTGCTTGAAGTGACCAATGTGGACATTCTCCAACCATAACTCTCCGCTTTCAACCTTGCCGTACCCATCGGTTAGTACAGCCTTTCCTTCGCGCAGTGCTTTGACTTCGGTGCCAGTCAGCATGATGCCCGCTTCAATGTCTTCAAGGATCAGATACTCATGACGGGCGCGACGATTGTCAGCGATCGGTTTGATCGCCTGCGGTTTCTTGACTCGCTCGATAGTTCGGTTTGGGCTTGACATGCGAGCGTCAGTAACACAGGGAAAGCGGATAGTGTAACCCGTGGAAGGGAAAATTCTAGGGGATGACCAGTTTAGATTAGAGAACCTCGGCCAGAAGGCCGAGGCTCAATTAAAGAACAGCGACGAACAGAAATCTCGCTCAGTTCTCGTCTGATGCGTCGCCTATGTCGGCTCCGCTCTCTTCAGCAGCCATCTCGTTGATCTGCTGTTTTACGCTCTCTGCCAATTGGCTGTTTGTGAAGAGACGCTTGCCTCCGATGAACCGCTTCGCCCAATAGGGACTCGAAAGCGAAGCCACCGATACACCTCGCGAGCACGAAGCATTTGCGAATAAGCCTTCTCCAATGTAGATCCCCACATGAGAGACCGGCGAGTAATTCGCGGTATGGAAGAATACGAGGTCGCCGAACTTGAGTTTCGACTGCTCGACCCTATCTCCAAGCTGATGCTGCATGAAAGCTGTTCGCGGCAGGGTTACACCGAATGCCTTTACGAATACTGCGCGTGTAAACGCGGAGCAGTCGATACCCGAGCGAGCGTCGCCGCCGAAGGAGTATCTTGTACCGAGCCAATCGATGATCTGCTCCATGATGTCGGAGCGCTGTGCGGTTGTGCCGGGGTTCGACTCATCAAAGAGTGCGAAATCATCCTGACGCGATTTGGCTGTGTTGGGGTCGACAGCCTGGCCATCGACGGCGCCTGGACGTGACTTGAAGAACTGCTCAATCGAAATGTCTGAGGTATCTTCGGCGAGTTGTTCTTTGACTTCCTGCGCAAGATCACGCTGGATGTCGAGCGAAGAAGCTTCTGCTGCTACGAAGGTCTCATTTTTCGAGGCCAGCACACTATCTTCGGAAACGACGGTCGAGGAAGATGCCAACGATTGGATCTTCTCGATCATCTGCTGCTTCTCAATGTTTGTAAGCGGGTGCTGCGTTACATGGTGTCTGCGGGAGAGCTTGGCATAATGCTTGCCCCGATGGGAAGCGCTATGCTGGGATCTCCGACCATGTCCCGTTGCATGCCTACGGGCGTTCGACGAGGCTGGTGTGCTTGCTGTCAGGAAACTGGCTGCAAGAATCACCATGAGTGCCGAGCCTAAACGCCGTATGATTTTTTGCGTCATTCGGGTTTGGTTTGGTGACGGTTGGAACAGAACAAACAGAACTTTTCCTACCTATCTTACCGCTCGTTGGGTAAAACGTCCGATCTGGGCGTTTGCCAAAGGGCAGTGGGCGATGCGAATATACAAAAGTCTTCTCTGATTCAAAGAAACCTTCCGCTTTAACTGTTCGAATATCGATTAATTTCTACGCAGTCCAGAAAACTATTCGCATTGTGTTCTACTATGCTACATCATCCACTTCCGAGCCATCCTTTTCGGAACTCAGACTTGCCGATTCGAGCCAAATAGAGACAACTGCGCTCCCATTTTCACCGAGGAAGTGTCGTGCCGCTGACTCGTTTTTTCTTGGCCGTACACTCATTGGCGGTTCGTGATCATAGAGGGTCATCGGCAGAATCGATGTAGCGTGAGCTTCAACTCGCGTTCAAAATCCTTTGAGTGTAAATGCAATATTCATAATCCGAGACTCCACCCCTCGATTTTGGACTAAAAACGGCATTTTGTGATTTTCAAAGCTTGTGTGTGTGAAAACTTTATTCATAATTCTCATTCTTAAAGAAAACTAATGCCATCCTCTGGATGGATTCCCGCTTTCGCAGGAATGCCATATTGGTTGCTCTCCTGCGCTTCGCCCGTCTTGACTTACGTCCTTGCCATTCCCGCGAATGTGGGAATCCATGGAAGGTCGAATAACGAACGAAGATTCGGAAGTCCAAAAGTAGAGAAGATTCGGAAGAACACTTCTAGTAAACGGAGATTTCGCTTACCATATATTAAACATATAATTATCCATTGAAGGTTCCCTCCAAAAGCAAAAGACGCCGCAAAAGGTGCGGCGTCTCATGCTTGGTTAGGCCGATTTCTACTTCACCAATTCCAAACGAGTCGTCACGACTTCATTGCCGCTCGCCGCTCGCAAGAGATAGGGACCGCTCGAAAGCTCGGAAGCATTGAGCACAATGTGAAGCGAACCCGTTTCGGGGATGTCACTGTCATAAAGTGTCTGAATGGGTTTGCCTAGTAAATCGAAGAGTCCAAGCTGAACGTGAGCAGTAGGCGCGCCTTTCAACTCAATCCAGGTGGTTGGATTGAACGGATTAGGATGTGCCGACAGCGAAAGATGCGTCGCTTGTGATTGTGGTCTTGGGCTTCCCGTTCGTTTCTGCGATGGTGCCATTGTATCCGTGCTGGTACGCTCGATGTAGGAACGTTCGAGGCCATCGGTACTATCTCCTCGCAACAGTTCTACGGTAGCAAACGCGGAATCGGTGACGGTCCCCATCGGGAATGTGTAATTAATGTTCCCCGAAGTCAGGCCGACCGTGGAAAAATTGGCCGCATGTTTTGTAATCATCATCGTATCGATGACGGTTAACAGCGAAGAGTCACTTGTTTTCCGAAGTTCGGTCGATAGCAATACCCAATCGGTGTCGCTCGAAAGCGCGTTTTGGATCCCGGTGAGATCAAGCGTGTCGAAGGCTCGGGGAATCATGAGTTGATCATTCGCGTGATAGGTGAAGTTCGTTGTGCGAAGCTCACCAAAAAAGGCGGGATACTTGCGCCAACTATCGTCCCTGACTCCAGCAACGGAGATATCGCCACCGATCCACCGGACCGGCACCGTTTGAGTGCCAAAGAGCCTCCCCGTGCCGATGCTGATGATCGAAAGAACATCGTTGCAGTTGTCGTCGTATGAGGTGTCCTTTTTGACGATAACAAAACCAGGCTTGCTATTGCCGTTCGCGACCGATCCAATCAGCGGAAACCATCCATTTGTGATCCGGACGTGATAGAGACTGTTGGAATCAAGCGTAGGCTCCTGAAACGCCACTGATCTTGGTACCATCGAGCTATCCGTCCAATGCTCCAGCGAGTCTGTCGTCTGGCCGAGCGAGGGATATTTTCCGAGATCGTACATCAGCGTCTTGGCCCAGCCCAGATACGTTGTATTCCCCGTTGGCAGCCAGTGAACAACTTGCATCGAATCCTTTGTGCTTCCATTGATCGTATGATTTTGCCAGAGGATACGGATCCAGTCATGATACTGCAACCCATGCGCGGCGTCGTAGACATGCGAATAATCCCAGATCCGTTTATCGGCGGCAATTTGGGGATAATGAAAGTTAGCATCTACCGTATCAAGCGGGAAAATATTGAACCCGCCCCAGAACTGTGCGCCCGGCACTCGAATGCCAGCGCTGTAGGAGAATGGCTGATGGCTACCCGTAGAGACAGGCCAATACTCTATTACCGAATTCAACGTTCCAGGGTCGGTTAACTTGGATTCCCATACGATGTAATCATCACAAAAATAGATTGGGGAAGAGTAGCTGTAGGCTGGGTCCGATGATACGGTAACGACCTCCACGTGTACTGGGCAACAACCCACGATAGTTTGGGTGTGCGCAATGTACGTCGGAGCACCGAGGCTCCACTGTTTGGTCCCATTCATCGCGATCGAGGGATGCTGGTGGAGACAACCCGGCAAATGTTTATCGAGTCGCTTCGGTGTCGAATATTTAGGATTGATCTCAAGCGGCGTTGTGGCGAAGTTACTCCCGTCGAGCACAGTATCACGGGCCTGCGCATAATAGATATGATTGTTGCGCTGCCATGCATACCGGATCGGCCAGAAGGTTGAATCAAGCGGACGTGAAGCGACCGTAGGGAAGAGACACGGGAAGTGAGTATCCACCCACATCGATGTCGATACAGTCTGCGGATAGAGTTGTGCCGGCGACGGTATGTACTTTACCTTCGAGCCAATGATTGACCACGGAGCCGCATGATTCGTCGATTGTGCGGCGAGCACTACAAAGTCCTTCTCGTTTGAAGGAGTGATGACCGGGGTCACCTGCGAAAGATCCGATGAATTATCCGGATAATTGCCGGGAAGTGTCACCGAAAGCCAACTTGCTCCTGGAGCAGGTTGCACCATCACACGGATCTTGCCGGAATCAGCTGTGACCCTCCTGTAGTACGCCACCGCAATTGTGGTGTCGTTTCGTCCGACGATGACAGATGGTCGTGCACAGAAGTTGGCCGTATCCAGCGGTTCTTCATACCCGGTCGCAATGTTGTCTGCACCTGAATGTTCGACGCCACCGAACGTAGTACCAATCGCAGCGTAGCTGATGTACAGTTTGTGGTTGCGCGTATAGACTGTTGCTGTCCGTGTCCCCTTCAGTCGCTCGGCAACGCGTCTTCCATTGTTAAAGCAGAACTCCTGATCCCCGATCTCGGCTGCCTTCGAAGCGAAGATCGAATAGGCCTTCTCGAAGTAGAGAAACTTCGCATCGCCCGGCTTGATATAGACCGCGAATTGGGAATCTGCTTTTACAAGCCATGTGGTGTCTGGATGCCACAGATCGCGGACGACGTAATAGTTCGATCGAAAGGCCGAGGCTAGTTGAGTAGTGTCGACCTTCATGTAGATCTTTCTAACATCGATGTCGCCGAGCGTCGAGCGGCAGTGATCTTTGAGGCTATCGGTGCCCGAGTTGAAATATATAGTATCTGAAGGATCCGTAAGCGACGGCCAAAGTCTGGTGTTCACCACGAGCGCTGCTCGGTTGACTAGCGTTTGCGATACCGAATCTTGGAACATGCCTACTTCGACGAACCGATTCGTGATGGTATCTATGACAGGAAGACCACTTCCGTTTAACGAGTCTATGAATCCATTTGGGCCAGTGTGTGTCCAGCGGCTAACAGGCTGCGTATTCAAAACCTTAAGAAATGCAGAGTTGTAACATGCTGTATCGATGTTGACGATTCCAGTTCCGACGATGTTAGATAAACTATAAGCATTCAGCCACTTGAAGCGCTTGAATGGCCTGGTCGTGTTAAGAGATGAGTAGATTGCGTTCATACGGGAAAGCAGCCGTCGAGTCGCTTTCCAAGTGTTGGACGTCCCCATATACACATCTGGCAGCGGCCCGAGCACGTCTGAATTCGTTGGGCTCTTCCACGTATCGGCCCCACCAGGAATGAACCGGTTGTACCCGTACAGCCGTGTGAGATTGCGGCTGTGACCAAACCGCACGGGCTGTAAGTCGGATGTCCTACGTTCTACGTCCCAAAGTCCCGGGTTAGCATAACCAAAAGAAGTAAGGGAAAACGGCTGTGCACAGTTGAGCGTCGAAGATCCATCTGCAATTGCGACCCAAAATGCGGCGGAGACTTCTTCTGGAGTCGTGACCCGCTGATTGTAATATGAGCCTAATTTGGAGTTGTAGGAAATCGTGCTGCCATTCACCACATCTCCAGTGGCAAATAAACCCCATCCTTGCACCGCAGATTCCACCGGGCAACGCCGGGCGTCGGGATGCCAGAGACCTGAGCGCGCGCTGTATCTGAGAGTGTGCGCCAGATCGGAAAGTCCCGCATATTGCGTCGTGTAGATGGCATAGGCGCGCAATGCGCTCGTGTCCTTTCTCGAAATGATAAGGTTGTACATTGAGTCGTTTGCTACGCTGGGCCACACTGAGGCACCAGTGGGTTGAGGAGCATAGTACAGATAGTCCCGGGGTACGATTGGCGAGTAGCCATTCTTCACGCCCCCGTAGAAGAAGGCAGCCTGGTTCTCAAAGAGCGAGGGTGGTCTGCCGTCGTACGAGATTCTCGACCGCCGAAGGTGCATCATAACGAGGCCATGATCGTCCTGCTCACGGTAGTGCACATAAATACCATATCGAGAAGCAAGATAATCGAGATAGCCCATAGTCGGAATCGTGAGCCCTCCTTGATTGCCACGTTCCCAGGGATCGGTGTCGTTCACAAGAATCTCGCGCGGCTTTCGCGAGCCGAGAGAATCCGATAGGGCTTTTAGCTTTAGATTGACAAGGCTGTCGAAGCCACCCGGCGTGCCGTTCTCGTTGCAGGAGTAACTCGAATCTCCAGCTGGCTTTCGATAGAAGTAGCGGTCGGCAATTGTGTCCTGGAATGTGATACCGCGAACTCGCACCGTTGCGCGATATGTAGAAAGGACACGAATCTCAAGATAGGAGTTATTGATGTTTACTAAGTTGTTTACCTCAGCGAGCGAATCCTGATGAATGGGGGCGGTAATTGTTGTCGTATCAGCCGCACCATGCCCCCAGAGAAGGTAGGGGTTGGCCCCAGTATCCTGCGCGATCATACTGCGCATCTGCGACGCAAGGCCGGTCAACAGAATATGGTATTGCTTGAACCTCCAGGAATGGCTTACGCTCCCGTTCTGAAGCTTGTCCTGTGAACGCCAATCATAAGCCAGCGTATCATACATTCGCCTTGAGATTACTTGATCGACCACGCGATACCAAGTGGAGTCGCGAGGATGCGCGGCATCTTGGAAAGGCACCATGGGTAGAGTGGTCCAGCCCGCGAAAGCGCCTTGGATACCCTGTTTGAATAATACCTGGATGCGTACTATCGGAAGGTCGAGTGAATCTCGATGGTTCGACAATACGGTGTCGATTCCAGACAAGGAGTCAATATTGAGCTCCAGATTAATGGAGAACATATTGGCAGTATCGGCGGCATGGCCCGGGGTGGGAAGATCTCTGGCGATCATTGCCATCATCATGTTCTGTGTCTGCCTGTCGTCTGACATTCCAAGAATGACACGGCCTTCATCGCCATTGCTGACAACTCTATCTGCTCCGTAACGCAGTGTATGAAATGTTTGCTGCACGAGTGCGTCGTCCTTAGGGTACTCGCAATATGGAGACACATCGTTTGCATCATATGTATTGTTGAAAATCTTTGCATTGGGATTCATCCCACTGGCGTCGTTGTAGTGCCAGAAGTATCCGTTGTTTCCACCCCTGTCATTCGGGTCGGTACTAATGCTTCTATATGGAAGGTCAAAGGGCAAGGCATAGTAGACACGCTGTTTGAGGTGAATGATAAAATCGGTGAAAGGGAACATCTCCGTGTCGCTGGCCATAATGCCTTTACGCTTGCCGCTTAACGGAGTATTGTAGTACGCGCCTCCCCACTCGCCTTCGAATGTGACACCCAGCTCGTCCGCCAGGCTATCGACATAGACCCTCCCAGACCCAGGATTGCCTAGAGGGTTTGAAGGACTCTCCATGTCGATAAGCATGTAGCGGACTGAGTCGTAATTCTCGTACCCAGCGGGCACGACCAGTCCACCTGCCGAACGTGATTGAGCACAGGCCATCGAAAGAACAAACGTTTGAGCGGTAAAAATTAAAGTGCTCAACACAAATACCGGAGCAGCCCAAACAAAAAAGATTGGTTGACGATTGGTAATCATATTGCCTCCCTATTTAATAAGCTGGAGTTGACCAGACGAGCGATACTTTTCGGACGTCAAGAGATAATTGTAGCTTCCTGCTGCGAGATTGCTACCATTGAAGGCTGCTCTGTTCGATCCTTTTGAGAGGAGCCGGTTACTTAGTACCTGCTGTACAAAGTTGCCAGTGATAGAATAGATAACGAGCGAGACGTGCTGTGGCTCAGGGAGCGTGAAGGCAAATTGGGTGCTCGCTGTCGAGGGATTTGGGAATGTTTGAACCATGAGTTGAGCGATAGGGGCTTGTGGTTGGACGGCAGATAACCCCTTAGTCGTCGTGCGAAGTACGATTCCCTTGTCTCCGACTACCACGATGGTGGTATCGTCGATGAAGGCAGCAGCATAAAGAATTTTTGAAGTTCCGCTGACCTCCTCTGACCAGGATCGCCCGCTATCAACTGTAAGCAGAATTTTCCCGAGAGCGCCGATGGCGATCCCCTCATTATCATGAAATGTGACTGAAGCGAACCCGTTACCGAGAGGAGTTGCAAGAGAATCCTTCCACGTTCCACCGGAGTTCGTCGTTCGAGCGATGTAGCCATAATCGGAAGTAACAACCGCGATACTCCCTCCTAGTGCTGCGACGCCAAAGAGATCGTATTTCAAACCACTATATAGCATCTCCCAGTGCTCGCCCGCATCGGAAGTTCGAAAGACGACTCCGACCAGGGGGCTGTCCGGAAGAACTGTCTGTTTGTTGCCAACAGCGTAGCCGTGCTTTGCGTCTGAAAATGAAATCGCGTTGATCGTTACCGCATTTAGCATCGTTGCCGACCAAGTCTTTCCGCCATTCGTTGATCGAGATATCTGGTGTAAGTAACTAGTGAAGACTGTATCCTTGCTTGGGGTTGCTATTGCGTGTATATCGTTCATGCCGGTCTGTGAGGCTTGCCAATGCCCTCCACCGTCTATGGTTTCGTAAGCGGTGTCCCCGAGTATTAGCCAGCCATGACTAGAGTCAAAGAACCGAATTGCCCCAGCAGGGATCGGAGCAGAGGGCTGTTCCCAAGTGAGCCCACGATCCGTACTCCGCAGCAAGGAGGCTCCAGCCCAGATTGTGTCGCTTCCAGTGGATGTGACGTAGAGTAGCGCAGATGTAGCAGGAGTAGGCACTTGCGCCCAACCAAGACTCTGGACTTGAGGAGGTGGTGGGGCAGACAAGTCTGGCGCATTCTGCCTGAAGGAGGATTGCGCCAATGAATAGTCTGCTATCAGCGTGACGATAAACAGATTGAGTAAGCAGGAAATGATCAGAGTGAAGGTTCTCATGGAGATTCGGGTTTAGTCAATAATCATAAAACAAGTATACGGAATTGGAGACTTTGGCGCAAGGGCACTTTTATTTACCCTGGTTGTACTGATCGCTTCGGATGGGACTTAGTAGCTCCCACACCACTCAGACGTGATTGCGCTCTCACGTCAGTAACCCTTGGCAAGGTTCAAAACACAAAAGAGAGTCATCATTATGTTTTTTCTTCCAATGCAAATATAACACCGGATACGGTGTTGACCTATCCGGTGCAATCCGATAAGTTGTATCGGTGAAACGTTATCGGGATAAAATTTTGCAAAACTTCGCGGCAAATGTTAAGCGCCTTCGCGAGGAGCGTGATCTCTCCCAGGAAAAACTGGCGGAATTGTGCCGCGTTCATCGAAATTACATCGGCAGAGTCGAACGCGCGGAGCTTGATGTTTCTCTTATTCATGTCGCTTCCATTGCCAAAGGCTTAAAGATTCAGGCCACTGAACTTTTGGTTGATCCCCATGAGAGGATTATCTGAGACGACTATAGCCAAGCAAGTTTTTACTTGAAGAAAGGACTTTTCACATTGACCGTTTTCATTTGATGCGCAGAATTCTTCCAGAGGCCGAGTATCTCTCGGTGCTGATCGCGTAGTTGTAAACCCCGGCTGGGAGGCCCGAGCCATCGAAGTTGATCATATGCGGGCCGGTCGCCTGCAAGTTTCCAGCGAGCAGGCTCGTAACGAGCCGTCCAGCAACATCGAAGACCGAAATGCTTACGTGTTGTTCAATTGGCAACGAGTAACGAATCGTCGTTGAGGTGGAGAATGGCTCGGGAAAACTTGAAGGGTTGAGTGTTAAGTTACCATTGGGCTGTAAGCCTACTCCGGAATGACCTGTCGAGTGATACAATGCTGCATTCGTGATGAACCATCCATTAAGCGAGTCTGTGAAGGCGACCTTATTGATGAAGCCGATACCAGTTATTGAATCAGAGACCCAAGTTAAGCCGCCATCACTTGTGCGAGCAAGAAGAGCATCATTGCCATCGGGTCCAGTCCCTCCAACAAGGAAACCATGTCTTGAATCAGCAAAACACAATCCATTGATATCCCAATGGATGCCACTTTGGCTAAAAGGCAATTTCCAGCTTTTCCCTCCATCCCATGTTACGGCAACGAGCCTAGTTCCGCCAATCACAACATGCTGAGAATCCAGTGCTTTCACGCAAAGAAGATTTTCCTTTAGTCGTACTCCAGCCTTGTCCAGTTCAAACCACCGTCGGATGTGTAATTAATAACCGAGCGAAAAGGCTTGTTGAATTGGCCGTGCCATACCGCGGTATTTCCAACACAGTAAGCATACGGGTATCCTGGCGAGCCAAATGCCTCTAAGCTCGAAGCATCAACGTGTTGCTCGCTCCAAGTTGCTCCACCATTTGTCGTTTTAGTAATGTATTCGCCCAAACACCCATACCCGGTGTCGCGATTAACGAAGAGAATACGTCTGGAAGCCCCTGATCCAACGGAATGTTCCGGCTGCCAAGTCGCGCCACCATTCGTGGTGTGAAGCACATCGTTCGATTGCGATAGAAATAGCGTCCATCCGTTCAATGCGTCGATAAACTGCACTTGTTGACATTGTCCTGAGAGGGCACTAAGCGTCCAATGAACACCCCTATCCGTGGTAGAGAACAATCCCTGATCGCCAGCCACCCAACCGGTGTCTTTGTTAAGAAAGAAGAGGTCATTGAGCGTTTGAGTCGCCCCAATGTCTACCTGCGTCCACGCGAAGGATTGAGGCTGCAGTGGAATAGCAGTCTTGCTGCTTGACAGAGCTGAACTCTGTGCGTGAACGGATGAACTGATAATGAGAATGCAGCAGAGGATAATCACGAAGGTTCGCATGGAGATTCGGGTAAATTCAATAATTGATAACCAAAGACCTACTAAACCGACACAAGTATAACATCCAGATGTCAGAAGATCAAGGGTAATAATTCATACCCCTAAAAGCTGAACGATCCAAAGCGAATCAGCTTCCTTACGAATATAACCAAAAATAGACCCTCTATAAAGGAGAAGCTCCTCTATAGAGGCCTTGTAATCCCGATCGGAAGATGTAGCTTGATCTTCAATGAATATCAAGCGCGTTGTCGGGGACAATATCAGGTTCATTCGCGAGAAGCGAGGTCAGACTCAAGATGACCTAGCAATTCTCGCTAAGATGAGCAAGACCTTTGTTGGTGACATTGAGCGTGCTCAGAAGGCAGCGACAATTGTTAGCGTAGCTAAACTTGCGAAGGTTCTCGGGGTCCCGCCTGCCTTGCTTCTTACTCCCAACGGCTATAAAAGCGTCGAATAGCCGTCAGACTTAGAACCAAGTTCGAGAGCTATTTTTGCACCAGCAATCTTCTATCACCTATCCAAATCTTACTTTAATGCCAATCAAATTCGGAACCGACGGCTGGCGCGCGATCATCGCTGATGAGTACACGTTTGAGAATGTCGCGGTTGTCGCTCGGGGCGCCGCGCAGTATTTTCTCAAGCATCCAAAGCGCGCGAATGGTGTGATGGTGGGCTATGATGCGCGGTTTCTTAGCCGGCAATTCGCGGAGCTTGCAGCGTCGATGCTCGCGAGTGAAGGCCTGAAGGTGTTCATTGCTTCGACGATCGTTGCAACTCCGGCGACATCGCTTGCGATCGTCAAGAAAAAAATGGCAGGCGGCGTGATGATCACCGCTTCGCACAATCCAGCCGAATACAACGGCTTCAAGATCAAAGGCGATTACGGCGGCGCGGCTCTTTCCGATGTCATCAACCAGATCGAGAAGACAACCAACTCCGGCGCTAACGTGAAAGCAGCCGCAAAGTGGTTTGCCCATCGTCCGCAGTTTGCGGCGCTCATCAAATCAAAAAAGATCAAAGAGCTCGATGCGAAGAGCATGTATATAGAAGAATTGCGGAAGCTCGTTGATCTCAAGCGCATAGAGCAATCCGGCATCGAGATCGCCTACGACCCAATGTATGGTTCAGGGATTAATACTCTCGAGCATCTTTTGCCGGGTACTCCTATCCTGCATAACGTTTGGAATCCCGGCTTCGGAGGCACGAACCCGGAGCCGCTGCCGCAGAACACCGAAGACTTCGCTCGGTTTGTCGTGCAGGGCAAATTCGATCTTGGTCTCGTGACCGATGGCGATGCCGATCGCATCGGTGCGATCGACGAGCGCGGTAATTTCTTCAGCTCGCAAATGATCCTTTGTTTGCTGCTGGAATATCTTGTCGAGATCAGAAAGAAACGAGGACTCGTCGTTGTGAGTCAATCCGTCACGAGCATGATCGACAAGATGTGCACGAAATACAATCTGCCTATTCAGCGCACTCCCGTTGGGTTCAAGTACATCACTCGCTACATGCTTGAAGGCAAAGTGCTGATCGGCGGCGAGGAATCCGGTGGTATCGGTATTCCCTCTCTTCATATTCCGGAGCGGGACGGACTGTACAACGGCTTACTGCTTGCAGAGATCTGCGGCTATTATAAGAAGTCGCTTGGCGAGCTTGTTCGCGACCTTGAGCGCGAATATGGTCCGCACAAATATGAGCGTTTCGATTTTCACACGACTGATGCACGAAAGCAGCTCGTCCTCAAAAAGGCCTCGAAAGGCTTCAAGACGATCGCCGGAGAGCCGGTTGTCGCGATCAGTACACTCGATGGATATAAGTACATTCTCGCTTCAGGAGCATGGCTGATGATCCGGACATCGGGCACCGAGCCGCTCCTCCGCTACTATGCCGAAGCGCCAACTGAGGAAGAGGTCGCTAAACTGCTCGATTTCGCAAAAAAGCTGTAACCGTCTGCCTGTTTCGAGCATTAAGTTTGTGACCTGAAGTTGCTCCGCCATTCTCGTCAATTCGCGAATCATATGCATACATCTCGTTCCCGCACAGCCTCTCTTCTCCTCGCTTTGCTACTCGTGCTTTCATCCGTTGCGACATCCGCTCAAGCGCAGGAACGGGAAGCAGCCGAAGTACCTGTTAGTTTTTGTCCATGGAATTCGCATGACTTTGCTCCGGATGCCACACCATACACAAGTGCGCCATCTCTGGAGGTAGCTTCGGCGTTCATGAATATTCGCATCACAACCTCCAATCGCTTCCACACGGAGTGCAGCATTGCGGTTAATCCTAAGGATTCGCTCAACATGATCGTCGAGGAGATCGATGGCAATTTTCCAGAGAATGGCATTTACGTCTCGCGCGATGGTGGCGCAACATGGCATGCTTCCCTCCTGCCTTCGGAGAGTGGACTCTTTAGTAACGGAGACCCCTGGGTGACCTTCGATGCCAATGGCATCGCTTATGCCTGCCAGCTCCAATCTGGATTTGGAGTCCATTTACGCCTTCCGGTTTACCGATCCTCCGATAACGGCGAGACATGGACGGTCGATGCGCACATGATGGACTACGGCGCGCTTGACACTACGGCAGACGAGCCTGTGCTCGGAATCGATAGGAATGCGGCAAGCCCGTATTTCAATTCTCTTTATGCCATGACTGCGAGTCAGGGACAGATCCCGTTTCTGGGGGCAGGCCCTGTCGGCATTCATCTTCAATTCCGCCGCGCCGGTGCAAGCATACTGAGCGCTCAGGCGAAGACAAGCCAGATTGGACTGGCTCAGGTGCCGCACTTTACGTTCGGGCTGCATGGCGAGATCTACATCGCCTACATCGGCATTACGGATATCCTGAACCTGGGTGGCGGGCTCTATTTCAATGCGTCCACAGATGGTGGAGCGACGTGGTCAAAGGATCTGGTGATCGCCGCTTCAAATTACACGGACACGATCAAGGGCTTTCCGAAGCAAGGATCACCACTACCTGCTTCACGAATGGGTCCGACGCCGCGTATTGTCATTGATACATCAAATGGTCCGCGTCGCGGATGGCTTTATGTAGCTTATGCGATGCCCGCAAGCGCGGACCATAAGCAGAATCTTGATATCTTCATGCAACGCTCGACGGATGGCGGCGTGAATTGGAGTCAGGCTGTTCGCGTCAACGATGATCCGATCGCATCTCTCAACGATCAACTTACACCCTGTCTCGCGATCAATCCGGACGGTGTGCTCGGCGTTGTATTCTATGATCGACGCGATGATCCGAATAACTTTCTTCTCCAAACGTACATCGCGATCTCCAGCGACGGCGGTACCACCTGGGCGAATCAACGATTGAGTTCGGCAAGTACCGATCCGATGGCGGCGCGAAAGCAGATCAGTCTTGCGGTGGCGGATTATATCTCCATTGCTGCCACACGCTCAGCATTCTATCCGATCTGGAATGATGGTCGCAAAAATAATGGCGATCTCGATACGTACATCGCGCGAGTACCGATCGGTACAGCGGGAGCAGCGGGTGCAGCCGCAACCGCCACAACAGGCCCGTCGATTTCTATCTATCCCAATCCATTGGTGGATGCCTCCCACATTGCGTTCGAAGCAAAGCGCGGCGAACGCGTTCACTTCGGAATCTACGATGTGCTCGGCCGCGAAGTGATGAAGCTCAATGATATTGTAGCTACGGGAAGTAATCAGACGTTTGCATTGGACGTCAACTCGCTGCCCGCGGGGACGTATCTGTTACGCTCAGATGCGGGTGGAGTTCGCGCGTCAGTGCGGTTTGTTAAGATGCGGTGAGGGTGCAATCCACCGCGCGTTTTCGCGTGGGGTATGGCGTCCCGCCATACCTAAGATGGGGCGAGCTCCCTCCAATTAATAGCCATCATCTTAATGGCCATCATCTTGAATCCATCCCCACCTTAGCGAACACAGTCCAGGTTTGATGCCGATCCACCTTAGGCATGGCGGGACGCCATGCCCTACGCGAGATCGAGCCTACTTTACTTGCTCAATACCATCCTCATCTCGCGACTCGTGCCATTCACTGAGAGCTTCGCAGTATAAATCCCGCTCGTCAGATTTCCGGCATCGAATCTCGCGGTGTGCGAGCCCGCATCCATCACACCATTAGCAAGTGTTTGGATCTTCCGTCCGAGCACATCGAACACTTCGAGCGCTACAATGCTGCGCTGCGTCAGGACATAATTGATCTCGGTCGAAGGATTGAAGGGGTTCGGGTAATTTTGTTCGAGATTGAAGGTTGTCGGCATTTCGCTTTGTGCGACAGCCAATCCCGCTAGCGGGCGTTTCCAGACACCGCCATAAGGAATTCCTGCATAAAGATTTGTCCCGCTTGCTGCTAGTGCAGTTATGTCATTGTTCATCAAGCCACCCACCGACTTCCAGCTTGTGCCATTGTTGGTGGAGAAATAGATGCCGCCGTAGGATAGCTCGGCGAAAAGAGTTGTGCCACTTGCCACAAACGTTCGAATCGAATAAGTATCTGGCCATCCAGCATTAACTGCGGCCCAGCTTGTACCGCTGTCTGTCGAACGAAGGATGCCACTGCTAGCAAGAGCAAAGAGATTCGTGCCAATCACTCCAATGGCACCGACAGAGGAAGAACCATCTACATAAAGTGGAATCCAATTGGAGCCATCATCGGTCGTGCGAAATAGGCGACCGAATTTATTGGTTGCATAGACCATCTTCGAAGCCGGGTCCACGGCGAACGAGGTGATTCCACTAGCAGTGGTCAACCCATTGTTTACTGCAGTCCAGCTTGTACCGCTATTGGCTGATGTAAAAACGCCGCTATCTGTCGCTGCAAAGACAGACGTGCCACTCACTCCAAGCGCGCTGACAGTCGTGCTATCCATGCCCGCATTTGCCGCAGTCCAGCTCGTGCCGTTGTTCGTCGAAAGATAGACGCCATTTTTGTAAGTTCCGGCGTACAGATTTGTGCCGCTTTGCGCTAAGGCAGTGAGTTCAGCATTTGGCAGGCCGTTATTGACT
>JABDDM010000042.1 GCA_013287605.1 Ignavibacteria bacterium | reverse complement strand
GAGCCAGAAGACTCGAGAAACGGTATTACGAGGACAGTAGCTACGCGTGGGTGAACCACCAATCGGCGAAACCCAACATTGTCATTCTGGGTAGCAGCACGGCGTTATTCAACTTGAGTTCTCGAGAAGTCTGTTCAAAACTTGACCTGAAGGATGGAGAGGTCATCAATATTGGTGGAAACAAGCGTGGGCCGATCGAAATGTACCACTTCTGGAATACGATAGCTCAGAGCAGTGACAGTGTCAGGATCGTCTTAATGACAGTCGATCCATGGATTGGTTATCAATCCTATGATTGGGTACAGGAATTCCCAACGCTGTACTGGAGCCCCTGGCAGAGGTTGTACGCAGTTGTTGATTCAGGATTCCCACGCTTCGTACTATCTGGAATGATCGTGACTGAAGTATTCAAGAAGAGCGTCCGACAGATACTCCATAGCTCGACACTGAACCTTGATCCTCCGGAGGACTATGGAAGTGAGATAATGCCACTTCATGTGAAGAAGTCCAGTGAGCACGCGCGCGGTTACTTTGGTGAAACAAGCGTCTACCCAGTATCTGAGCTTTACATGTCGAGGATGGCGATGCTCAAACGTTCGGTTGAAAAGCAAGGAGCCAAATTCATCCTTGTTCTTCCTCCTAAGCAAAAGGTATGGTTAGATGAGTTTAAGTCTACATGTCGCGAGCTCGATTCCGATTTTGTCAGTCATTTGAATGCAGTTCTGGGACCAACAAGGGTGATTGGCAGTTTCGCACAGTTTTCTGTCAAAGGAGATTCAGCCCTTTTCATTGACTATGCTCATTTGAGCGCTGAAGGTCAGAGGCGGTTCAGCGATTCAATCGCTGTACATCTTCCTGAAGTACTCGCATCGGAGCCGAAGTATCTGAACTCACTCTCCTCCTACTAAGATGTACCGTCGATTCCTTTCGAAGCTGCTTCTCTTTCTACTGCTCATAGCAGGCTCGATGCAGTTGCTCTTCATTGGTGCCAGAAAATTAGAGAAGCCGTTTTTCGAGGATAGCACGTATGCCTGGGTAAATCACTTGCGTGTACACCCTAAGGTGATCTTGATGGGAAGCAGCACTGTGCTGGTTAATCTAAGCCCGACGATGATTGCCAAGCGGATGGGTCTTGCGGATGGCGAAGTGATCAATCTTGCAGGAGGTTCAAAGAGTGCGATACAGATGTATCACCTGTGGCACGTGATCAAACCAAATCGTGATAGCGTACGCATTGTCATTTTTAGTATCGACCCATGGATTGCATACCAATCCTATTACTGGATCGAAGATTTTTCAACCCTTTATTGGAATCCTGTTCAGCGGCTCTATCCGGCATTCGTTGGGGATTGGCCGAGATATGTGATGACCGGGGCAGTAGCTACTTTCGTCGCCAAGAAGAGCGCACAGCATTCGTTTCGTTCGAAAACCTCGAGCACGCAGGCACCAAAAGATTTCGGGGGTGAGATCCTTGATACGCATCTCAAAAACTATCGTGAGCATGCAAGAGAGTACTTCGGGCCAACAACGCTTTTCCCGATCTCGCAGCTCTATCTCGATCGATTGAGCGAACTCAAAAGGGAAGTCGAAGCGCAAGGCGCGGAGTTCATTCTCTTGCTACCGCCAAAAAAGAACGAGTGGGTAAGTGAGTACCGATCAACGTGCCGCGATATCGATTCGGATTTCGTTGCTCACTTAAATCAAGCTCTCGGTCCAACCAAAGTCATTATGAGTTACGACCTTTTCCACCAACGAGAAGAAGATTCACTGTTCATGGATCAGGTTCACCTGACCGCTAAAGGCCGGCAGCGCTTCAGCGATAGCGTTTCGTCTGTTCTTGCCAATACTTCTCTCATCCTCAAGCAGCCCGTTCGTCCTCTCATCGACTACTAATTTCCTGGTTTCCCTTAAACCAACTCTCACAGAATCGAAGTATATTTACATCGCGATCTATCACGTTTGACCTTCCAAATCATGCCAACACTTAGCGACGACGAAGCCTACAAAGCCGCACGAGAGCAAATGCTCGAGATCAAAGGATTTTACGGCCACCTTGCAGCATATTTACTCGTCAATACTGGACTTATTATCCTGAATTTATTGACGAGTCCTCACGTCATCTGGTTCATATGGCCGCTGTTCGGCTGGGGCTTTGGACTTGCGGCGCACGCGGTCTCGGTTTATTCCAAGGGAAGCTTCATGGGCAAGGCATGGGAGGAACGGAAGACGCGAGAGATCATGGAGCGGGCTCGGGAGAATGCCTAGAATCACTATCTTCATTTTCGGTGCCTTTCTTATTGCTGCCGTGATCTGGTCAAGTCCTGCACAAGCACAGGACGCAATCTCCGGGCATTTCACCGCGCGCTATGATCTCCATGCTGGAGTTGGACTGCCTTCTGGTCTTTCGGTCGGAGCTCGAATATGGACCGGCCGCGATGCCGGGATCGAAGTATCGGCTGGAACGCTGATCTACTCCTGGACCCTGAGTGCGGGGATATACTTTCCTGCCCCTTCATTATTTGCCGACACTCGTCCAAGTTGGACCTTGCTTGGGACGTACTATCGTGGCGGCGATGCAATCTGGTATGGGATCTCTGGCATGTATGGTTTGCTCCAGCTTGGGATCAGCGGAATGCATGCGTATATCAGAGCCGGTGCTTCACTGATGATAAAATCGGCGGCAGGCCCGAACTCGGGTTTCTTATTTTATCCGCTTCCTGCATTCGATGTTGGACTGAGTTGGGGATTTCAGTGAACGACAACGCACGTGGAACGCAGTCCCCGTTGGTGCTCCAAGATTTCTGAATGACTACCCAATTAGATCCGCGACTTCTCGAGAGCCTCGCTTGCCCGCATTGCAAATCCAGACTCGTCTTGTCATCAGACCAATTGCAATGTCAAGGCTGCGGACGTGTCTTCCCAATTGAGCGAGGTGTTCCTCTGCTGATCGAATCCCACACGGATGATCATTTCGATTATCTCCAGCACTATCAGAAGGACGCCGAGATATTCGATTACTTTCAGGAACGACCGAGCGGTACAGCACATGAAGAACGTCGGCTCGCTGAGTACATCTTAGACGAATTGGGCGGCTCGGATTCGATCCTTGATGTTGGCTGCGGCTCTGCCTGGGTTGCAAAACATTTCCAAGGCAGTGGCCGCTTCGTATGTTCACTGGATGCAACGCTGATCAATACAGCAAAGGCAATTGAACGATATCCCAAGAATTACGCGGCAGTTGTAGCCGTCGCGTTTCATTTGCCATTTAGCGATCGAGCCTTTGGCTCGATCATCGCCAGCGAGATCATCGAGCATGTCGTAGACCCAGCAGCATTTGTTGCTGAACTCTTCAGAGTCTTAAAGCCTGGCGGATCGCTCGTGATCACTACGCCTACAAAGAACTCCTTCGATATACACTTTGCATTCACTGCAATCAGAACACTCCGATCAACGCGCACCTTCACTCGTTCGATGAGAAGGTGATGACGTCACTCTACCGCGGTCAGGATCTCTCGCGAGTAGAGTGGAAGACATTCGGCAACAAGGCGCTGCTCCACTTGCGGACACATCCCGTAATGGGGCTGCTCCAGTTCAGGCTTTGGAAGCTTGCCGACGCTTCGGCCAATCAGCTTGTCAACGCCCGAACACATATCCTGGTGAAATACATCAAGGCGATGAACTGAGATTGTCCTTCAGGAGTTATCCCACAGTTGTGTTTGTGTGCCTAAATCCGGAGGAACGATCATGTCAGAAACGAACAAGATCAGTCAGATCGCGGACGAGCTCAGAACGTTGAGCATTCAGGACAAGGCGACAATGAAGTCGATCCTCGATGGACTTCTGTTGGAAGAGAGAAAGAGCCTGGCGTACTCGAATTACACGGAGCTTATGCTCGAACTGCTTGTGACCAGACCTACCTATACAACAGACATTGCGCTACTCGAAACCGAACTGACGCGCAGTCGAGACTAGTTCATCCCTTCTGAAACTGTGCCGCCTTCCATGCCTTGAAGAGCGGTTTGCATTTATTGCGCTGATATTTCCCCGTGCTCGTCACGGGGATATCTTCTCCAAAGATCACAACTTTCGGTGCTTTCGCGAACGGCAATCGTTCACGACAGAATGCAATGACATCTTCCTCCTTCAGCGACGCTCCCGCCACCATCTGAACGTACGCGCCGACTTCTTCGCCGTAAAAATCATTTTCAAATCCGACAGCAATGCCGCACTTTACCTTAGGACATTGTGCGATCACTTCATCGATCTCGAGCGGTGAAATATTTACGCCACCTCGAATGATCAGTTCTTTGAGCCGTCCGGTGATAAAAAAGAATTTCCTTCCGCGCTCGTCAAATTCGTAAAAGCCTTCATCACCGGAGCGAAACCAGCCGTAGCTGAACGTCGTCTCATTTGCCTCGGGATTCTCGTAGTAATTCTTCATCACGTTGACGCCGCGAATGGCAATCTCGCCTTTTTGGGATGGTGCGAGTGCCTCACCATGTTCATCGGCGATCATCATGTCATTCTGAGGCAGTGCAACTCCTATCGAAGGAAATCCGAAATCCCGCATCCAGTGCCGATGCTCGTCACGCGTCAGATTGATCGGCAGAAAACAGGAGTAGCACGTCGTCTCGCTCAAGCCATATCCGTGCACGATCGTGATGCCGAACATTTCCTCGAATTGTTGTGCGAGTTCAACCGTAAGCGGCCCTGCGCCACAAATGATGTGGCGAAGAGGTGATGACTGAGCCCTGAGCGCTGCTAGCTCGACAGGATTAGTTTTGTAATACTCTATCAGGAAAGCAAGCAAGGTCGGGACGACGCTTACCACATGCACTTGCTCCTTGATGATGCGCTCGAAGAAGTGTGCGCTTTGGAATTTCTGATTGAGCACGACACTACCGCCGTAGTACATCGGAGTGACAAGCGTCACAATCGTGCCGTTGACGTGATGGATTGGAAGCACGCACATCATTCGCTGCGCATTCGTCATGCCATGCCATTCCGAGATACCCTTTGCATCGGCAAGCAGGTTCTGCTGCGTCAGTACGACTCCCTTAGGATTCCCCGTTGTGCCGCTGGTGTAGACGATCAGCGCTTCATCTTGCTGAGAGATCGCTGCCTCTGATATGAAGAAGGGATCTGACTGCTCAAGTGCCTGCTCGAACGACTTGGTACCTTCACGAGGCTCATGTTCGCCACAGATAAAAACGCTCTTGAGCGCAGGAGTTTGAGCCGCAATGTTGAGAATCCTTTCCGTATACTCTGCTCGCACAAATGCCAGCTTCGCTTTGCTGTTCTCCAGTATGTAAGCAATGCGGTTGTCATCTTCCGAAAGGCTCACCGGCACGACACACGCGCCCAACAGCCATGCGGCAAAATACTGAATGACGGTGTCAGCATGATTGTGCGAGATCGTTGCAATCCGATCTCCTCGCTTGATCCCCTCGCGTTTCATCAGGTTCGCACATTGCTGCGCGAGCATGAAGAAATCCTTGTAGTTGTACTCGATGCGCGTTCCTTCGAGGTCATAGAAGATGAGGAACGGCTTCGTGTCGTAGTAGCGGCCTTGACGGTAAAGAAGCTCGCCAATATTCTCATATGGGAGATACGCAGCTTCATCATTGTCATGCGAGAGCGTCCGGGCGTGCTGGATCAGAGCGGAAACAGATTCAGAGAGCATCGATTGTGTTTTGGTGAGCGCATCGATTGGTATATGGTGCGTACGCTGCAAAGTTACAGCCTGGTGGCGGATGGCGAAGATACTAGTCCGAACGAACAAGAAGGCGTCCTGAGTGCGTTATAGCCTACAGCATGAGACTTACAACAAAAGAAGTCGATTCCATTAAGACCGCAGTACGGGCCTCGCTGCCTGAGGCAAAGGTGTTCCTGTTTGGATCGCGTACCGATGATTCAAAACGAGGCGGTGACATCGATCTGCTCATCCTGAATTCGACGGAGGTCGAGCGCAAAGTTGTTCGCAGGATCAAGGTAGACCTCATCATGAGCATCGGCGATCAAAAGATCGACATTGTCGCTGAGGTGAATGTTGATGACCCGTTTGTACAATTCGTCTTACCGGACGCCATCGAACTCATATGACAAAAGGAGAAGCATCGCATCAGATCTTGTTACGCCAGCCGCGATTTCGAAAAACTTATTCGCGATGTGATTGAGTTCACTCCAACACTGCTGAGTGCTGCGAAGAAGGCGAGTGTAATTATTCTCTGAGCATCCAGGCCACCCGCTGATCAGAAGGCAGCCTGTCTGCACGTACTCAATGGATCTTATAACTGTTTCGCGTTTCGGCGAATTCGGAGTGAATGCCTTCCGCGAACTCCTCG
Organism: Ignavibacteria bacterium; assembly: GCA_013287605.1. Lineage (GTDB taxonomy): Bacteria > Bacteroidota > Ignavibacteria > Palsa-1295 > Palsa-1295 > JABDDM01. Next base: position 15,847 of record JABDDM010000042.1, on the reverse strand, counting down.
ATCATCCGTTTATTGAACTCTGGGATATCGCTGGGCTTGCGGCTGGTGACGAGCCCATTATCGACGACACATTCTTCGTCGACCCACTCTGCACCGGCATTCTCGAGATCAGTGCGTAGCGAAGGCCATGACGTCACCTGTCGGCCTTCGACAACTCCCGTTTCGATGAGCGTCCAGGGTCCGTGACAGATCGCCGCGATCGGCTTTCCGAAATCGACGAAACTCTGCACGAACTCAACCGCATCTTCAATGATGCGCAGCTTATCCGGATTCATCACGCCGCCCGGAAGCAGCAGCGCATCGTACTCCTCCGGATCGGCATCCGCCAGGTTCACATCGACTTTCATATCGTGACCCCAGTTGTTCATCACCCATGATTTTACCGTTTGCTTATTCGGCGAAACAATTCTTGTCACAGCTCCCGCATCATCGAGTGCCTTCTTCGGTGCTGTGAGTTCTACCTCTTCGAATCCATCCGCAACGAGGATCGCGATCCTCTTACCACTAAGTTCTGCTGCCATGGTCTGTTTGAGAAAAAGTTAAAACGCGACAAGAACATGACAAAGCGTGTGCCTATTGGAATAGATGAGCCCAACTCACATCCACCTGCGTACGCGTACTTTGTATGCGACGTAATCCGCGCCGAATCTTCGCTCGAGATACGCTTCTTCCTTCGCGATAACCTTCGTTCGAATTGCCCGGAGAACAATTGGCAGAAAGAGGATTGCCCAGAGCGTGCTAAAGAATAACGCGCAGCCCAGGTAGATGAAGGTAAGTCCGAGATAGAGTGGATTTCGAGTGCGGCCGAAGATGCCTGTCTGCAGCATTGATGATGCGGGAGCTATGGGTACGAAGCTCGTCTTGAACCGGCGAAATTCTCGCATGCCTGACGCGATGAGTGCGATGCCAATTAATGTCAGGACTGAGCCACCCCCAAATCGCAGCCAATCTGGCGAGTCGATCGTAGGCCAAAAGTAGTTAATAATAATCGCAACAACAAGCGGCCCGACGAACAGGACAGGAGGTGGCAGTTTGACGCCTGGGTTGTCTTCCATGGCTAGCTGAGAAAAGTGATTGTCCAAAAATACGCCCAAAACCCACATTTTGTCCAACTGCGACACGAGCGCGTGAAAACTTTATTCATAATTTCCCCGACCGCCGCGTGGCTCGGGCGTCTCGCCCGAGGCCGAGTGCTTGCGTGTGTGTAAATCCATTATTCATAATTCTCCTTCGCACAGAAAACTAATGACCTTGTTAGGCGATGGATTTTCGCATTCGAGGGAATGACATAGCTGTATCCACTTGGGATTCGCGCGGTCGGTTCTGACTCGCTGTCATTCCCGCGCATGCGGGAATCCACGGGATGCTGAATACAAAGGAATGGCAAAACCAATGTAGCGTGAGATTTAGCTTGCTTTAGAGAGGAACGTCATACAGCGCGGGGTGTCCGAAGGGATGCATGGAAGACCCTCGCGTGGGTCGACAGCCGAAAGGCAATTGGCATTCAAATTTGCAGAAACAAGGGATTACTCTCTTCAACATAAGAAACATAAAACAACGGCATGATGGTTCCCGGCAAAAGCTAAGATTCTTCCCGAATAGCAACATTTCTCCGTATCTTGCGACTCGAAATGCCCCACTGGTCTTACACGGAAAACAGCTCTAGACACTATTAATACAGCCATGAAGCCCATCAATCTCTTGATTCTTTCGATTGCCGTACTTCTTTTCAGTCCAAAATTCGCGAACGGGCAATGGGTTCAAAACGAATTCAGGAGCAATACTGTCTGGTCCCTTGCAGTAATCGGTCCGAATCTGTTTGCAGGAGTCTACAGCGGCGGTGTTAGTCTGTCAACAAACAACGGCGTAAACTGGGCATGGACCAATTCTGGGTTCGACTATGATGTCCGCTGTCTTGCTGTAAGTGGCACAAAACTCATTGCAGGGACATACGGAGACGGCGTTTTTCTTTCGACAAACAACGGCACTAACTGGATTGCAAGCAACACGTTTCTGCCTGGTGTTTTAGCACTTGCGATCAGCGGGACGAACCTTTTTGCAGGGACGATCGATGGCGGCGTTTTTCTCTCGACCAACAACGGCTTAAGCTGGGCTGCGGTCAATACTGGCTTGACGAACAAGAATATTCTATCCCTTGCCGTAAGCGGTACCAATCTCTTCGCCGGGACTGGCGACTACGGCAGACAAACCGGAGATGGTGTTTTTCTCTCAACCAACAATGGCGCAAGCTGGAAGGCAGTCGGCTTCCCTGGCGACATGGTTAATGTCCTTGCGGTGAGTGGCAAGAACATCTTTGCGAGTACTAACTACAATGGCGTTTTTCGATCGACAGATAGCGGATCAAGCTGGACAAAAGCAAACACAGGCATGCGACTTTCTTATCCTACCGTTTTTTCATTTGCCGTCAGCGGTACGAATCTCTTCGCTGGGACTCAAGGCAGTGTTTTTCTTTCGAAGGACAGCGGGACAAGCTGGACGGAGATCAATGCCGGCTTGTTGTATGACGTTGGTGTTGGGTCACTCACGGTGTGCGGTATGAATCTCATTGCAGGAACTGGCGGCTATGGCGTCTGGAGACGTCCGTTATCGGAAATGGTAACATCAAGCGTCTCGCATGACGAACTTCCCGCGACATTCACACTCAATCAGAATTACCCCAACCCCTTCAATCCTTCAACTGATATCAGTTTTGTTTTGGCTTCGCGAGGCATTGTGACACTTGAAGTGTTTGATATGCTTGGGAGGCACATCCAAACTCTTGTGAATCAAGCAAGGGATGCAGGTTCTCAGAGTGCTCGATTCGATGCGGGGAATTTGCCGAGTGGCATTTATACTGTGCGACTGACTGCGAATGGCGGGCGACGGGAGATGAAGATGATCTTGAGCAAATAAGAACAGAAGATTGCAGCAATGAAATTTATTGGCGTCCTCCTCGTCGCGTTTATCGTACTCCTTTCCACACCGAGGTTCGGCATCTGCCAGTGGGTTCAATCCAATGGGACCGTTGGTGGACCTGTTACGTGCTTCGCTGTCAGCGGTACCAATATTTTTGCAGGGATACTCGGCGGCGGCAATGGGGTCTATCTCTCTACCGATAACGGTGTAAGTTGGACGGCTGTGAACACTGGCCTGACGAGCTCCTACGTCAGCACTCTTCTTACGAGCGGGACGAATCTCTTTGCAGGCACAAATGGCGGCGGCGCTTATCGCTCGACCAACAATGGCACAACGTGGACTATGATCGATACAGGTTTGATGAACCCGTATTCGGTCTCCGCCTTTGCGGTGAATGGTGCAAAACTCTTTGCAGGGACTAGTGGCGGCGTTTTTCTCTCCACCGATGACGGCACAAGTTGGACGCCGGTCAATACCGGCTTGCCGAACTCATCGTATATCTTTGCCCTTGCGGCGAGCGGCTCGAATCTCTTTGCAGCGACTGGCAGTGGTGTTTTTCTCTCGACCAACAACGGCACAAACTGGATGGCGGCCTGTGCCGGCATTACGGACACCGTTGTCCGATCTTTTGCTGTGAGCGGGACGAATCTTTTTGCAGCATCTTATTATGGGGGCGTTTTTAGGTCGACCAACAATGGCACGAGCTGGACTGACATCAGGACTGGCTTGGCTGGCGATTCTCTCAGGGTCCTCTCGGTAAGTGATTCAAATCTTTTTGCTGGGACTCACCATCATGGTGTTTTCTTCTCGCGTAACAACGGCACAAGCTGGACTTCTGACAACGCAGGATTAAGGTACACAGATGTTCTCGCCTTTGTAGTGAGTGGCGCAAACCTATTCGCTGGAACTTGGAACGGGGGCGTCTGGCGCAGGCCTCTTTCGGAAATGAGTGTCTCACAAAACGAGCTGCCGACGACATTTACACTCAATCAAAATTACCCCAACCCCTTCAATCCATCAACCGAGATCAGTTTTGTTCTAGCCGAGCGTAGCATGGTCCAACTCGATGTCTTCGATATGCTTGGACGGAAGATTCAAACACTCGTGAATGCCACGATGGATGCAGGTCTGCATAACGCAACTTTCAATGCGGGGAATTTGCCGAGTGGAATTTATACTGCTCAGCTTACAACGAATGGTGGGCAGCGGGGGATGAAGATGATCTTGAGCAAATAAGAACAGGAGATTGTAGCAATGAAATTTATTGGCGTCCTCCTAATCTCGATTACAGTACTGCTTTCCACACCGCAGTTCGGCAACTGCCAATGGGTTCAAACCAATGGACCATCCGGGGGCTCCGTTCTATCTTTTGCGGTGAGCGGCATGAATCTCTTTGCAGGGACTAACGTCGGAGGCGTATTTCTTTCCACCAACAACGGTGCGAGCTGGGCAGCAGTCAATATTGGCTTTCCGTACAAATATCCTCGCATTAGTGCTCTTGCTGCGAGCGGCTCGAATCTCTTTGCTGGGACCAACAAGGGAGGCGTTTTCCTCTCGACCAGCAACGGTGCAAGCTGGAGTGCGGTCAATAACGGCTTGATAAGCACTACTCCAATCGGTGCTCTTGCCGTAAGCGGTATCAACCTCTATGCAGGTACTGACGGCGGAGGCGTTTTCATCTCGACCAACAACGGTGCAAGCTGGAGTGCAGTCAATAACGGCTTGCCGGATGCTCCTGTTACTGCATTTGCGGTAAGCGGCACAGATCTCTTTGCCGGGACCTGGGATCACGGTGTTTTTCTCTCCACTAACAACGGAACAAGCTGGACCGCCGTCAATTCCGGTTTGCCACTCTCTTCAAGTACTCTCAATTCCCTTGCGGCAAGCAACACAAATCTTTATGTAGGGACCACTAGTGGCGTTTTCCTTTCGACCAACAACGGCACAAGCTGGACCGCGATCAATACTGGCTTGACGGACCTCACTGTCTATTCACTTGCAATGAAGGGCACGAATATCTTTGCGGGCACTCACAACGGCGGCGTGTTTCTATCGACGAACGCTGGCGCAAGCTGGACAGTTGTCAATGCTGACTTGACGAACACTTATGTCCAAGCTTTTGCAGTCAGTGGCACGAATCTCTTTGCAGGGACAGGATACGGCGGCGTGTTTCTCTCAACGAGCAACGGTACAAGCTGGACTGCGGCTAGTGTCGGACTGACGAACACTAGTGTCGCTTCACTTGCAGCGAGCGGCACGAATCTCTTTGCCGCTACTAACAAGACTGGTGTTTTTCTTTCGACCGATGCAGGCGGAAGCTGGGCAGCGGTCGATACCGGCTTGACGGACCGTAATGTCTTTGCTGTTGCAGTGAGCGGCCCGAATCTCTTCGTTGGGACTGAAACCCACGGTATTTTTCTCTCGACTAACAACGGCAATAGCTGGGCTACGGCCAATGCCGGTTTGACAAACACAAGTGTCTCTTCACTTGCGGTGAGCGGCTTGAATCTCTTTGCAGGAACTGGCGACGGTGTTTTTCTTTCGACCAACAACGGCGCTAGCTGGACTGCCGCCAAGTTCGGATTGACCGCCTCTACTTCTGTTCGTGCTTTTGCCGTGAGCGGCCAGAATTTGTTTGGAGGGACTGGCGACGGCGGCGTTTTTCTCTCAACCAACAACGGCACAAGTTGGACTCCAGTCAATTCTGGCTTGACGGACCTTAATATCTTAGCTCTTGAGGTAAGCGGGACGAATCTCTTTGCAGGGACTTACAACAGCGGGGTTTTTCTCTCAACGAACGACGGCTTAAGCTGGATGGCGGTCAGTACTGGCTTGCCGATGGCTCCGGTCTATGCTTTTGCATTGAGCGGCACAACGCTTTTTGCTGGGACCGGTTACGGTGTTTTTCTCTCGACCAGCAGCGGCACGAGCTGGATTCCGGTAAATACTAGCTTAACGAACACTGTTGTCGGTGCCCTTGCGGTAAGCAATACGAATCTCTATGCAGGAACGAGAGCTGGCGTTTGGCGCAGGCCTCTCTCGGAAATGAGTGTCTCACAAAACGAGTTGCCGACGACATTCACACTCAATCAGAATTACCCCAACCCCTTCAATCCTTCAACAGAGATCAACTTTATTCTGACTCAGAGCAGCATCGTTCAGCTCGATGTATTCGATATGCTTGGGCGGAAGATTCAAACACTTGCGAATACCACGATGGATGCGGGTCAGCATAACGCAACATTCAATGCGGGGAATTTGCCGAGTGGAATTTATACTGCTCAGCTTACAACGAATGGTGGGCAGTGGGAGATGAAGATGATCTTGAACAAATAGCAAGTGTCTTCGCGAAGCGGTAAATATCGTGTTACCCAAAGTCCTAGGAGGAGGCTGCCTGCCGCAGAACCATGGATTGTTGGAAAGTGAACAGTTGAACTTAGCCGACCGTTAGAGTAGCTTCCAAGGCCTTCCAATGGAGGAACGTCGAAAGCCTGCCAACGTAATTTCCCACACGGCACATATCAATTCAGAGCCATGAAATTTGCTACACTCTTTATCCTCTCCATCGTCATCAGTTTTTTCACGTCAAATCTTGCTAATGCCCAGTGGGTTCAAACGAATACACCTTCGGGTTGTTACGTTCTCTGTATTGCGGAGAGTAGTGCAGGGCTTTTCGCTGGCACTAGAGAGCAGGGAGTTTTCCTCTCGACTGATAACGGCACGAAATGGACATCGGTCAGTACTGGCTTACCACTTCCTCCTACTGTCAGTGCTCTAGCGGTGAGCGGCTCGAAGCTCTTTGCAGGCGCTTACGGCGTTGCAGGAAGCCCTCTTGATGGGGCCCTCGTCTCAAGCAACAACGGTGCAACCTGGTCTCTGATCGATACAGGGTTGACGAGTAATTATGTCTACTCATTCGCGATAAGCGGCGCGAATACATCGACGCCGATACTCTTCGCAGGAACCGCAGAAGCTGGCATCTTTCGTTCGACGGACAACGGTTCACACTGGACTGCGGTCAATACTGGCTTGACGAACCTTACAGTTCAAGCCCTAGTGGTGAGCGACTCGAATGACTCATCTCCGATGCTATTTGCAGGGACCTGGGATGGTGTTTTTCTCTCAACCAACAATGGCACAAGTTGGACTACCTCGAGCACCGGCTTGCCAAGTACCCGTGTCTCTGCTCTAACGATGCGCGGCACGAATGCCTCTTCGACAATGCTCTTTGCCGGGATTTATGGCGCTGGCGTTTTTATCTCGACAAACAAGGGCACAAGCTGGACGGAAGCAAATACGGGTTTGGCAGGGAAGTATGTTGCTGCATTTGCAGTCAATGGTACGAGTCTTTTTGTAGGGACCGATAGTGGCGTTTTTCTCACCACCAACAACGCCACTAACTGGACTCGCGTCAATTCTGGTCTGTTGGCTGTTACTGGCAACCCTGTTGTCAGTGCCCTCGCGATAAGCGGCAAATATCTTTTTGCAGGGATCTTCCCTTTTGGTGTATGGAGACGTCCTCTCTCGGAAATGTCGAGTGTCTCGAATAAAGAGATGTCGACTACATTCAATCTCAATCAGAATTACCCTAACCCCTTCAATCCTTCAACAGAGATCAACTTTACTCTGACTCAGCGCAGCATCGTTCAGCTCGATGTCTTCGATATGCTTGGGCGGAAGATTCAAACACTTGCGAATACCACGATGGACGCGGGTCAGCATAACGCAACTTTCAATGCGGGGAATTTGCCGAGTGGAATTTATACTGCTCAGCTTTCAACGAATGGTGGGCGGCGGGAGATGAAGATGATCTTGAGCAAATAGTGCAGGAAGTGATATGAGTAGGTAGCAGAAAACTATAACGTTAACGGTATAACAATTCTGCGATGATGGTTTTATATTCGTGCAGAGCCCACGCACCGCATCCGCTGCGAAATGGAGCGGGGCGCGCTAACGAAGTCAAAACAAACCCCGTCCTTGGGATACAGGAGGTCAACCCTGCCTGTCGTGCTCTACTGATCAGCCGTTCTGCTCGTCAAAGCCTGAACGGCTATTCGGTTTCTACTGGTGAGTTTCGCTTGCCGAGCCTTTCAAAATGTCATCGTGTCTTCAGCCTCTACTGTATACGACAAAAAACAGAGCAAGCAAAGCCAGTGCACCTATGACAAGAGTATGTATCGTAAAGCTCGAAGAAGATTGAGCAGCAGACTCCAGCGCGTTATTCATCGCGGATACTTGCTCACATTCACTATCCTTTTGTTTGAAGTATTCGTATTCGCGGGCAGACATCGAGTCTAACGATTTATGTTGCAACGACAAAAACATAGGGTCGCTGCAAGCGCTGTTTGTTGTATGCTGCGGGGCATAGCATGAACAAAGTGAGGCAATCGCGAGTAATAGAAGGAGTGTTCGTTTCATTTATGATGGACTTTGTTGTTCTAGGGGCTGCAAAATACGACGATCTTCTTGAAGAGGCGCTCAGAACGCAGAGAGGCTAATCGAACGTTTGATCGAATTGGGACGGCATGGGTTCGCGTTGGCAAGCAACCTTGCAAACTTCTTCTAGCCCCACCGACCCCCTCCTCGCCTCCCCCTTGGGGAGGAACACATTGTGCTTGATTAATATATTTCGGAATGTTCAACATTGAGTATTAGAATGGGGACGAGACTATTTAAATAAAACGATCCTTTAGTTTCTCCCCCTTACCAAGGGGGAGAGTAAGAGGGGGTCGGTGGGGCAAGGATGAAGTATGAAATATGAAGTATGAAGGGGAATTTGCAGCTATGAAACTCATTATCTTCCTTGCTGTCTCGATCGTTGTACTTTTATTCACGCCAAAGTTCTCGAAGGCCCAGTGGATTCAAACTAGCTTGATGAACGCTGATGTCCGGGCGGTAGCAGTGAGTGGCACAAATATCTTTGCCGGAGGCAGCAGCATTTTTCTCTCGACAGACAGTGGCACAAGTTGGACAGCGATGGATACCGGTTTGGTGATTCCTTATCTAGTGTCTTCCTTTGCTGTGAGCGGCGCAAGCACTTCATCGCCAATTCTTTTTGCGGGCGCTCAGAATGGCGTTTATCGTTCAACCAACAGCGGTGGTAACTGGACTGCGGTCAATACCGGATTGATTGATACTAATGTTCATGCGCTAGGGGTGCGCGGGCCGAATCTCTTTGTAGCGGCCGGTGGTGGCGTTTTTCGCTCGACGAACAACGGAATAAGCTGGACGGCGGCAGGCTTGGAGGCCGTCAACGCATTTGCGGGAATTGGTGCCTATCTCTTTGCAGGTGGCGACAGTGTCTTTCTATCGCTCAATGACGGAATGAGTTGGACACCGGCCAGTACAGTTCCTACCAGGCTCTCACGCAATGTTGTCTTTGCATTTGCGGTGAAGGACACGAACTCATCATCGCCGATGCTCTTCGTGGGGACTGGCGATGGCGTTTTCCTCTCTACCAACTATGGCGCAAACTGGACTCCCGCCAGCAATGGCTTAACGAGCACTCCCCTTACCCTTGCCACGAGTGGTACAAACCTCTTTGCCGGAACGGCTGGTGGTGGCGTCTTCCTTTCGACGAACAACGGTTCAAGCTGGACTGCGGTGAATGCGGGCTTGAAGATCTCTGCCTGGGACTATGCCTTCGCTGTTAGCGGCAAAGATCTCTATGTGGGCACCGGTGGCACCGGCGTTTGGAAACGTCCGCTCTCGGAATTGACTTCATCCGGCGTATCAGCGAGCGAAAAACCGGTGACATTCAAACTTGAGCGCAATTATCCCAATCCTTTCAATCCTTCGACTATCATCAGCTTTATTTTGGCTGAGCGCGGGATGGTTCAACTTGATGTGTTCGATATGCTCGGAAGGAAGATTCAAGTATTAGAGCATAGTGTGATGGATGTAGGTCTGCACAGAGTGCAGTTCGATGCTGGGAATTTGGCGAGTGGAATTTATACTGCGCAACTCATTTCGAATAATGCGCGGCGCGAGCTGAAGATGATTCTGAGCAGATGAAGCTTGATTCTTTCATCCGCGGAGCGGCGCAGTACTCGCAGCCCAGTATGGAGCGAAGCGGAATACTGGGTTGGAAACCAAATAGAATATTGAAGCCCTGGAGGGGCGAAGTGATCGCACGGCACCAGAGGCCAAGGTCGAATTCGATCCGAAATATTGTGGCATGAGGATGCTGCTGACCAACACCGCCCTTTCAGGGCTAACTATTTTTTCGAACAGATTACCCAGGGTTGCGCTTCGCTTCACCCTGGGCTGCGGGTACTTCATGCCTTCGGCACTACAATATGCTCCTTCTATACTTGATGTCACGGGAGAGCGATTCCCGCGCCACTTAGGGATGGCGGGACGCCATCCCCACGCGAGGTGTGCGCCATTTGCACTTAAGCCGCCACCATCAGCTTCTCCAATTCCTTCGCGCTCGCTTTTTCGACTTCGGCGTGGAGCGAGTTGCCGTGGGAATCCATGGTGCAGATACCTGTGAAGCCTTCTACTTCGAGGTGCCACATTGCCTCCGGAAGGCCGAATTCTTCGTAATCTACGCCCGTGACTTTCTTGATCGCTTCGGCATAGAACTGTGCTGCACCGCCGATCGCGTTTACATAGATCGCGCCTGATTGCTGCAGGCCATCGAGTGTCCTCTTGCCCATGCCGCCTTTGCCAATCACGACGCGTACGCCTTCCTGTTTGATCACGTCGGCCTGATAGGGTTCTTCGCGTATGGATGTCGTCGGTCCGGCAGCAGTGATCTTCCAACTACCATCTGCTTGCTTCATCACTACTGGACCACAATGATAGAGCACGCCATCCTTCATCGAGACCTTACAGCCTTCTTTTACAACATGCTTATGAAATGCATCGCGACCAGTATGCATTGCGCCATTGATCACCACAATATCGCCAACGCGGATCTTGCGGACTTGCTCTTCGGTGATTGGCATTTGCAAAACAACTTCGTTTCCGGTTAGCGAGAATCCCGCGCCTTCAGCCATCCGCTTGACTTCATCGTTATCTCGATAGAGCCATCCGGTGATCGCGCCTGTCGTGTTGTCCAGCGTCACGCCGAGTCTGCGGAACGCCCAGCAGTTATATGCAACGGAGACGAAGTAGCTTGCGGGCAACCGATCATACACGCCGACCTTCACGCCAAGGCAGGTGATATCGCCGCCAAAGCCCATGGTGCCAATGCCGAGTTTGTTTCCTTCTTCAAGACATTCTTTCTCAAGCTTCGATAGCGTGGCATCGGGGTTTGTATCGTCAACGCGTCGAAAGAGCTGCTCTTTGGCGAGTGTGTAACCCGAGGTCCTATCTCCGCCAACTCCGACTCCGATGAATCCGATGGAACAGCCTTGACCCTGCGCCTGCCAGATGGAGTGAAGAATGCACTTCTTAATGCCATCCAGATCGCGTCCCGCTTTGCCGACATGCTCGAGCGTAGCTGGCAGCGAATATTGTATGTTCTTGTTTTCGCATCCACCGCCTTTGAGTACAAGCTTTGCTTCGATATGGTCTTTCTCCCATTGATCGAAATAGACGACCGGCACACCTGGTCCAAGATTGTTGCCGGAGTTTTTGCCGGTAATGGAGTCAACGGAATTTGGCCGCAGCTTTCCCTGCTTCGTCGCTTCTTCGATCGCCCAAAGAATATCCTTTTTCATTTCGATCTGGTTCGCACCGACCGGACACTTGATCTTGAATGTCGGCATGCCGGTATCCTGGCAGATCGGCGATGTGTTATCGCAGGCCATGTCGATGTTTGTGCCGATAGTAGCCAGCGCGATCGTAGCATTTTTCTCGCGCTCTTTCTGCATTGCGGCCTTCAGGACGCGGCGAACGTCACTCGGGAGATTGGTAGAAGTCTCTGTGATTAGCTTGAGGATTGAATCGCGAAATTGGAGCATGGGCGCTTGTACGGTTTAATGGCGCCGCAAAAACATGGGGTGGAAGGGGAGAGTTCGGTGCCACTCACCACGAGCGACGCGGCGTGAACTACGCGAGCTTATGCTTTGCCGTCACTGAGAATATACAGAAACATGTCAAAGCTGCCGGGCGCGAGGCCCGTGCCTCGTATAGCCGATATGATCTGTCCTCTCGTGTGCGTTGCGTGATTTGCCGTGTGCATCAGCATCTTCCAGAGCGGCATTGACATCGTAGGGCGGTTCGGCATTACGACTGGCTTATCTGCAAATACTGCTTCTTCGGTTAATGAGTCCAGGTACGCCCAAGTCTGTTCGTCGATGGTCTGGAACCGCGCTTTGGCTGCTTCGGGCGTTGCGACATCACTATCCGGAAGTTTAGCCGATGCGCCTTGCTGCACCGTCATGGAGCCGTCGTACCATGAGGTCCATCCCCATTGCGTATTCAGTAAATGATGCAGCGTATCGCGGATCGTCCCGTTGCCGCTGCAGTAAGTCTCCTTGTATGCGACTGGATCCAGTTCACCGAGCTTTTCGATCAAGCGGTTATTAGCCCAGGTGTTGTACCCGTAGAAATTCTTAATTGCGTCGATCATAAATGTAGGGTCGCGGTTCCCGCGACCGATGTATGTTAGGGAAATGAAATGCTCGAAGCAGCCAGGATCTTGTCCAGCTTTCGCTTTCGCGCGCGTTGTTTCATGTAAAATACAGCAATGATGCTGACAGCCAGAATCACCGAAAGGATGGCATGTCTACTCACTGCCCCAAACACCAGAAAAAGAATAAACCCGATTTCCAGCGGGAATGAGCTTAAAATCTCGATTAGCTTGTGCGGGGTCTTCTTTGTTCTCATTTTCCGGGTTGGTGCCAATTGCCTCATGAAGGAATATACGCTTAATTCGCTGTAGGCAAGCCCAATATGTCAATTTTTTGACTATATTGCAGAGTATTGTTCCAGAGCCCCAACCATGAAAAAGTCCCTGTTCATCCCGATCTTTCTCGTGCTAGTTCTCACAGCCAACATTTCGCGGTCACAATCCGGTATGCTTAGCTTCGAGCAGATGCTCGATCTGATGCATCATTCGAAAGTATCCTATGCCATAACCCCGGTGCCGACCGATTCTGTTCTGGACCTGGCGATGAACGTGCTGACCCAACGGCAGCGACGTTACACGGCTGCCCCTAGAGTTTCGGTAGAAAATGGAGTACCGACGATCAGCAACTGGGTTTGGGAAGGATTGTCGCCAGAAGTTGATGCGCAGGCAGCGCAGGATTTCAGCGCTAACAATATTAGCGCCGCACGAGCCGACTATCAGAAGGTCCTCAAAGCGTCTCCCGACTGCTATATCGCAGTTGCGAACCTTGGCTATTGCTTCATGCTTGAGGGAAAAACAGATTCCGCCATCGCCTATTACGACAAGGCGATCGAAATGAGCAAGATCGATTTCCTGCCCTACTATTACAAAGCAGATGCACTCTACAAAGCAAAGCGATATGAAGAAGCGCGCCAGGCAATGATCGATGTGCTGACACTTCGTCCGCGCTACGCAAAGGCACTGCAACAACTGCGCGAAATGCCGAACCTTGGTGTCACCGTGCACGATTCACTCTTTGCGCCAAAAGGTTTTGCGTACAAAGAACCGAACAGAGTTCTCATCGAATGTCCGTCGGACACAATGCTCGAACCCTGGAGGGCTTATGCCATCGGTAAAGCGATCTGGTTGGGTGAACCCGCACATCGTGATTCGCTTACCGGCTCGAGTTCATTGAGCTGGTCGGTGCTGCATGAGGTCGAATGTTTTGGTGCGCTTCTCGAATCGTACGAACATTTAAGGGGCAAACATCCCCCGCTTGCTGACATTGAAAAGATCGAGGCGGTGACCTCTGATAATCTTCTGAATGCATGTACGCTCTATGAGATCGGTTCACGCTTCGATGAAGATATCATGCTGACCGTCGATCCTTCCATCCGAGTCAGTGTGAGGATGTACGTCGAGAAGTATATTTTGCCCAAGAGCTGACGGCGTTCCGAATGTGTAGGGTCGCGGTCCCCGCGAACGTTGTATGCAGTGTGACGGTGCGGTGATTGGTCCCCGCCATGGATTCTGTTGTAAATTCGTGTCGTCAGCAACACCCTAACGGATAGCTTCAGATATGCGTATTCTGGTAATTGAGGATGAGAAAAAGGTAGCTCGCTTCCTCGAGCAGGGACTTCGCGAGGAGAAATACACGGTCGATGTCGCCTATGATGGCGAAGAAGGCCTCGACCGCGCACTTACCGAAGCCTATGACCTCGTCATCACGGATATCATGATGCCAAAAAAATCGGGGATCGAAGTGATCCAGGGGATTCGAGCTGCGCAGCGCACGATGCCAATCCTCTGCCTAACAGCCGCAACAGAGATCAGCCAGAAGGTCGAAGGACTTGATGCAGGCGCAGATGACTACCTGACCAAACCCTTCCTTTTCGAAGAGCTCTCAGCACGCGTGCGCTCGCTCTTGCGCAGAAGCGATATTGAAAAAAAGACACAGCTCGTTTCGCATGATCTTGTGCTCGACACCGTAAGTCATACCGCCCGCCGTCGCAAGCCCGGCACCGAAGAAGAACAGCAGATCCCGCTAACGGTCAAAGAATACGAACTCCTCGAATATTTGATGCGCAACAAAGGCCGCGTCATCTCGCGCTCGATCATTACCCAGCACGTTTGGGGCTATTCCTTCACAATGGGCTCGAACGTGATCGATGTCTACGTCAAGCGCCTCCGAGAAAAGATCGATGCAAACCATGAAGAGAAAGATCGGCTTATTCTTAGCGAGCGTGGTGTGGGGTATGGGATCAAGAGTTGATTGACCACCTTCGCGTACCGAGGATCGCGGTTCCCCTCGACCGCGTGTGCTTTTGCCTCTCTCCACCCAACGTGAATAACAATTCAGCCAATAGACTGGCAATCCACGAATCAATTCTCAACCATAGGGCGTAGTAGTGTGGAGAAAAGCTCTTTCGCCACAATCAGTCAGATAGAAGATCGTGCTTATTTAGGAAACACATATAATGACACTCAAGAATATATTCGCAAACATCAAAGCCAAGCGTTCGAACAAAATGATCGCTCTGGCGACGGCGATCGTGCTCGGCTCTGCGGTTGCTTTCGGTGCGGTTTCGTACGGCCACTCGGGAGATCCGGCGAAGCGTATGGAAAAGAGGATCGAGCACATGAAAAAGAACCTCGGACTCACCGATCAGCAAGCAACACAAATGCGCGCAGTCTTTGATCAGAACAAGGCGAAGCTCATGGCTGACAAGCAGGCGGTCAAGAATGCGACCAATGCAAACAAGGCTACCGCGAAAGCCCAGTTCAAGGCGGATCGGGAGTCTATGATGACGCAAATGCATGCCGTGCTAACTCCAGATCAGCAGAAGAAACTGGACGCATGGAAAGCCAAGCATGGTGACAAGGAGAAACATGGCGACAAAAAGGATTAACGCCTAGATCGCAAGTCTTCGAAGGGTTTCGCGATTCGCGAAGCCCTTCTTCGTTGGTTCTTTAAAATTAGTTTGAATGTTGAAAGGCTGAGTCCAATCCACAATCGTTAGGGTTGACATTCGCAATTCTTTACTAGTGTAACCATGCTTTCCCAGATCTCGAGCAGTATCATCATGGCGTTCCAGTCGCTCGTCGCAAACAAGATGCGGGCGCTATTGACGATGCTCGGAATTGTGATCGGCGTTGCTGCCGTCGTAACAATGACCGCAATCGGTCAGGGCGCACAACAGGATGTTGCTAGCCGCATTAATTCGATGGGGACCAACATGCTGCAGATCGATCCGGGACCCACAATGTCTGCGGGATTATCCTCAGGTTCGGGCGGAAGTATTCGTCTGACGGAAAAAGATGCCGAGGCATTACGGCAATCACCATTTCTGACTGCCATCGCACCTTCGGTGGATACGCGAGCACAAGTCGTATATGGAAATGCGAACTGGCCTACACGCGTCGAAGGCA
>JABDDM010000041.1 GCA_013287605.1 Ignavibacteria bacterium | reverse complement strand
ATAGATCTCGATCATGATGAGTGCACGAACGACAGAAGGTTCAAAGCCGACTATTGCTGCGTAACTGAAGACCGCCAGCATCGTCAGGATCATTTTCAGCGTTCGCTTACGAAGTCCAAGAAAGCGGAGTAACTGTGCAATCAGGACCGCGATAATAGCAACGTTGAAGCCGCTGACCGCAAGAATGTGCGAAACACCTGCATCAGTAAAATCCGATCGCGTCGGTGTTGGAAGATCTGATCGCTCGCCGAGTACAACAGCTTCCACGAAGCTGCGCGACAGGCTGTCTGAGATCGCTCGCGCCAGTGTCGCGGCAGCATATCGTCTGCATGCTGCGCAAAGGCGATCGAATTTCCTGGCAAGGTCTTCCTCGGACAATCCGCGATCGACAATGTCAACTCTGTTCCTGATGAAAAATCGGGCACACACACCATACCGAGCAAATAAATGGGCATCAGCAGCATATTCGTATGGATTCCGAGGATCGGTCAATGGTTCAAGTGTACCTGTGATCTCAACCAATTCGCCCTGCGACATTGCAAGAGAATCCTGCGGCGTACGAAAAGGGAATTCCACGGCTACCAATTCATTCGAGGATAGCATCGTCTTCTCGTATCGTAACGAATCGCATCGGACAAGTGTCGGCGCACGCTCGAGGATCGAATCTGAAGCGATTCGTCCAAACAGAGAAACATTCTGCGGCTTGAGACGAGAGAGTTTAGCACTTGGAGAACGCGTAAGTTCCATGTCGAGCGTTGCAGCGGTCGCGAATGATGTTGCTGCGATAAAGAGAGCAAGCAGCGGCAAGCGTGTTGCGCGAAACTGCCGGAGAAGGAGCAGCGCTTGCATACCAACAAGAGCGACCGCTAATGCAAAGAGGATCCCCCACTGCATGTCAGCAACCGTGCTCGAATTTTTCAGAGAGAATACATTGAATCCACAGCGCTCAATAAGTATCCCTGCGCCGAAACAGAGGAGGACAAAAAGTGCTGGTCGACGAACGTAAGAATCCAGATTCACCACAGATCAGCGAGCGAGCACCATCCTCCTTGTCACGACAATGCCGTTAGCATATAACGAGGCGGAATAAATGCCCGAGGTGAGATTGCCCGCATTAAAACGCACGCTGTATCGCCCAGGTTTCTTCCATTCGTCAAGCACGTTACCAACTGGCCGTCCGAGAACATCGCTGACGACGATTCTGGCCTGACACTCGACCGGAATATCATACGAAAGCACAGTCGATGGATTGAATGGATTCGGGCTGGGTTGGGCCATGAAAACCTGCAATGGGACCTCCCAGCTATTGACAAGATGCACCGTCGAACAGGTTGAGTCGAGCGTTACCGTAGCACCGGTCGCTAGAGATTGAAGGCACGCACCCGCTACAGCGGAATTCAATAGCTGCACATCGAAGCCGATATGTACCACGGAGGTGAACGACATGGCATCAGCGCCGTTCAATGTGCTCGAAAACTTGAGTTTGATGAGAGGGATACTATCGAGTGCTCCACCACCCCACATGAAGCTATCCTGCAGGCATGTGTAAGTAATAAGTTCGTGTCCAGGGATCCCGGTAAGGATAGGGTAGCCAAAATAGGAATGCGTGTTATTTTGATCGACATCCTGGAATAGGATATTTGTCGAATCGTAATTCAGTTGAAGAGTGAATCCGTTTGCGTGATACGGTGCAAGATCATTCGAAGCCCAAACCGGAAACTCAAAGTTTTCACCGCCGAGAATATGAATCTTTTGAGTCGCAGTGAACTGGATTCCAACGTGCGAACCTGTTCCCGTCATCAAGATCGTTTTCGAGGAGCCTTGCGGAATGCTGAAATAGATGGTGCAGGATGCAGTGCGCGACCCTTCTCCGCCAGGCGCAAACCGCACAGCGATATCAACCGAGCCATTTGGCGGAATCGTGATACCGCTGCCTGATTGCAAAATAAACTCTGCTGCATTTGGTCCCGTCATGACAATCGAATCGACATTCACTGCAACGTCATTCGGGTTTGTGAGCGTGATCGTTCGATCCTCTGTCTTGCAGGTAAGAATCGTATCAAACGTTGGCGTTGATAGTGATGCGGGAAGGATCGTTTCAATACGGGCGATCAGGACAACTTCCGTCTGCATTCCATTGCTGGAAGTCACGAGAAGCTTCGCAACCTTTAAGCCATTGGGAGCCGCGGGGATAAAGCGTACTTTTAAGCTGTCCGTTCTCCCGCGCCCGGTATCGACTGCAAACGGAAGCACACGAGCGAGCGCCTGAAAATACGTTTGGTCAGTACCACCGATCGTGAGTGCATTGATCTCGGTCTTCGCTGATCCGGTATTCCCGATGTAGATCGTTGAATCTTTCGCCGCATCCGAGGCAGCAAAGACTCCAAAGTCCAACGTGTCGATCAAACGCGTAGCTCTGTTATCGACAAATGCCTTTGGCTGATCGAGCACCCCGCGGCCATACACGTCAACAACGTAGGCACGCAAGTGGACTGTCTTCGCAATGATCTGCGTATGCATGCGCCGATTAAGCTCGAGAGGCTTGAATTCGATCGTCATCGAAGCCGATTGACCAGAATTAACTGTGAACGGAGCAGTCTGTGTCGCAGTCGGGGTTGTAACGTAAAATTTGCTCGTGTCCTGCAAGTGACGCGGGAATCCAAGAATATCGACCGGATCGCTTGAGATATTTGTTAAAGGCACGATCGAATCGAATGCTCCCGTGAGATCGGGCTTGAGAAGCCGGTCTCCAAAATCGATCACTTGATCGACGGTCTTCAGTGGCGTGATCGTCTTGATTTGGGTTCCACCGGTATACGCATAACTATCAACGGGTCCGAGCGCGTATACCGTTGCGCCAAACGGTTTGGCGCAATGCAGATTGTGCGTGCCTTGTTCCAGTGATACCTGCGCATAGACGAAGGTGCTTCCGGGAATCGGTTTGAAGTTCGCGGCGCCGATGACAGCACCATCCAGCATCAAACTTGGGACGCCCGTCTTATCAACGACTAAATTGACATAATTTCCCGTAAATGCAGCAGGGTTCACCACGCTTACGACCGTATAAGCGGTATCGAATTGCTCGACAGGAAAGATCAGCGCCAGTGCGGGATCGCCGTAGGCAGGATTGTTAAAATCGTTGAGTGATCCCCAACTGGTATGCATGTATTGTCCGACAAGGATCGGATTTGTTGCACTGATCGATGTCACTCCCGGTAGCGAGGTAATCTGATAAAATTGTCCTGCGTTCAGTGTCGCAACGACAGTCCCGTTGACTGTGATGCTATTGCCGTCCTCTGCTGAAACGATGCGGACAAGATCAGGCTTAACCGAGGTTGCATATGGTACGACCAATGCAGAATCGCCCCATGCACTGACCGGTGGAACCTGCTCGATCAAATGATCTCGGCTTGGTGTGCCATTACTATTGACACCGTTCTCCGGGATTTGCGTCCGTCGATGTCCGCTGAAGACTGCGATCGGTTGGTCCGATTCGATGTGTGTACCGGTCTGGTCGTTCGTCCCATCGAATGGATCACCC
Organism: Ignavibacteria bacterium; assembly: GCA_013287605.1. GTDB lineage: Bacteria > Bacteroidota > Ignavibacteria > Palsa-1295 > Palsa-1295 > JABDDM01. The sequence continues at coordinate 19,103 of JABDDM010000041.1, read as the reverse complement.
TGGACCATATAGACTTCTCCAGTATTCAGGACGATCGTAAATGGCTGTTGGGCCGTTCTGCCTGCAAATGTTGTTGCTGCGGGAGTGATCGTAACATGGGTGCTGTCCTGCACGCCGACGATTAAATTCTCACCAGGAGTTTCTCCACCACCAACGAGAGAGGTCGGAAAATTCATCGTTCGATATTCCGTGCCGAGCACATTCACAGGCAATGCCATGAAGGCATCACTCGACCACAGTTTATGATTCATGCCGTAGACTGCGACATCAGTATCTGCAACGATGTGGACGGCCATTCCGGGCAGTACCACCTCCGACTGTGTAACTTCTACGCTCGACGAACTCAGATCGCTCGGCAGGATGATCGTGGTGATCGCACCAGGTGTTGCGGTGAATGTCTGAGAAAAATTGATTGCTGGAACCGTGACAAGGCCTTGTGCTGGAGTATGGCTTGTAATATACAGCGCCATGAGATTCTCCATTTCGCTGCCACCCTCGTTTGCACCAAAGGCAACATAAAAATTTTTGCCAAGATTATTTCGACGCGCTTGAGCCTTCACATTGACAGGATGAAGAATGCTGAGAAGCGCACACAACGTGGCGAGAACGAGCAACACGTGCCCATTGAGAGGAGACAAACTACCTGCGAAACCAGAAACACGAAGTGAAGCCGATCTCATGTCGATAATAAGGTGGTAATGTGCGGGTAGTGGAGAGAGTGGCACATCACTCCGGTTGCTGCGTTCTTCTCGTCACACCTTTATGATAACGCGAAGAAAATGAAAGGTTACAAACTGAAAATGTCCGGCAACGACAGCGTGAACAACCTACAAGTGATGTTCACTCTTACTTAGACACTCTGTACATGAAAAGGTTACTACTTTACGATGTCTATCTTGGTTGAGGCACTAATTTTTGCCCCACTCAAAACATCCGTTGCTTCGAGATGCAAAAAGGCTGCGCCGCTTGATTTAAGCTTCTCGGCGCCGATATGAAAGGATTGCGCTCCGGCAGCATAGTGTACCCCAGACGAAGATCCAAGCATATTGCCTTTGATGTCCGTCAAATTCCAGGAGAGCAGGATATCGCGTCCAGCGGTAAACGGCACCTCGATGCCATCGCTTGATCGAGCATCCGCAGGATTGGGATGAGGTGCAGCAACCTCGAAGAAGGGTATCTGCTTTTGCAGGAATCTACGAGTCGTCTGGTCTCCACAATCGTTTGCATAATAGAGCGTGTCCGGCGTTTTCACGAAGCGGAAACCGCAAGGTCGTATCGCCGTCTCAAGCCAGGTATGCACAATGCTTGTTGTGTCCGGCGTAATGAATGCCTTCATGAGCACCGTGAGCAGCAGGGTGTTCGATTGATCCGTAATTTTAGAAAGATGCTGCCCGACAAGACGGATTGTGTAGATGCGCGAAACCGGATCCCAGGAAAGTGCACTGTTGTCGGGCTCGCTTGCAAGTCGTTGCGAGATCGAATTCGTGCGATCGATCCCAACAGGCTCAAAGACGTCATTCGGGAATTGAATGAACACGGTAAAGCTGTCGAGTTCTGCACGATGGAGCCAATCACCCGTCAAATAGATCGGCAAACGGAACGGCATTGCATCTCCTGCGCTGGGAGTGAAGCTTGGCCTGATCGCAAACGCGTTGAGAATCTGGATCTTTCTGACGAGATGGAACACAAATGTGTCGATGAGGCTGGGAGCATCACCGCCACTCTTTCCAAAGAGCGTCAAGACCATCCGCTGATCACCGTTGAGCGAATCCAATGGCAATTGATAACTCACATTCACATGAAAACTATCACGCGCTGCAATTCGGATTGGAAAGATAAATTTCTCAAGTTCGAAACCACCACTGTTGCCGGAAAGCGAAATACTATCAAAAATGATCGGGATGCCGTACGGATTGCGAATGGTGATCGTGCTGTTGATGCTATCGCATCCAGTGATCGTCCCCAACTCATACGCGCGAGGGCCAAAATCAGCATGGTCGACACGCACTTTGGCGACCACATACTCGACAGGCTGGTTGCGCGAGTCGTTAACGATACCAACGGTGTCGTAAAAATCACCAATGTTTCGTACACTGAAATGTACGGTGCCGGCAAACGTGTTTGAGTTTGTCACCTCCGGCAGCGTATCGAGGTGCAAAAAGATACGATTGGGATCGTTCAATATCCTGAACGCGAAGTGGAAGTCTGTAGTATCCGTAAACTGCAGCGAATCGATCAACGCCTGCATCGAGCCCGTGTTGGTGATCGAGTTGAATCGCGTTGTATCAGCATCAGTTAGGAGTGTTGGCAGCCGCGGTGCCATGATCGTACCAAAGTTGATGACAGGCGGGGTCGCGATCACATAGGGTTCAACTCCAACGCCATAGAGCGTATCAAAGATATTCTGTAGTTCCCCAACGATTTTTACAATGGCAGTATCCGGACCGAGTTTGGTCGGCGTAAAGGTCGCATGATAACTCCACTGAGAGCGCAGCACACCAGCAGTGTCGAGGAAAACCGGATTCGCAACTGGGATCACATCCAATAGCTTGAAGGCTGCTGCATTGCCAGAGACGATCGAGATCGAGAAAAGGTCAGTTGTGTCAGTGCCAACGTTCGGTACTGCGATCGTACCAATCGGTGAGGTCTTAGCGACTCTCACTTTGCCGAAATCGTGATTGGCCTTCGCGAGGCGAGGAAACACCCCTCTGCCCTTGATCAACACTGATTGTTTGTCGTTCGGAGGAACAGCATTGCTCGTAACGTTCGCCCGATATTGGACGAAGCCCTCTGCATTTGGTACAAATGAAACGTTGATCGCTTTTACGGCACCCGGAGGGTACGGCGCGCTTATCAAGATTGGGTCGATCGTAAATCCGAGCGGCTGTGCAGCAGAATAATCTTGCGGATTGATCGTGACCGCAGCGTTGACTCCACCTGTGCTTCGGATCGTAAAGAAACTATCTCGTTTGACTGTAAGTCGAACTCGGCCAAAATCAAGGACCGGCGGAAAGACCGTGTCATTCGGATCAACTCCATTCCCAAGAAGCTTGATGAACACGTTTTTTGTGGACGATGACCAGACCCGTACAAGCGCGCTATCGGGTCCCTCTTGATTTGGGTGAAAGCGGAAATGAACGGGCAGCGATGCCCCGGGAGCAAGCTGGAACGGGCTGAAATTGTTATCGAGCATGTCGAATGCACTACTATCCCAGCGTTCCCATGAGAAGCGATAGACAGTGATCGTGTCGACGAGATCGTTGACCATGTATGCGGAGTACACAGCAGTCACACTATCCTTCGCAGAGTGATTCAGAATTGTATCGAAATTCAAATCAACAGCATACAGACTATCGGTGTATTTGAAATTACCTCCACCAGCAAAGGTATATGAATCGAATGTTCCAAAGCCGAAGGTCTCGGCATAACAGGGTCTTGGTGACTCGACGTGCTGTTGTCCTGTCGTGACATCGAAGATCGTCCACGCATAAGGTGAACCCGGGATCTGGTGGAGCGGAATATTTTTTGGAAGGTATTTGCCGTTCCAACTTGTCTGCGTAACAACCGAAGTATCAACGATGAGTGTAAGATGATGCTCGTTAAAAGCGGCAGCATCGAGAATATTTGGGATCGTATAATAGGTCGACATGTTTTCCGTCGGCTGCACGACGGTCATATCAGGATCGCCTGGAAGTGATGCATCAGCACCGGCGGTCAACTCATATTTGACGACCATTGCCGGTTTGGAGGTTTCGACGGAGCTCATGAGTCCTGCCTGGAATTGATACCAAGTGCCCACCTGGAGTGTCGTCGCGATTGCGCCATTCACGGTCACAACAGTTGAATCCACACCTGCGAAGACGCGCACCATATCGCCTCCCGGTGGCCGCAACCGCGTGTGGTCTTGTCCAGATGAGACGACAGTGAAATGCTGCCCCCACAATTCCATTGGTGGAAGTTGCTCGCACACATGATCGCGACTCATACGGCCCGTCAGAAAGCGAGGGACATCAAATTCGAGCGAATCGGGAGCACCTGCACGCTCATGACCGCTGAAGACGGCGATGGGTTGATCCGCAGTAACGATCGATCCCGAAAGGTCGCAATCATTTCCGGGTGCAGCACCTGTGTATCCGAGCACAGCAACGGTATCAACTACCGAACGAAGCGAATTGGTAGTTGTGTCGTATACGAGGATGGTCTGCAATGTCTTCAACAGCCCGATGAAGCCTTCATCCCGAGCAAGGATAGGCAACACCTGGCCGCGTCTGAGTGTCACTTGATACGGAACACCGCGTTTAAACCTTCCGCCGTACGAGTCGGCAGTTAGTGTGAAATTCACGTTGGTGTTATCGACCGTTGCCGCAATTGCAAATTCGCTTCGAGGTGTGACGTCTCCGGGTGAATAGCCACCATAATAATTTAATGCGTTCCGCAAGCTGGCGATAACATAGTGCTGTCCCAGACTCTCGACTGGAAGCGCGAGATAACCATCCGAACTGAGCCAATTGTGCGACATCGCATAGACGGCCACGAGATCTTCGGCCTGCACGTGAATAACAAGATTGTAGGCGATATCATATTCTCCGCCGTTGAGTGTGGCGAAGTTCGGGATATTGATCTCTGTGAGTCGATTTGGGTCAGTGTACGTTGAGAGCGACCAGATTCCTCTCATGAGACTGACAGTAACGGGAGTCACTGAACGCGAGGAGATAAAAATCTTACGGAAACTTGAGTCAGTGCCTGGTCCATCGGAGCCTACCGCCGAAAGGAAGACAAGATAAAAATCTCTTCCAACTGTTTTATAAACAGGCGCCGGCGCACTCTGAATTGTGGGACCTTTGTTGGCACCAAGCCAATCTTTGTTGGGAACCCGATCAACGGACATTCCTGGCTGCTGGGCGACATCTGGTGCATGACGGTGTGTTCGCGACTCAGAGAGCGGGGCCTGAGCAAACACGCTCCCTGTTGATACGGCAGTGACTGCAATCCACACCCCTAAAAAGCGCAGAATCCAACTCAAGAGATCATCCTCCGAAAAGAATCATATCGATACGAGCAAGTTGCTCGATGTTGAAGACACTTACATACAAACTCCTACTATGCGATAAATGATGCCGAAGACGAATACCGGACCTGTTTTTCTTCCTGCCACTGTTCGAAAACCGCCGAGGGAGAGACATTCTCCCTCGACAATCACATTACTTTGCGAGCACGATTGACTGGCGCTCGTTAATATTCAACGCATTCGATTTTAGCTCATAGATGTAATGGCCAACGGGTAGCTCAGCTTTCTCGAAGTGAATATCGTACGGTCCGGCAGCAACCTCCTGATCGAGCAATGTCGAAACCAACCTGCCCAGGTCGTCATAAACCTTCAGGCTCACATCCGCGCGCTGCGGCATTGAGAAGGAGATCGTCGTTCCGCTGCGGAAAGGGTTCGGGTAAGCTGTTGAAAACTTTGAGAGTGGCTGCGTTGCTGACGCAACGGATGCACTCGATGCCGGCATCAGTTTGATGCGCGTCACCCCAGCCTCCAGATCGAACCAGAGAGCGGTATGCGTGAAGCACTTCACCGTTGCCATGACCGGCATTTCAAGCGGTGGCGTCACGTCGATATGAACCGAAAGATCTTCGCCCATTTCCATGTGACTGACATCCATCGCGAGATTCTCACGCACTCTGGCGTTATACAGCTTTGCAGCATCCCCATCGAGGATGACCTGTGTGCTATCCAGATAGACGCGATTTGCAAGAATGTTGCGGATATTGACAACATTCTGTTTCGCAGTCGATTGTACGATACCAGGATTGTCGCCTGGTTTCAAGAACACACCACGAAGCGGTTTCAAAAGAGATCCGGCTGTGTACCCGTATCCATCGACGCGTCCGAAGCCATAGGCAAGAATTGTAAACCCGTGCGCTTCATCATTCGGACTCGTAATGTGGTGGGCACCTTGTGCGGCGCTCACGGTAGCAACAGACCAATTCAATCCGCCAAGCTGTGTGGCAACCGGCGAGAAACTCGCGGCAGGAATTGTGGTGCCATCCATCACGATCTTGCCTACGCCGGATTGTTCGGTCACGATAACAACACCATTAATCGTGAAGAAGGGATCGTTGCTCGTAAAGAACGTAAAGTCGTTGTATGATTGATTGATCGGCGGTTCAACCGCAAGGAACGGGTCGCCTGTGCCCTGAAGTGTGGTCGATGTGTGAGCTAGCATTCCAGCAAGTGCGGGACCCGATGTTTCGACCGCGATCGGTCCCAGGATCAGCGAATCATACCATTGGTCATGATTCAACGTGATGCGAGGTGTACCATTCAATTTTACAATTGTGCCATCGTTGAGCGCCTGGATCCTCATCAGATCACCACTTGTGCGCGGTCCAAAGTTTGTACAAACGAATGCATCTCCCCATGCACTGATCGGAGGAATTGCTTCTGTAAGGGCGTTTCGGCTTGTCGTATTCATCTCTTGCTGATAACCAACAGGCACCTCTGCACGAACATGAGCACCATAGACCACAACTGGTTGATCGCTTGTAACATGTGAACCAGTCAGGTCAAGCAAAACAGTTGGGGGATTTGCCTGAATCTGCACGCCTTCACCGGAGTTAAGCGTAAATGAAAGTGGTGTTCCTGCTGCTTTGCCGCCGAGTGTCTGAGCGCTGGGTGTAATTGTGACATGTGTGTTGTCGGCAAACGCGGCAACGGAAAACTCCGACTCACGTTCATTCCCCGTCGTATTAAGCGCTGAGTTATAGTAGCTCATCACGCGATAATCGGTGCTTGCAGTATTTTTCGGCAATGCAAGGAAGGCATCAGTTGTATACAACTTGTGATTCATGCCGTAACAAACAATGGAGCTATCCGATACGACATGTATGACCGTGTTATCGACAACTTCATCGGAGTTCATCAGCGGATCAATCACGTCCGAAATCCGGAACGACATCGAACTCCTTGCGGTCATGTTGAACGTCCGCGTAAAGCTGGGATAGTGTTTGCACGTGACCGTTACATTCGCTCCCTGATCGAGCGTCGCAATGAAAATATCCTGGTAGTTTCCATCAATGTAATCTGGAAGCTCATTCTGATCAAAGACCAGTAGAAACTCATTGCCCGTATTCGTTACATTGACCTTTTTGCCATGACCACCGCAAGGTCCCTGGGCAATGGAGATCGTAGGTAGAATTAATAATGTGAAGAGCAAAACTGCAACTGCACAGATACTCGCTGGGCTGCTGCGAAGAATGTTACGCCGCTCGATAGTGCGTGTTTTCATGAACGTGTTTGAAAGTAAAAGCGAAATCCCCTTCGAATACCCAATCTCTGGGCGATTGGAGGCATTATAATCGCCTAAATATACAACAGCCGCGTGCTCGAGGAGCATATTCAAGTACCAAATTCTTTGCGTCTTTTGTATGTGACTCTGACGGCGTCCTAGTGTAGCGAAGAGGTCTAGTATGACACTTCTCAAGTAGCAAAGTTACAGGCCCATCGTTGACCAACTCAACCTCCATCATTGCTCGGAATCTTCCCTCTGCAACCCTCTCAGAGCCGATTCGAGCCCTCAATCCATCGATGAACTTGCGATACAGCCCCTCCGCCAATTCGGGTCGCTCAGCCAAAGTAAAACTCGGTCGGTTTCCCTTGCTGGTATCGCCATAAAGAGTGAATTGACTCACTACCAGACAAGCAAGACCTTTGTCAATCAACGAGGAGTTCATCTTTCCGGAATTGTCCTCGAAAATTCTTAGATTCGAGACTTTTTCGGCCAAATACTTAACGGTTGTTTCGTCATCTCCTATGCGAAAACCGACGAAGAGCAATAGTCCGCGGCCAATTTCACCGATGACCTCGTCTTCAACTCGCACCAAAGCGCGGGATACTCTCTGAAGAAGAATACGCATTAATCCACTTTGTTACACCTTGACTTGAGGAGTTCGTTCGCCGATAAATACGCGGGGGATTCCTCCGAGATCATCGACGACGCGCAAACAGTTAATGTTGTGTGACTGCATAATCTCCCTAACCGCATTGCTGGCACCAAAACCCATTTCCAGTGCCAGGATACCAGCAGGATGCATGATCTCATCAACAATCTCAGCGATCCTGCGATAAAAAGAGAGTCCATCAGATTCATCTGTCAGCGCCATGCGCGGCTCACGGTCTCGGAGTTCGCGATCAAGATCTGCGATCTCACTTACAGGTATGTAAGGCGGATTGCTCAGAACGACATCGAATATACCGAGCGCATTGGAGTCTGAAAATATATCACAGACTTCAAATTGAACGTTTGCGAGCTTAAGAAGAACTCTGTTCTGCTCGGCCAGCCGAACGGCATCCACACTCGCATCCACCCCCAGTATTTGTGCATCGTGAAGATTGGCAGCGATCGCCAGCGCGATCGCACCTGAGCCAGTGCCAATATCGAGAATTCTTGGTGCTACATAGCCTCGCAGACGGAGCTCACGCAGTACTTCTTCGACGAGCAGTTCAGTCTCGGGTCTCGGGATGAGTGCAGCCGGTGTCGTGAATATTCGAAGACCGAAGAATTCTGCCTCGCCGATGATGTACTGTAGAGGTTCGCCAGCTAGACGACGATCCACTAGCGTTTTGAACGACGCCAGTTCTTCATCAGTAATTACTCTAATGAGTAAAGTGCGGACCTCGCTTCGATTCCATACTTTCAACACATGAGCAGCGAGAAGTTCAGCAGTCAGTCGAGCCTCATGGATGGCACCTTCGTCCAACTGCTGCTCAGCATATAAGATCGCTTCTGACCACGTCATCGAATCTGGGGACCGCTCGTGATTCGATCGAGAAGGCCAGCAAGCGTCCCGGTCTCGATTCGCCGATCATAGCGTTCGATCTGCTCAGGTTTCATCTCAAAATTCGCTTGAGATCCACGCCCCGTGTTTCTTGCTGACCAATCCTCATAGAGCTCAGAGATGAGATCAGCCTGTCCTGGAATATCGGATTGATCCACGGCTCTTCCGGCATGTGTCTCTGCGAGTAATTCCGCAATCGCACTCTGGACTGGAGCGATTGCGATCAAAGGACGCATTGCGCCAAGATATTCATAGACTTTTCCCGGGACGATCGAGGCGATGGTTGGGACGTCGTCAACGATCAACAAAAGTGCGTCGCTCTTCTGGAGAAGCTCCACAGCCTCAGCGTGGGGTACGTAATCCATTTTCTCGACGAGTGGTGCTATCATTTTCCGTGAAAGCATTTCGTGTATCTCGGCGCCAAATCTGCCAACAAAGCGAAGGGTTAGCTTTGCAGGATCAATTCGATTTGAAGCGATGAGGAGCTCGACCGCCTTCAAGAAACTGAGAGGATTTCTTGGTCCATACAACGAACCAGAATAGGTGATGGTAAATTTTTCGTTCTTCGGAGGGATTGCACGAACGCGAATATCTCGCTCTGGGAAATCCGCGTTGTCGAATCCATTCGGAATGTGGACGAACTTCTCCTGCTGGAGATCGGGGTATTTCTGCAATGCATCTTCCGCAATCCCTTTCCAGGCGACTTCAACAATCTTCGAACGTTGAAAAACCGAATGCTCAAGTCGTTTGTCGATCTTTCTCGGCAGCCACCACCGATTCGGTGTGTTGTGGAAACCGGTCCATGGATCTCGAAAACCTGCGATCCACGGTAAACCAGAATGCCCGGCAAGCGAACGAGCGATCAGAGCCGGTGTGTAAGGAGGTGAAGACGAGTAGATCGCTTTGATCGGATACTTCGCCAATATTTTTTTTCCTTCGGCGACTGCTGATCTGTACCAACCAATACGAGCGTCTGGTATGAAGAATGTACCTCGAATGAATTCGGCGATCGATTCGGACATCGAGCGTTTCGCTCCTTCTTCCTTGATCACATTTACATCGAGAGAAACCCCTTTTGCTTTACCGGTAAATCTGCGATAATGATCGTAGGGCTCGAAGATCGGAGCGCGATAGATGATCAGGTCGCTGGGCAACTCCTTGACGAGCGATTCATCCCGGGCCTGATACTGCGGGTCCTGTGGAACAAGCATGATGGGCGTCCAACCATATTCGCCAAGGTACTTGATGTACTTGAGTATCCGTTGCACTCCCGGGCCTCCGGCAGGTGGAAAGTAATAGGTGACGAAAAGAACGTACTTGGGTTGTTGATCGGCCATTGTTTGCAAAAATAGGTAGGGCATCGTCGCCAAGGCACGAAGCTGCGACGTCCGATCGGTGCATTGCGATCGTTAGCGGACCTTTAGGAATGGAATGATACGCTCGAGCAGATTCGCATTCTGCGTCAAATGCACTTTACAGAAATAGGTCCCAGGCAGGAGGTTCTCCACTCCGATTTTTATGGTTGATTCTGCAGCCATAAGCGAAGGCAATGCGAGCGACCTTACATTGCGGCCGAGCACATCGAAGATATCCACGTTCACGGATGCCCGAGCATACTGGCTATCTGATTGTCCGATGCTAAGTCGAAGCGAGAGCTCACTCGTTGCGCATGGGTCGGGAAAGATGATGAATTGACTGGGACCGCTGGCCAGTGATTCAATGTAGCGTTGCGGACCAGTGAAGGTACCAGGAGCGGGAGGCAGATGGGTGGTTGGGTTCAGGATAAAATTATCAGCTCCAAGCCATTGCTCTTTTGCGCTGTCAGCCTTGCCAAGACAGGACCATTGAATGTAATGTGTATCTCTGACCAAAAACCAGACGCCCCCTCGTAGGGTATCGGATGGGTTCGCATCGAAATATTTGTTTGCTTGATACCCATCCAGATACGCAATCTGTCTTCCATCCAGGGATATGGAATATTTTCCATACTTGGGACCAATGGTTGCCATGAAGGAGATGGCAAAACTGTCATCATGGGGCACATAGAACTTGAAGAGCGCATAACCATTCGCAGCGCTCGGCTTAAAGAGCGCATACGTTTGCTGACTCCAGTGCGCATTCCAGTAAAAGCTCACGTTGTAGTAGATCATATCGCCCTGGGAGTGCCCAGAGATCGGGATCAGGTCCTCAAATTCGTAATTCAGCTTTCTGGTCAGAGTGATGGTTTGATCCAGCATCACGGCGCCAGAGATGCTTCCCACAGCGACGATGTGATACTTCCAGTCAGGTAGATATGGGACATGAAGTGTTGCGTGAAACCCATAGTCGGAGCCGACGCGGATGACGCCATCTGATTTGACGGGGATACTGTCAAGAAAGAGTGAGATCGTTTCGCCGATCTGGTAACCGGTTCCACAGAGTGCGATGGTATCACCATAGCGCACTGTGACAGGAGTCGAGTCCGCAATCATGCGAAGAGAAGGTCGTGCGAGCACGACGATTTGTTCTGGCTTTGTCTCGCCGTTTACCCGCAACGCGTAACTTCCGGGGGCAAGATCTGAAGGAACGGTGATGGCGAGTGCAAATTTGCCCGAAGCATCAGCGCTTACCGACCAAAGGTTCTTCGATCCGAGAACGATGCTGACCGGGCTCTTGGCCGAGTATCCGACTCCCTTGATCGACCACGACTGGCCTGAACTTATCGTATCCCGGTCCGTCCAGAATGGCGTCCAGTGCAGATAGTAATATGCTACGGTTCGATAATCATCGTGCACATCATTGTTCACTCCATGCTGAAGCAGATAATCGATCGAACTGTTAAAGTCGATGGCGTCCATCACATGGAACCGGTAGAATGAATCGAAGATATGAGTAAATCCTGAAAAAGGCGCAGTGAACGTCGCACCAAAGAACCACCAGCCGCCATTCAAATAATCTTCGCCGCCAGTGTAGTGAATCAGATTTCTAGGTGAGGAATCAATATTAATAAACGGATCTCCCTCCAATGCAACGGGTGATGGGTTGTTCGGAATGGACCAGTTCATACCGACATAGCGACCTCTGCCCAATTGATGCAACACAGGATGAAAGATTGCGTAGCGTGTTGGGTTCGATTCGGAAAATCGTGCGCAAAAATATCCCTGGCTCTGACGATCCACCGGTTCAAGGCTGTATCGAATCGAGCCTGTGAATGGGATCGTACTTGAACCTCTGTTGATCAATCGGATGCGTGCGTGATTAGCAAACGGCATCGGGAAAAATGATTTGTATCCATCGCCGCCCAGGACGCGAAGCCAGTACGACTCGTTTGTCCAGGCACCAGTCCCTGCACCAAAAAAATCATTCACCGGTACTTCTACAGATGGGGTTGGATGTTCGTCCCATGTGATCTGGAATATTAGAGAATCCAGGACATTCCTGTCATACGTGCCCGGATGTAAATGAATTTCTTGGATCAGCGCCGGTCCGGCTAGATCGAACAGTGTCGAAGTGTCATGCGCAAGGATGCCGCCTGAGAGGTCCGTTTGGGTCGCGGTGTCGTTCGACCAGAGTGAGTTTGTCGAGACGAATCGTTGTTCGGCAAGCTGCTGCTGATTTGCTTCCGCCGCTTGTGGGAAGAGCTTGAAGGCGACGATTTGTGAAGAATCGGAGACAGGACGCCATGTTATCGCATAATAAAAATTGTCTGACGGCGATTTTAGCGTGATCTTAAAATTCCTGCGATATGGAATTTGAATGTCGCAGACGTTGCCTCCGGGGAACGTCGAGTCGAGCGGAGGGCGAAGCATGCCTGTGTGCAATCCAAAGAACTCGTAGAACCGACTTGAGACGATTAACACATCATCCACATAGATTCTAAAATCGGTCAAGGAATCTGTGACAGCCGCCGTCAGCCAGAAATGGGTGATTATTCCAGAGCCCGAATCACACGCCAGTACCACATGGTGATCCCCGCTATCTATGACGCCATTCGATCCGTAGCCGGAACTGTGTCGGAGCGGCTGACAATCCGGGCCGGTCAGTAATGCGATTGCGCGAGGGTTGGTCATTCTGCGGTACGGGTCGATGCCCTGTGCCTGCAGATCCGTCAGCAAAAAACTAAAAGCGAAAATCCCCGCCGCGACGAGTGCACATCCTCGCGGTAGTAGTTGAAGTAGAAAACGAGAGCGAAAAAAATCGGTCACGCAGAGAGTAGAGAGCAGTTCTATGGTTAAAGGTCAGGATTCAAGGCAAAGTTACAAACAAGCACCCGAATAAGTGCGGCTCGGGTGGGGCAGAAATTTATGCCCTCGCGCGGTTGCAGTGCGTATGTTGCATGCTGAACGTCGCATTTGATCGACACGTTGATGGTGCTGTGAGGCAACGCTCTATAGAATCTATTGGGATTGAGGAGGATGGTGAGAACGAGACAAGTACGCTTGCTCGTCGGTTTGGGAGGGCTTTCACGCCGATCACTTCCACGCAGGCTGCGGCGGTGGAACGCCTCTCCCTGGCAAGTGAGGGGGCACTGGTCACGCTCGGTTCAGCTCAGTATCCTGACAGCGATCCGTGGTGGAAGCGCATCGCTCCAACGACCTACTTCGTCCTCGGTGCTGGTGGGATTGCATTGCTCTTTCTACTGCATGAGCTAATCGTTGCAGGAAAGCTCGGATTTCCGGTCGATGAAGCTTGGGTCCATCTAGTCTATGCCCGAAATTTCTTTCATCACATTGCATTCGAGTTTAATCCCGGCGATCGAGTGCCTGGTCCGGCGGGGCCATTCTGGACGGTCTTTCTGGCCTTCGGCGGCGCGTTATTTCGCGATCCGATCCTAGCTGCAAAATTGCTTGGTTCGATCTTTCTTTTCCTTACGGGATACTACAGCTATCGAATTCTTCGATCCCTGGAATACGATCAAGCCTCAGCGATCCTTGGTGGCTTCGTCGTGTTGACTTCGGCGCGACTAGCATGGTCAGAACTTTCGGGTGTGGAATCCACGCTTGCTGCCGCCCTAACTTTAGCAGCATTGTGGTCGCACCTTCTGCAGTCCTATCATGGGTCGGATCAACGCGGAAGTAAACGATATGTAACCGGGATGCTCTTTGCGATCGGTGCCCTAGCCCGACCTGAGGTCGCGCTGTTGTTTCTGATTACGCTTGTACACTGGTTCGTTGAGCACTTAAGCGAGCGGAAGCGCGCAAATAGCTCGATCGCATATGAGGAATTCTGGCGAGATGCTCGAGCCACGGTGCTCGGTTTTTTTGTGATCCTGCTTCCGATCGTTTTGACGAATCAGGCTCTTGCCGACTCGTTTTTCCCTCCCGCGCTCAACGCCGCACTGGGGGAACATTCGTTGCCCATGGTTGTGGCTCGAGGCGATGTCGCTGAACTCACGAAACGTCTGCTCCAGTCCTGGATCGCGCTTCCACATTTTCTCGCGCTCTTTTCTGCCGACCATCCTTTGTTCATTATCACGATTCCGTGGGCTGGGATTCTCCTCATCCGAAGGTCGGCTCATAGTCATATGGAGCAACTCTTCACGCTCGGCATTTTGGTGTTGATCTTCTTCCCTTATTTTCACGCGCTCTTCCTCGGCATCGAACATCTGCCTGATAGCTATGCGCTCAACACACTTTTCCTTACACCGATCTACCTATTGACTGGCATTGCTTCATTGCGCATTATTTGCGAACGCTACGTTCTGCGCGGCCCGACGAACTTCATGATCCTCACGCTCTGCACCACCCTCCTGGCGGCCACTGGCATTCTGTGCATTGCATTCTTAGCTACTACTCGATCAAATCCCTATCTGTGGACAGGTCTATTCATCGCGCTTGTTGGAGCAGCCTATCTTATTGCTCTTCGGCATGAACGTTCCAAGGGGAAAGGGACGCGGAAATATGCGCACGATCCTGCCGAATTCGACGGGGTGACATTTTCGGTTGTTTCAGAGACAGAGGATATCGCGGAGGCCTACTCGAAACAAACAAAAAAAATCCTGCATGGAGTATTGATAATCGCATTGGCCTGGAATCTCGCGCTTTTAATCCCGTTCGCGCGCGACTATGCACAGCACGTAAAGGCGAATCGTGAAGGGTCCCTCGCACTCGCGGGTCTGTCCGCCGAGATCACTTCACCGGGATCAACGATCGCAACGGATGCAATTGGGGCTATGGGATATTTAAGCGAGAGAACCATCGTCGATGTCGAAGGGCGGCTACCCGGGGTGATGCTGCAACTGCGCCGCAAGTCTGGGGAATGGCAAGGTCTCGTCGAGGCCCTTCGTGTAACAAGACCGCAGTATCTTGCACTGGTTGATCCTCGTTACAGCCCGTTCATTTCACTCGGAGAATCTGATCGCTTTCTGAATGTTGTCAACGACTCGTTGACCAGACGGTCCAAAACAAAACTATTCAGCATTGACTATGACCGAGCAGAGACGATGCGAGACGACGCCGCGAAGTTAAAGCGGCTTGCGCAATAGATAGGATGCTTCGAGCGCAACGAGCTCTCGAACGCCGGGTATCATCTTGAGGAAGTTCGCTTTGACCGGCGGAATACCAAATTTGAGTTTGAAGACAGGCCGCAAAAAATAGAGCTCCTCTTCGACGATTTCCAGGCCCACGTTCTTCACCGCACTTCTGAATTTCCCAATCGTCAACCGAATCTCGCGCAGACTTGCGACTTCCGGGATATCGACAGGATATTTTGCTTTACTTGTGAGAGGCTTGAAGAGCAGGTCAGGCAAAAATTGTAGATAAGGGATCTTTCCCCAAATGGTCTTAAGCAAATGTTGGTGAGCGCCGAAGGGAGAATAGTACGGTGGAAATACCACATAGAGATACCCTCCTGGCTTCAGGAAATCCATTACATGCTTGAGCGAGTTCTCGGTCTCATGCAGATGTTCAATGACATCCCGCAGCGTTACAAAATCGAATTTCTCTTTCCACTTCGCTGGTGTTTCTTCACCTGTTATATCATGGATCTCAAATTCCCCTTGAAGACCAAAATGCCGGAAGAACCGTGAAGCACGATCGATCGCTTCTTGACGAATATCGATCCCGAGCGTTCGCGATGCGCCGCGGTCGGCCAACGCGGTAAGCACTCCGCCCTCGCCGCAGCCAATCTCGGCTATGGAAGATCCATTGAAGACGACACCTTTTCCTTCGAGATACTGCACAAGAAAATCGTGACCAAGACCATACTGATAGCCAAAGTAATACCGCTCCTCAGGCAATAGGCCAGGCATTTGCTCCAGTTGCTTGATCCGGTTGGGCGGTTGGGCGCTTGCTTGGCTCATGCTTTTGTCGCGATCACCATCACTGAAGTAGAGAGCATGGGGATGTTGGTCGAATGCTTTTTGAAAATCCAACCACGAGCGATGCGCTGGAGGAAGGGCTGTTTGATCATATCCATTGGTGCAGTGACATATAGAGCGTGCCTGATCGTAAAGCCAGTTTCTTTTAACATACGGACGATCTGATGCTTTCGATAGATCCGCGCTTTCGCATACCGCTCATGAATAAAACGCGGAAGCCAGGAGAAGAATGGAACACGATTCCACGGAAGCAGCGGCAAGTGAGCCCCATGCGTTTCAAAGATCCACCATTTATTCGGCACAGTGATGATGGCCGTACCGCCTTTGCGAAGCACACGATACAATTCTTTGATCGTCGCGCGATCATCTTTTGTATGCTCGATCACTTCGATACAGGTAAGCACATCTACTTCGTCATTGCCCGCAGGGATGTTATCACCATCATAAAGAACAATGTCGAAATCCGCATCTGCGGCAGGATAATGCTGTCGCATTAGCTCATGCCTGAACTCCTCGAGCCGTTCCACTTCAACATCGACGCCGACCCACTTCTTAAAATGCGCGGCGAAGAGTACCGTCTGCGCGCCGTTGCCACAGCCAACGTCAAGGTAGAACCCATCCGACTTCAGCGCATCGCCCGCAAGCAGCAGCGCCAACCGGTAGCGCCGCTCAATGATATATTGGCCGTAGTCAGCAGGCTTGCCGAGTTCGATCGACATCAGTTATGCGTCTCCATCCAGTTCTCGATGCCTTCGACGAAATGATCCCACGAATACTTCTTCTTCTCATTCTTGACACCTTCAACGAGCGCTGGTTCCATGTGTTCGCGAAAGAAACGAAGCGTCGCCTGCGCGACAAGCTCGGGCTTCGCTTCTTTTACGATCATCCCACTTACACCATCTATTACAACTTCCGAAAGGCCCCCAACATCCGTTGCGATAACCGGTACATCAAAGTTATATGCGATCTGGACAATGCCTGATTGTGTCGCTGTGCGATATGGCAACACGACAACGTTCGAGAGTGAGAAATACTTCGCCACCTCTTCATTCGGAATATAGTCAGTCGCCAGCACAAGATTCTTCTCCGGTATTCGGAGATCCTTGATCAGCGTGAGAAATTCTTCTCTGTCGCCGTAGAACTCACCAGCAACCACGACGCGAAGCTCAGGAAGTGCTTTCAACATTTCTGGCATTGCGTGAAGAAGAATATCGAGTCCTTTATATTTGCGAATGTAGCCAAAGAAGAGGACGACCGGTGCATCGATTGGAATGCCCAGTGAACGTCGCGCTTCATTGCGGTCAACGCGTTCACCAAAGATCTCATAAATGGGATGCGGTAGCTTGATATATTTGGCAGTCGGATCAACCGTCAGGAGATCGCGCTCAACTGCATCCGATTGCACGATGAAGCCATCAACCGCTTTAAAGGCATAGTTCGTAAACGCTCGATCGCCCGGATGCTTCTCGTGCGGGATGACATTATCAGCGATAAAGATCACCTTGCATTCATGACCGGCTCTGCGAGTGATGCGCTTCGCGACGCGTGCGATCATGCCATAAGCAGGTGCAAAGAATGGGAGCCAAAACTTAAAGATGAGAAGGTCGGGCTTATACGCTGCCGCCATGCGCCCAGCTTTGATCCAGGTAACTGGGTTGACCGAATCGATGACGACATCTGAGGCGAGAGGAATTGCCGTCTCCCCGATTTCTTCCTGCGTTTTGCCCGGGAAAAGAAACTTCGGATATTGACGCGCAAACGAGATGATATGCACCCAATGCCCGCGCTTTTTCAGCGTTGCGTAGAGCAGCGATACATAATGCGCAATGCCACCGCGAAGCGGGAATGCTGTCCCTACAATAAGTATTCTCACAGGGCGAAGCCAACGAGAGGCTTAAGTTTCGTGTTCCTTGACCCTGCATTTGTATTGTCTTTTTTCTTCAAGATACGCGATGGCCTACCAGATCAAACTAGTCGAGAAAAAACAGATCGCTGAAGGTACAATGGCCTTTGAGTTTGAAAAGCCCAAGGGTTACTCGTTCGTTGCAGGCCAGGCGACCGATTGGACGTTGATCAATCCAGAGGAGACGGACGCGGAGGGCAACTCACGCAGCTTTTCATTGGCCTGTGCGCCAGGTGAACAAGTTTTGCGCCTTGCAACACGCATGCGAGACACCGCTTTTAAGCGTTGCTTGAAACGAATGCCGACCGGTGGCGAAATCTCGATCGATGACGCATGGGGTGAGTTCATCCTTGAAGGGGATCAATCAGTTGAGGCAGTTTTTCTCTGCGGAGGAATTGGGATCACACCGTTCCTGAGCATGATGAAGGATGCAACCCTTCGTCATTTGTCGCGCAAGTTGACCTTATTCTTCTCCAACAAGACTCCCAAAGACGCTCCGTTCCGAGATGAGATCAATGCGTTGGCGACAAAGAATTCGGCAATAACTGTCATAGAAACGATGGGAGAACCCGATGCTACATGGCAAGGTGAGCGAGGGTTTATCGACCAACCAATGATTGCACGTCACATCAAAGATCTTTCAAAGCCGATCTATTATATTGCAGGCCCACCACAAATGGTCGCTGCGATGAACAAGATGCTGCTCGGTGCTGGGATCAATGCCGACAGGATCAAGCTTGATGAATTTCAGGGTTACTGAGGGGGCGCGTTCAGGGCATTCATATAGGCTTGCTCATACTGCGGCACCAGCCTCTCTTTCGTAAACTCGATGCGCGCCCGCTTCAGCGCTTTTGCGGCCATCTCGTCGTGAAGCGGTTTGTCCTGCAATAACTTCAGCGTTTTTGCGGCGATCATTTCAACATCGCCCATCGGGACGACATAACCTGTCTCACCATCAATATTGAGTTCGGGCAGTCCACCGACGTCGCTTGACACTACCGGCACTCCACAGGCCATTGCTTCGAGGGCTGAGAGACCAAAGCTTTCATTGCCGGAAGGGATGAG
>JABDDM010000040.1 GCA_013287605.1 Ignavibacteria bacterium | reverse complement strand
CCCGTCGCAGCGTGTAGGCAAAATCCAGCATTGTATGTCTTCCTGGCAGCAGCCGGATGTCAGGGCCTATATTGATGGACTTGATAACCGAGGTACTATAATCGGGGAAGGCGCTGGGACTGTTGTGTTGGACCTTTTGAGCATTAACCAACAAAACAAGTCCAAGACCAACGCCCCCGACTTCTTTACCTACAATTACTCCAGCATGAGCACCGTAAAAGAACTCATTAATCGTGGCGTCGTACGTACCGTATTGATAAATGGGGTATGCGGGGTTGATTGTGCCGCCGAACTCTATAGGTACTGACGAACCAAATTCTATGGCTCCATAGAACCAAGTATATTTCAAGCCGACCTCCACACTCGAACCAACGGTGAACTGATACTTTGGGCCGTCGAAACCACCGACATCGAGTCCAATGCCGAAATACGGGTGCACTCGACTTTCGAGTAATGAACTGCTTTCCTGAGCAAGTACAGCATTTGCGGTGCCTAGCAGGGTTAGGAGTAGCAGCGCGAGAACTGCTCTTCTGACTGCGAAGATATTCTTCATTGAGAAACAATCATTATCAGTCTCCTCAAAGTTAGGGCATGTAATCCAGACCTATCTTGACACCCAACTGCATCGCATACGCTAGATTTATTACTACGTGCTGGCTCGCGAACAAACGGAAGTCTGGTCCAACGCTAAATCTGGTGATCGTCACGTCGTTTGGCAAATACTCTGAAAAAGTAACTGGAGAGTAGTGGGTAATCGTTTGTGTGCTGCCCAGGATCATGATTCCAATTCCAAGCGAGCCCAAACTCTTCAGCGGAGTTACTCCAACATGGATCCCAAAAAGAGAAGCTGGACTAGACGTGAAGTCAGGAGAGGGGCCCCCGGTCCAGAATGTAACTTGCGATTTGGTGCTGGAAAGACCGAACTCAAGTCCTGCATAAACGAGGGGGTATTTCACACCTCCCTCAATGTAGAATCCGGTGCTCGCCGGCCTTTCTAAATTGTTGAAACCGCCAAAGCCAAGCCCGGCTCCGAAATAGACATGGAAGAGCTTCTTTTGATAAAGGCTATCCTGATGGCTAATCTGAGCGCACGCTGAGCTTACCTCGCCGAACTGAAATAGGAGGAGAAGAGCGATTATCGTTTTCCAGAATCTGAAAAAGCTCTTCATTAGGAGTCAATGATTAGGAGTCTTGTGACGGGGCAACTGCCCCGCCCGATGGCCGGTTCCGTTCGCTCAAGGCAGGAACACTTGAAGAGCCGAACGTTGCGGCAGCGTGGTGGGATTTACTGCGGCTTACCGTATCTTTGACCCACACGAAGTGCCGCTGGTCGATCGATCCTGGACGCTCTTAATTGAAAGACATGAAGCTCATCAACCTTTTCATTATCTCGATTGCTCTGTTTTTTTCCACGCCGGAATTCGCCCACTGCCAATGGGTTCAAACAAGTGGACCTGCCGGTGCCTTCGTCACATGTTTTGCAATCGATGGGACCAACGTAGCGTCTCCGAATCTTTTTGTGGGGACTCCAGGCAGCGGCGTGTATCTGTCGACAAACAACGGCTCAACCTGGTCTCCGGCTAGTGGCAAATTGACGACTACCAGCGTCCATGCTTTTGCAGTGGACAGTACGAACGCATCGTCTCCATTGCTCTTTGCAGGAACAGACGGCGGCGGCGTTTTTCTCTCGACCAACAACGGCACATTATGGACTGCTGTCAATACCGGCTTAGCGAACACTTTTGTCCAGGCGTTAGCGATAAATGGCGCGAGGCTCATTGCAGGCGTTGCTGACGGCGCTTATCTCTCAACCAACAGCGGCGCAAGCTGGAGTGCTGCGAGTACTGGCTTGGGGAATGCCAGCGTTCTATCACTTGTGATGAGCAGCCAGGGTACATCGTCGCCAATGCTCTTTGCAGGGACGCTTGCCAAAGGCATTTTTCTTTCTACTGACAATGGTACGAGTTGGAAAGGCGTTGATACAGGTCTGACAGAGACTACCTTTCAGTCCCTCGCCGTGATCGGCCCGAACACTTCGTCGCCGAAGATCTTTGCGGGGACGTTCGGCGGCGGCGTTTTTCTCTCGACCAATAACGGCACAAGCTGGAAAGCAGTTAATAATGGCTTGACGAATACGAATGTCAATTGCCTTGCCGTCAGCGGCACAAAGCTCTTTGCTGGGACTGACAGCAGCGGCGTATTTCTTTCAATCAACAACGGCACAAGCTGGGCACCAGTTAACACTGGCCTCGTTGACCTTTCTATCAATGTCGTAGCCGTAAGCCAGACAAATCTCTTTGCCGGAATTTTCAATGAAGGCGTGTGGAAACGTACACTCTCGGAAATGAATAGCGTCTCGCAAAACGAGCAGCCTGTGACCTTCAGGCTTGAGCAGAATTATCCCAACCCGTTTAATCCGTCGACGACAATCAGCTTTGTTCTGGCTGAACGCGGCATGGTGACACTCGAAGTCTTTGATATGCTAGGTCGAAAGATTCAAACACTCATCCACGGCGCAATTGAAGCAGGTCAGCACAGCACACGCTTCGATGCAGGAAATCTGCCGAGTGGAATTTACACGGCGTCTCTTACGACGAATAACGTGAGGCGGGAGATGAAGATGGTGCTTGGGAAATAAAGCCCCTCGGTGCGTTTTTCATCCTTCAGCCTTTATCCTTGCCCCATCGACCCCCTCCTACCCTCCCCCTTGTAAAGGGGGAGGAACCAAAGGATTCTTTTTTATTAAGAAAATACATTTCCCAACCTAATACTCTAATATAAAAACATTCCGAAATGTATTAATCTAACAGAACGTGTTCCCCCCCTTACCAAGGGGGAGGCGAGGAAGGGGTCCTCGGGCAAGTACGAAGTATGACGGAGCGCAAGTGAAGAACGGCCTACTCCCTCTTCGATAGCTTTACAGATTCAACTGCTCCGTCGTGTGTTGAGAACCTCGCATAGTAGAATCCATTGATCAAATCCCTCCCACTGATCGGGAAAGAATTGTGTCCGGCTTCATACAAACGCTCACTTGCATCTTCGGTCACTCGCCTTCCCAGCTGATCGAATACTTCAAATCTGAGATAGGTCGCTTGAGGAAGATCAATCGTCACATTGGTTGAATGCGCGAAGGGATTCTCGGAGATGTGAATATCTCCCAGGGCAGATGACTTTTGAGGAAGACTCACGACCCCATCCATTCCGCCAACGTCAGTTCTCCAAAGTGTGCCGTCGCCATAAAGGAGAAATCCTAATTGCGAGGTTGGGAAATTGATATCAACGATAGATGCATTGGTTCTTCGAACATACTGCGGTTTCCACGTCACTCCATCATCTTCTGAGTAGAATAAGCGGCCACCACTCACCGCGAGGACCAAATGGTCGCTTGTGCGGACGAGATAGTCAGATTGGAAGCTGGACACTTTAGACCATGTTCGACCGGCATCCGAACTTCGGAATCCATCGGAGCTCAGGCAAACATTATCGTGTAGCCATGCAAAAGCGAGTGCGTATTTGGCGCTATCTATCGTCCTTCGTTCGATCCAAGTCCAACCTCCGTCAGAAGTATTGAATAGGTATGTATAGTATGGGCGTGGAATTGACTCATCCCAAGTGCTCGCAACACCGAACAAATCGTCTTTGAAGGAAACGGAGACATTTCCCACTTCATCGCCGCTTGCAACAGTTAGAGGGTTGGACCACGTCAAGCCACCGTCGCTGGTAGCTGCGATTCCGAGAGTTGGTGGTGAAACCCCGCGTGCCTCAATTGCTATGCCGTGCTGGTGCGAGGTGAAAAGGAATGACCCAGGGTGCCAAGAAAGGTCAAACTTAGTGTCACCGACCCGCTGCCAAGTATCGCCAGAGTCAAAGGATGTGTAGTAGTACTTTAGAAAATGTTTGGATGAATCATAGATAAAATGCGGCGAGACCGTGTATAGTCTTCCGTAAAAAGGAAATGAGCCCATCGGAGCCATGGTATCCAATGACCAGGTCTTCCCTCCATCAGTCGTTCGATCAGAGCCGATCCAACCTCGAGTTTTGGAGATGAACCGGAGTTCGCCGCTACGCCCGGTGCAGACTGAATCCCAGGTTTGGGCATGAGCATTAGTAGCGAAAATTGCGGCGAAAGAGAGGAAAAGACAAATGCGAGTTCTCATTGAGGATCATGAGTGGACATCATTCTACCCCAAGAACGCAATGCGGTGGGTAAGGTTACATCATAGTCCTCTTTAGTTACTACTCGGCGCTGCCTGCATTGCGGTTCTGCCCTCTTTCTTAAACCAGGCAAGAGCGCCTAGCGTCGTGCGCCAGATGTTGTTCCAGATGTGGTGGTAGTTGTAGGCTTCTTCGTTGCTGAAGTATGATACGAAGGTTGGGTTGTAGTTTGGCGGCATGCGATGCTTATCGCTTACAAACTCGCGATAGATCTTTGGGCGACTTTGAATCGCAGTGTGGAGCGCTTTTGTTGCTTCGTCTTTTTTGCCATCGGCATAGAGTGCGAGGGCTTTGCCAAAAAGATTGTGTGCCGAGATGGGGTCGCTTGCTGAGTCGATCACCTGCATCGCTGAGGCGATATCGCCATCGAGCAACGCAAGCTCGATCGCCTTCTGTCCGACGCCGAGCATGTCCTTCGGATTGATTGCAAGAAGATCGCGAGCGAATTCGCGGGCGGTCTCGCGTTCGCCAAGTTCTGCGGAGTCAAGAATGATATGTGCGTACGCAGTAAGCAGCGGCTTGTTGCTTTCCCAATCGACTTCGATGAGTCCTGAACCAACGAGATCGTCAGGCCAGAGTGCCTGCGACGAGAAGATCGCAGTCTGCAACAGATCGACTGCTTTGTCGAGCTTTTTTTCGCTTACATAAAACCTCGCAAGTGCCACCGCTGCGTTTGCATGTCCCGGCCAAGCCTCCGTAAGCTCGCGTAGTTTATCCATGCGGTCATGATATTTCAAGTCCTGCTTGAAGAGCGCCTGCAACTGATCTTCCTGCGCCTGACCGGCATCGGTTAATTGATACACATAGTGTTTACCATCGACAAGCAGCAGCGTATTGAAAGCATCTTTTGCGACTTCCTTCGCGCCAGCAAGTCGATCAACATTGGCAGGCTTCGTAACCTGCAGGTTGCCATGAGCATCGGCCTTCATGCCGGAGCGCGTCAGACCAACATATTGCTCGCGCCGCGCACCCGACTGGATAAATAACTTTTCTGCGCTCTTCAGCCATTCGATCGCGCCTTCAACCGATTTCCACGCTGCACCAAAAACTTCGTAATAACCGAACAGTACCTGGATCTCGCTAACGGCTTCGCCTTGCTTTGGCATCGGGGTACCCGATTTCCATTCGCGGACGAGCCCCTGCGCGACAGCCGGCCAATATCGTAGCGCGGTCTGCACTGCGGTGGCGGCATTCTCAAACTGATGGAGAGCATAATAAGCAAGTGCTCGGCCGTAGAGCACGAACGGTGCGACGGAGTCCGGCATATGATCCAACTCCTGCAGCGCTTCTTCCGGGCGTCCTGCGCGAATGGCGAGCGACACGATGGAGCTGACAAGATTCTCTGGGTCGGAGGGTTCGATCGCGATGGCGAGGCGCGCCATTTCGAGTGCGCGCTCCAGATCACCCGCACGCTCGAGTGCGAATTCGTAGTTCGCGAGCACCTGCACAAACAGATGATTTTCCGGAGCTAAATGATCAAGTTTTGCAGGATCATTGACGCCCGCTTTTTTGAGGAGCGTGCCCCACTGCTCTGCCGCTTTTGTTGCCAGCGTTTTCGCGGTTTCGGTTTCACCGGCTTCGATCGCTTCGTTGATCTGATTCTCGATCACGCCGGGATAGCTCGACCACTCGCCGGTCATCTCTGCCATATTCTCGATGACTTCGCGATCGCGCATGCCTTTTTCTTCGGCGAGCTGGAACGTACGCTTGTACAAGTCGTCGATCCGCTTGCCTTCAGTGGTAAGCGTGATGCCGCTGCCCTGGCCTTTCGACGTTCGGACGTTTACAAAGCGCTCCAGCTCTGTGCTTTTTTCTTTTGTCGCAAGCGATGAAAGGATCTCGGCGAGATCGACGGTCATGAGTTCAGCTTCGGGCATGGTACATTGGTAACGAAAACGAGAATGTCGAGCTACTGTTTCGATGCCTGGCTTTGAGCCGCATCATATCCAGCATCGATGGCTTTCTCAAACGTGTCGAGTAAGGTTTGCTTGAAAGCGCGGGGCTCGAGATCGCGGATGTAGTAGATGTCGCGATAGCCAAGCTGGTACATCTTCATTCCCCACTGATAATAGCCTTCTTCTTTGCGATCATATGCGATGCCATCGTGCGCATAGCGCTGATCTTCCTGTGACATGTTGAGCGGGTCCATCTTTCCGCCGATCGACTCTTTCAATACGTAGTCGTCAGCGCTCGAAAGCGAATTCGAGCTTTGGAAACCGTGATAAGGCAGGCTCGGAGCGCCGCAACCAACGGCCGTGCCAAGGAGCAATGCACAGATCGAGATTCGAATATAGGAGAACGTCATAGGTTGTACGTAGAGGTTTTGAAACACGTTGAACTTCGGTGAAAGCCGTGAGACCTTTGCCGCATCTATTTGAAGAATCGGAGAACAAGGCCTGCAGGCGTTGGGTTGCTTTCTCGAATGTCTCCCCGAATGACTGTTTGGAAACAATGCCCGATTCGATCCGTAATTTGCTCACAATCGATGACTTCAAACCCACATCTATGAAACTTCGTCAGTTCTCCATTTCGACCTTTCTTCTCAGCGCCCTGCTTCTTATTTCTTCGTGCGCTAGCCACAACCAGATGCCGAATCGTCCGTTTGAAGGGACGATCACGCAGACCATCCATGCGCAGGGCCTGATGGATATGCTCGGTGGCGCCATGGATAGCGGCAAGGGCAGCAGTCTTCCTCCGGGCAGACCGAATGTTCCTGGTGCTGGACTCATGGGACTGCTAAGTAATGTCTCGGTGAAAATCTACGTCCGGCCGGATAAGGTGGCTTATGATGTCGATGCGGTGGGCGGATTGTTGCACGTGCGCTCGATCATCGATCGCAACACGCGTACGATCACGACACTCATGAACAATCAGGCGCTCGTCGCAAATCTGCGTTCGTTCGATAGCATTCGTCCCAAGATTGATTCTTCGATCAATGCAAACCCACAACTAAAGGATACACTTCAGAACAATCTACCTCAAGCGACCGGCAAGCATGCTGTCATCAATGGGTTTGAAGCTGATGAATATCGCGCGAAGTCGAATGGACTCGATGTGCAGGTGTGGCTTACGGATGATCCGCGGATGAAATTTTATGAAGTTATTCGCGATGCGTTCCTCGGTCGGAACACTACTGGCACTGGCGGACTCGAAGAACTCTTTAGTATTCTGGCACCGATTTCTGGCGGCAAGGTGCCGGTGAAGTCAGTGATCTCCATGAATGGCAAACAAGTGATCTCAAGCGAGCTAGGCAGCATCAACGAAGAAAAGGTCGATGATGATATCTTCCAAATACCAAAAGATTATGAGATTGTTAAGAGCGATTCGTTGAAGTCGATGCGCAAGATGCATCAGGTAGTGGATACGACGGACGTTCAGGATTGAGGGTTAAAACTTCAATGAACAAATGGATGCAACGAACGAAATAACCTTCAAGCGTGAGGTCCCGATTTTTCGCATTTTCTCCATTGAGAAGGCCAGGGAGTTCTATGTCGATTATCTTGGATTCAAGATCGACTGGGAACATCGTTTCGAGCCAGGGTTGCCTGTGTACATGCAAATTTCGCTGGGCAACTTGCAAATCCATCTTTCTGAAAATCATGGAGATGCATGCCCAGGCTCTTGTTTGTTTGTTGAATTGACGGGTATCGAGAGATTTCACGCCGCACTTCAACTCAAGGCTTACGCGTTTATGCGGCCAGGACTTGAGGATGCGGAGTGGGGTGCACGATATTTCGAAGTGATCGATCCGTTCGGCAACAAGATCCGTTTCAACGAATACAAGCGGTAACCCCGTCCACTCAAACGTTAGATGAGGTCGTCCTCTTCCCCGGTCTCGGTGAAGCTCTCCTGGCGAGCGGGTTCTTCTCCTGAGTCCTGTTGCTGAATCTGGATTACTCCAGCGTTAATCGCGTTGATCATAATAATGTGGCCGCAGGTCGAACAGGTTACTGCGATGACGGGCTTGATCATTCCTTCGGTCGAAATTCCCCCGCCGACAAACTGCCGCAATTCAAAAATGATATCATCGAACTGCCAGTGCGGATTGCCGCAGACCGTGCAGCCGCCTTTGAACGTTGCCTGCAAATGCTGACGAAGATGTTCGAGTTGGTCTGGGGATATCCTCATGGGTCGGTTCTATTGACTTAGGTTTGTAACGAGAAAGCACGCTTATGCAATACCGTGCAAAAATACTACCACTCTACATCATGGCTAAAAAGTTTGCAGTGCAGGACCGTGTTCGATGGTCGGACGTCGACCGTGCAGGGATTATCTACTTCGGCAGCTACGTCCGTTTCTTCGAGATCGCAGAAACCGAACTGTTCCGCGCAATGGGCTTCCCCTTCTCGAAGGCATTTGAGTTACTGAACGCTTACACCGTCCGCAAACAATTCCACTGCGATTTTCACTCGCCGGCATATCTTGATGATCTCTTAACAGTGAACATCTGGTGTGATCATGTAGGCAATACCTCGATGCGGTTGTCCTTCGAGGTAACGCGTGCGGCCTCGGATACGGGGAAGATTGGGGATCGTTTAATGACGGGAAACTGCACGCTGGTAACGGTCGATCGGAAAACCTATCGCCCTGTCCGGCTGCCGGAGCTCCTTCGGGAAGCGATCAAGCCATACCTCGAAGAAAGCATTTCTGACACCTTGCTAAGCGGTGCGAACGATTGAGATGCGTTTAATGGAACTTGCTTCACTCGCTATTCCTTTTGCAATTCCTGCAAATCACATTCATAACCCAAACTCTGACCGTGGAAGCTACGACTCTGCCCTCTGAACAGGACGCGCCTCAAACCGATGCGGCGAATATCACCCCGGAATTTCAAACCTCTGCTGCCAATGAGTCCCCGGCATCGGATGCAAATACGCCACATGAGAATGGCGCAGCAACGGCGGCGAACGATCCATTCGCTCATTTGAAGCAAGCGCAAAAGAAACGCGAGAATGTGCAGGCTCGCGTGGTGAAGTGGCAGAGGAACGGGCTTGAAATGGAGTTGGAAGACGGCACGAAAGCCTTCATGCCGAACGACATGATCGACCGCGATCCGAATCGCAACATCGCGAATTATTTCGGCAAGACGCTCCCCGTCCGTATCACGAGCGTGAAAGTCATCGGCAAGAAGGCCGAGGTTGCAGTGTCGCACCGTGCCGTCATCGACGACGAACAGCGCACGCAGGGCAAGGAGAAGATCCAGGCGCTCAATGAAGGCGACGTGATCGAGTGCAAGGTCAAGGCGTTCAATCCGAATGGTGCGGTTGTCGATATTGGCCCCGGCATCGATGCCACGATCCGCACACGCGATCTGAGCTGGGAAAAAGTTGAGCATCCATACGAGATCGTCAAGCGTGGCGATACGGTGCAAGCGAAGATCCTGCAGCTTGATAAAGGCCGCCGTCGCGTACAGCTTGGCATTCGCCAGCTCACACCTGATCCATTCCTTGAGCGATTCGCGAAGTACGAACAGTATTCGACGTACACCGGCAAGGTCTCGCGCATGAATGATTTTGGCGCCGAGATTGAGTTCGAGTCTGGCATTACGGCGTTTCTTCCGATCAGCGAAATTTCGTGGAACCGCATCGCGACGGTTTCAGAAGTCTTGAATGTCGGTGACGAAGTTGAAGTTAAACTTATCACCGTCGATAGCGATGCTCGCAAGCTTACGGCTTCGAGAAAACAGCTCATCGAGAATCCACTTCGGAAGATCGAGAACACATTCAAAGTTGGCAGCGATCATACCGGGACGATCAAGGAAGTCAATAAGGGCGGTGTTGTGGTTGATCTTGAGCACGGTGCGGAAGGCTTTGTACCGCGTCGCGAATTGAGCCATGATCGTCTTGAGCGCCTTGAAGATATTTTCAAACCTGGCAAACTGCTCGAAGGGCTTCGCGTCCTCGAATACGACAGACGCAATGGCCGCGTCACGCTTAGCTATATCGCCGCCGAACGCGATGCCCAGCGCACAACGCTAAAGAACTACAAGCCGACATCGCATACATCCAGCTTTGCGATCGGCGATCTCGCCGCACTCAAAGAGAAACTCGAAAAGCTGGAGCGCGGCTCTTAATTATTTAGATGTTCCTGCCTTCCGGTTGAAGTCCGGGACCACAACCCATTTCTTCGCGCCGCGATCGAGATGGAGTGCTGCTCCTGCGCGCGCATCAAAGACCTCGAAGACACCATCCGAATCAATATCACCCACGTTCGGACTCTGAATGTGGATCACGGAAAGTTTTCCAGCCGTGTCGAGATAGAGTAGCTCTCCTACTCCGAGAGCCAGTCCTTGTTCGGTATTTGGTATGAGAATCAACTCGCGCGCACGATCACTCGAGAACGTGATCGGCACCATTCCTGAATAGTAATGTCCATGAGCGAGAAACTGCAGTGTGTCGGGTTTGCCAACTTGCACGACCGTTACGCTTGTCACGCCCTTTCTCGGATTTCGAAATTCCGATCGCACCGTATCAACTGGTGTCTCTGTATATTCATCGAGCACGATCGATGCGGTGTCGCGGCCATTTGTCATGGTCGAATTGAGGCGCAACGAAAATGGCGATTGAAATCGCCAGACGAATTCTCGCATCAGCATTACTCCCAGCACGATCACCGCTGCGAAGGAGTAAATATAAACTTTCAGGTTGCTTTTTTTCACTAGGTAGTCTTCGTGGATCTGCAAAATACAACGAGGAGCAGGCCTGCGAGGAGTATCTTTGAAGGTCTGTCAGCAATCGCTTTAGCTGTAATGAGGCTTCTCGCTCTATTCCTTTGCTTCTTTTTCTCACTGCTTCGGCCGCTTTCAGCGCAGCTTCTGCCGCTTGCTGCAACGTTGCCCAATCCATACTTCCAGCAGCATGTCTATTATATGCTCGATGCCACGCTGCTCGATGATCCGATCAAGCCGCGGTTAGAGGGTCAAGGCTCGCTTTTCTATCATAACAATTCGCCGGATACGTTGTCTGAAGTTTATTTCCATCTCTACTGGAATCTCTTCAAAAAAGGAAGCTACGGCGAGCGAGCACCCAATCGCGAGCATAGCGAAGACGACACCTACGATCTTGAAGGCATCACGCTGAAGCATTTTGCACAGCAACTAAGCACCGGGCCGGAAGACAACACGAGTGATGTCCAGATCGATAACACGATCATGCATCTACGACTGAAGCAGCCGATCCCGCCTGGCGGTGAGCGCGCATTCTCATTCGAGTGGATTGGACAGTTGCCAAATTATGGCATTCGCTCGACCTGGGGCTATCATGATGATGGCGACAGAAATTTTGCTACAGCACAATGGTATCCTCAGATCTGCGTCTACGATCAGCATGGGTGGCATCCCGATCAGTATATCGGCATGGGCGAGTTCTATACGGATTACGGGATGTATGACGTCACGCTGCATTTGCCTCGCTCGTTCAGTACCGTCGTCTCGACTGGTTATCAAACCAACCAGGAGATTCTTCCGCAGATAGAGCTGGAGCAATTGGCATTTGCGCGCGCCCATCCCGACAGCATCGTTCGAATCGCCGATCACTCGGAAGCCTCGAGCGAGAGCAGAGAGAAGACTTTGCAGACCTGGAAATTTCACGCGGACTCCGTTCGCGACTTTGCATGGTGCGCGGATGATGCCTACATCTGGGATGCGGTCTATACGAATGGGACGATGCATCACGCGCTCTATTGGGAGAACTCGCGTAGGTTATGGTCGCGCGAGGGAGCAAAGATCGCCAAGCATACTGTGCAATTCGATTCAAAGCTTGCCGGACAATATCTCTACCCAAACCTCTTCATGTGCGAGACATATGAAGGTGGGATGGAATATCCTGGGCTTGTATTCATCGGTCCGTATCAAGGAGAAGGCCGCGATCACGATGCACAGAACACCATGATGCATGAGATCGGACACCAATGGTATCCGATGATGATTGGCACAAACGAGACTGATTATGGCTACATGGATGAAGGCCTGAACACCTTCATCACAACACTCGCGCAGGAAGCCTATTATGGTCGCTACAACAATAGCTATGATCCCGGCGGTCAATACAACGACGACGAACGTACCAGCAACTATCGCTGGGCATGGGAAGTGGACGCCTCCGGTAATTCCGAACCGGCAGAAACCAAGGCAGATCTTTTCCTTAATTATCATACCTACGCCGCCGCTACGTACGGCATGACGAATAACATTTTCTTCATGCTCCGTTATACAATGGGTGATTCGGCATTCGGTCACTTCCTGCATGCTTATTACGATCGCTGGCATTTTGGACATCCATATCCTGACGATCTGCGTATCGTCGCTGAAGAGATCGATCGCAAGGAAGGCGACACCGCTCGCGTAAGAGCTCGCGGCGATCTGCGCTGGTTCTTCGACGAGTGGTTTCGGAAAACCTGGAAGCTTGATTATGCACTCTCAAGCATGAAAGTGAACGGGAACACCGCGACAGTAACGATCAAGCGACTTGAGCGAGCAGTCATGCCTCTCGATATTGTATTCACACTCGCCGATGGCACAAAAGAGCAGCGATGGATCGCGGTTGATGATTGGTTACGAACCGCCGCCGTTGAACGAAGGTATACCTATACTTTCAGCCAGCCGGCAGTCTTCGCCGAGATCAATCCGGGCAAAGAGCTTTACGAGACCAATCGGCTGAACAACACGAGCAGCTGGCTTCCGCCAATGCAAGTCTCGCTGGTACCGAAGATCACGGGCGATATCAAGCCGATCGATGCTTATGCTATTCGCTCTTCCCCTTTCTACGAAGGCAGGACGGTCGGGTGGACGCTGCTTGGAAGTTATCTTGAGCGCAATGACAGGTTAGCCCTCGGTTTTCGGTTGACAATCCCGGGCGGTGGTGAGAAGTTGATTCCCGGAGGTGTTTTGCAGTATCACACTGTGCTCGATGGTATCTCGCCGAATACCGATGCAGATCTCGCGATCGTTCGTGCGATGAATCGCTCGTTTGCAGGTATTCAATTCGCGCAGATCTTTTCTGCCCCTGGAGGTGCACCGCCCACTCATGTGATCAACGTTGGCTATGATTGGTCGCAGTATTTCAGCGATGCGCCGCCACTCAATCGACTTGAGCTTGGCTATACTTTTCAAACGTTCTTTGAGGGCTTCAGCTACTATAGCCTTGCGGTGGATGCGGAAGCTGGTTTGGGTGATCCACGCACGACATACACAAAGCTCTCACTCTCCACTGATCTTCGACTCGATCTCGGAGCAGAATGGAATGCATTCATTCGTCTGTTTGGTGGAAGCGCGCAGCCTTCGTCAAGTGCAAACTTCCCTCTCGAAGCTCAATACCGGTTTGCCTCACCCAGCTACGTTCAGGAATTTGCCGACATCTTCACTTCAAACTTCGGCTCGCAGCTTCGCGGAAAGATTCGCAACGCCGCAGCTTCGGGGCCGCTCGTCCGCGGATATCAACTCGATCAAAATCTCAATGGGAGAGTCGCGGGATCGGCAACGATCGAACTTGGCAATACTTCTTTCTTCCCGTTTGGAGTACTTCGTCAGCTTCCAGTGATCGGCACGTTGTTTCGCCTAGCCGGCCTCACCATCTTTGGCGATGGAGGTTTCGTCACAGATCGCTTCTGCACCTGCAGGCTCAACGATGTTCTCGCATATGATATGGGCGTAGGATTACGCCTCAATGGCGCACAGGATTATTTCAACAGAGTTCTTGGCGTCGATCTCCGGAGGACCGAAATCCAGTTAGACTTTCCGCTCTACCTCAGCGCACCACTCGATGGCATGAAATGGAAATTCCGAAGCGAACTGTATTTGCGGCAGAATTTCTAGGGTTCTAATCCTTGGTCAACGGAGCCATAACGTTCACAAGCGCGCGGCGCTCTTCGAGGGTGAACTTTTTGAGTATCTTTTTTTCTGTCTGGATGCGGGCTTCATTTGCGGCCGCGGCTTGAGACTTTCCAAGTGTCGTTAGTTTAAGGATCGAGGACCGCTTGTCCTTTGATGAAGCCACCCGTTGGATCAGCCCGCTCTTTTCCATTCGAGTAACGAGTTGCGAGATGTTTGCCTTGGTGCAGTGCAGTTTGCCGGCCAGAGCGGTGGAAAGAATTCCTTCGGGATGCGAAGCGAGCGTAGTGAGGACTTCAAAATTTGCGGGCGAGAGGCCGATCTTCTGAAGAGCAGCCTCTAGTTCCGATTGAACATACATCCCGACGCGCAATATCGCCTCGATGACCTCCTCATTCTTCGGGGCTTCGCCGTTCGATTTCTGCCTGGATTCTCGCTTAGATTGTTTTTGCACGGAGAAGAAACACCTCCGGTACTCGAACAATCCCGACTACGATAGAAAGCACGATCATCAGGATTGCATTCAGTGGCTGCGCGTGTGTGATCTCTGTTGCGAGCGCTCCCGAGAAATACGCCAGCGCCAGTACGACGCCTAGTTTCGTTGTTCTTGGATAAAGAAGCAGCACCGCAATCCCGATCTCGCAGAGTGCCAAATAGGGCAGATACTCCGCAGCACCCAGCCTCTGAAATCCGGCAACAATCCTTTCGCCGCCGATCAATTTGAAGATCGCACTTAGAAGTACCATTGCGCCGAAGAGTACGGTAAGCGTCTGCGCTGCAATGCGCCGCGTTTTTGGAGATATCATAATCGTATGGGTATGTGAATGTCAGCCAATATAGTTAAGCACCTAACTAATCAGTTAATGGCTTAACAAAGTTCCGATGAGGATCCGGATCGCGGGCATCCAGCCAAGAGAGGTGACTTTTCTCTGAGTAGAGCCTCGAAGCTTAGCGAAGATGATAGAGAGGAAGGTCCGAGGAAGCTTTAGTGAAGACCGAATTTCTAAAAAAGTGGGCCAAGCAATCTCGACCCACTTCTCAATGCTTTGCTATTGCAAGTGCTGCAACTTGACTGTGCGAACAAGACCTCGAACGGTCGAAAGCCTGGCGTAATAGACTCCCGACGCCCACGCCTTCGCGTCGATCTTGAACGACCGCTTCCCGGCTTCGAGAACGTTTCCAATGCCGTTATCGAAGACCACCCGACCAAGCGCATCATAGACTTTGAGTTGCATCAACTCGCGGTCACCGAGCTCAAAGGCAATCTCAGTCTCCTTCGTGAAGGGATTTTGTGTGGCGTGAAGTCCGGCAATATCAAACGTTGCGGCACCACCACTCCGGTGTTCCTGCTGCCCTATGAGAACTTCTAAATGCAGTTTTCGAAGCGTGGGAAGTGTGGTGTCGAGTTTGTAAATGTTGGTGTCAATCTTCACCGTATCTCGCCAAATCTCACGCTGCCTCTGCCGAACAAGGTCAAAGGTCGTGTGCAGGTAATCGAGCAAAAATGGGCATGTTCCCCTTTCGATGATATAGCGTATTACGGCAAGTTCGCCGTTCCTATCAGTACCTTGACCTTCAATATACTGGAAGGAATGAATGATTGAAGCGGCATCAGCACAATACCAATCAGAATCAGTGTTTAGATAGAGTACTGACTTCAACCACTCTCGATACTCAAGATAACGGAGAGTGTTTGTATCACGATATTGGTTGGCAGCATCCATCCTAGTAAACTCCTGCCAAACCCCGTTGAGGGCAGCACAGTGCTGCATGTAGTACCTTCCAGTATCATACGCCTTCGGGTAATTGTCAGTCAAGTATGCCAGCGTTTTTGTCCTTAAGCGCTCACACTCCGCCGTGTCGACTGACAGCACATGATAGGAGTTATCGCCCTTTCCCGGCGAAGTGCTTATGAATCCTCCGCTGCAAGAAACCGAAGAGGCGAACGGGCAACTGAAGTAGGAAGTTGCCATCGGATCCGTTTTCGAAAAGGTCACATTGTGGAATTGGGCGTCTGTTCCCGAAGGTTGGTATGAGTTTCCATTATGTTTCCAATAGTTATCATTAATACTAGAGACTCCTATGGTGACTGGGGCAGATAGGAATAATTCTCCTAGTGCATTATCGACAATATTGTTCTTCCCAATATTAAGGGCTGGACTGGTCTCCGTAAACCATATATTACTGTGCGAGGCCATCATAATTTCCGCAGCGTCCACACTCGAGCGATTGTTATTCGCAATTGTATCATATGCCGGGTAGTCAGTCGAATGATCGGCTGAATGGCTCACACCCGTCAGGTTCACGTCGGCATAAGTACTAAGGAATAACCCGGCGCCCCTGCATAAGTAATAGTTGGAAAAAATGAGATATGGAATATCAGAAAAGCCCGAGACGAATCCGCGGTTACAACTGCTTACTTTATTCATCTTCGAATAGCCTTGCCAGAACGAAGAAGATATACCGGAACCGGTGAAATTGCTATATGAACAACCAGTGACTACATTGTTACAAACTAGCGTGCTCGTATATTGTTGATCACCATTATCTTCCAAAATTACGCCATTCGCATATCCCAAACCCGTTATTGAATTACTTAGTATCCCACCAGAAGTTCGGACGAAGCGAATAGCCGACCTCACATGATTGGTGTCGAGCGCTCCCCCCAATCCAACGGCAGTGTTAAAGGTATTGTTGCTTACCTCTACCTGTGTTTCCCTGCCCACAAGGCTAAGATCATAAGCATTTAGTCCATAGATAACAATCCCATCGGAGTTTGCATTCGCAAATGTCCGAAAGTCGTTACCATGAAGGTTAATGCCGTGATAATGCAAGCTGGAATTAGCTTGCTGATCCATTTTAAGCGAGATTCCAAAATCATGAATCTGGTCGAACACGACATTCCCAACTTCAAATGGCTTAATATCAACAATCGTAGTTCCCTGATATATCCAAGTCCCTTTAATACTTACACCCATTAATTTGCCTCCAATAATTCTTGCGGGCAGAGAAGTGTAATCAAACAGCAGGTTCAGAGAGCCGGGTCCATCATTCCAGAACAAACATTCGGACGATTCGAATTGATACGCTAGTGAAGAACAACCGCCCCCGGTGCAAAGCGAGGTCTTGTATCCGTCTAGGTCTATTTCAGCAGCCAGAGAAGGTACATGGGCGGTCAATATGCTATTGGCGAGGCGCACATGCCCCGAGGCGTTTACTCTACCCGAAGCAAGTGGGTTGGCAGTCGCGGGATCGTTGAGAGGCCAAAGATTTGGTTCATAAACGAGATTGATGTGTCCCTGATCTGTTAACATTTGTGCTTCGTCGGGTATGCGCAAGGTCGCCCCACCTCTGACATTTAGATTGGCCGCGTTTGGAATTGTTGAGGGGTACGAATGCCCTGCCATCGTTGCCGTTGTCGTGATTCCAGAGCCTGTGAGCCTGATGATACCTGGCCCTACAAAGTTTTGGCTGAGTTGGCCACCAGGAATTCCATAATAATTGCAAATAGAATTCGCTTTGAGCGAAAGCTCTTGTCCTGTACCACCAAACCAGCATTCAAAGTTCGGAAGAATAGTCAGAGTGCTGCCCAGGTCAGAAGAGACGCCACTGCCAATCGAAAGAATGCTGTTGTTGGATGTAAACTTCAATCGACCGTTCGACCAATTCGGAGGTAAGGCTGCAGACGCGACGAAGAGGCAGCCGCTATTGAATATGGGGTCAGTCCAAATTGTAAACTGTCTCCCTGGATCCAGCGCTGCCCCCACAGTACCTCCGTGTGAGGTGCCGTCTGCTATTCTTCCCTCGTACGAGAGCAAAGTATTTTCTTCGATTGGTTCGTCGTAGGCTCGGATGTCTCGCGAGTAATAGTGCACGCTGTTATATCCCCAATGAACATGGATGCCCGCCTGATTTACAGCGCCGACATATTGATCTCCTGGATCGGGTAGCCAAGTCCAATTAACGCCATTGTCCGGGCTGGTGCGGTTGATCGGTGTTCGGGTGTCTGTGGTGCCCCCGCTACCGTTGTTAAAACCCCGTACAATCAATAATGGAGTCGATACATCTGTCCTTTGCATTCGATAGAGAGCATGGAATTCGTCAATGGCGGTTGTTGCCTGCCCGTCGTATGGATTACAAAACGCTCGAATGGGTTCATCGATGATAGGAATACCACCCGAAAATAAGGGAGGAGCGTGACTTGTCATTTCAATGCCATCAACATAGTGAGGGGTGGTGTTAATTGTGAGCGGATTGATGTCGTTCTCTATCCTGTAGACGATGAGTGCGTTGGAATACGTTGTTATCCCAGTCTGAAAACTGTATAACCCACCAGCAATTACGAATATCTCTTTAGTGTCATATGAGAGAGGCTGGCGCGAGCTACTTGTTAGGATTCTTGCGTGTAATGGTTTGGAGTAAGATGATGCGTGCGCGTCGCCAACGATCCCCGTTAGCAATACGCGATCAAAAGTTGTTATTGGATCAGTATGGTAATACCTCACTCTTGAATTCCATGGAGTATAAGGGTCGATACCGTTTGGAGAACGGGATGTCTCTGTCAGATATGCGACTTCGAATGTTGGGACGGTTGGAGAGTTCCTTACATTGCAAGAAATAGTAGGTCTTCGACCACGACCAACGGATACCGAGGTGTCGTACTGGGCGTTCTGACGATTATTGAGCCATTTGGGAAAACTTGGGGCAATTGAGCCGTCACTAAGAAGTATGGCATTGACGAAAAGCTCATATCCGTTATAGTTACCATCGTAGTGTTCCCAAACTAAATACAGGTATTTTGCATCCATCGCAATGTCCCATTGGTCTCTCCAATCGGCCTCCTGGACTCCTTGAACAATAGGTTCGTTTTCGGTAAAGGGTGGCCAACCTCCCATGTAGTAGTAAATGTTACTAACATCGTTGCTCACGGTGGTTACGGAGTAGGGAGATCCTGAAATTATCTGACGGCTGGGAAGAGGGTTCAAGTTTCCGCCAAGAGCAATATTGATCTGTGTTCCCTGCGTGCCTCGGCTATCATTCAGTCCTCGGATTACAAATCCTGATCTTGTGTCATTTGGCCAAACATATCGAACAGAGCCAACAAGGTTAGCCGCGACTTTAACCTCATACTTATACTGGTCGTTACTAAAATCTGACACCCCCACAATCCCATTTGGCCTTGGAGAGCTGCCAGTTGAAATGTTCGATAAACTATCTCCAACCAAGTAAGCCGCTGGGATTCCGTTGTCTGTACCATACATCCATTGGCCGTAGCCATTTGCCGCGATGCAGGTGAAGTCGACCGGCAGATCTCCTGCGGGATCATAAATCTGAACTGCGGCTGGATTATTTTGAAACCCATAAGGCACAGCTGTATACTGAGCGGAGCCCACATCAGGAAGCAGGCCGATTTGAACAAGAGCAGAAAGAACAATAAAGAGGATCAAAGAAAGCGTGGTAAGTCGTTTCATTTTTTGCTGGACTGGATAAATGATCTGGTTCAGGAGCCATCCATTGAGGGCCAAATTTCAGAACCGAGAGTGGGAACGGCTGGATTAGCTCGGTTCAAAAAACTGTCTCACTGCCAGACTGCAACGGATATGCGCCTGAATAAGTCGCGTGAGGATAGTACAATCTTTTTTCCTAGAAAGGCATACTTAGGAGAAGCATTGTTTGATGCGTAGGGTCTGTCATCCTCAGCTCAGCTAAGCTAATCCTACGAAACTGTTTAAACGCATATAGCCCGGAACATCCCGTTCCAGGCTACACGCGCTTCTTTCACCTTCACCACATTATGGCCTTTCCATCGGAGTTGCCTCACAATGAATCGGCTCACTTCTTATATAATGAAATTATGTGCCAGAAGTTTCAGACGTGGAAACGCCCATTTTCAATCAAGAAAACGGGCGTTTGCGTACAGATGATGTTCCGGATTTTGGACAGTTGGCGGTTTCTTCTCTTCGCCTCCCCTCTGGATGAAAGCAAGCTCATCCAACTGTCTTCGAGACTATTTAGCGTCGGCGCTGCTGTTGAGAGCGTCTTTGCTGTGGACGCTGCTGTTGCGGACGCTGATCGCGTTGCAACTCTGGCTCTTCGGTATTGTCCTCAGAGAAATCAGATTCCGTCGGCTCGTCCTCGTTATCATCATCGTCTGGACGCGGCAGCATTCGTGCGTGCGCACCGGCGGCTGAAGAATATTGATCCGTAATATCCCCGTTCTGCTTTGGACTGTAGAAACGGAAATCGTCGCCCGTAAGCGAGTCATCGAGTTGGAGTTTTAGCCTGACGAAATAGTGTAACTGCAAGCCCCTGAGCGGTGACATTAATCCGCGCTGTAGCATTTCAGCGAGCGAAGAATGTGCATGCAGCACAAGCTTACGTTCTTTGCTTTCTGAGCGGAAACGCTCGAGCCAACGCTCGATCTGCTTGAGGATCGTCGTCTTTGAAACGAGCAACCCTGTGCCGGCGCACACCGTGCAAGGCTCCGAAAGCGATTGTACGATCGACTGCCGAATACGCTGACGAGTGATCTGCATAATGCCGAACTCGGTGAGCGGAAGGATCGACGACTTTGCACGGTCCTTTCGGAATTCCTTTTTCATTTCGTCGTAGACCTTCTTCTTATTGCGCTCGTCGTTCATATCGATAAAATCGACAACGATGATACCGCCTATGTCGCGAAGGCGAAGTTGGCGGGCAATTTCTCTGGCGGCTTCAAGATTTGTCTTGAGAGAGTTTAACTCCTGCTCCCGGCGCGCAGCGTAGCGCCCAGAGTTTACGTCGATTACAACCATTGCTTCGGTGTGCTCGACAAAGAGATAGCCGCCGGAAGGCAATGGGATCTTGCGCGTCAGTGTCTGCTCGATTTGCTGTTCGATGTCGAACGCATCAAAGAGCGGCTTCTGTCCGCGGTAGAGCTCGACTGTCCCGGTCAGGTTCGGTGCTGCCCACTCGACATAATCCATCACCTCCTTGTACATCCGCTTCGAATCGATGACGATCCGATTCACGTCTGGAGTAAAGAGATCGCGCATGACGCTGGAAGCCAGGCTTTGATCCTGACAGACGAGCATTGGTGCTTTACCTTCTTTGATCTTCTTCTCAATATCTGCCCATTGCGCAAGGAGCTTCTCGAGATCTTCGCGGAGAGCGGATTCTTCTTTATTCTCGGCAACAGTGCGAATGATGACGCCCAGCTCTCGCGGCTTCATCGAACGCACGATGCGGCGAAGGCGGCTGCGCTCACGCACGGAATAGACTTTACGGCTGATGCCAATGCCTGGCTCGAACGGAACGAGCACGAGGAATCTGCCAGGTAGCGAGATACGGCTCGTTACACGGACGCCTTTATTCGCAAATGCTTCACGCGTTACTTGCACCAGAATGTTCTGTCCTGATTCAAGATTGACGTTGGCCTGTAACAGCGTCGGGATCGGGCGATTATTTCTCTGGTTTGAATCTCTTCCGCCATTCTGCCCTTCGCGTTTGGATGATGGCAGTGTAAGCGTGGACGGTCCAGATTGCTCGCGATCTCCTGCAAGCTTCAGTTCAAGGCCCTGGTTTGTGCTGGGCGCTGGATCCTGATAGGAGCGGTCGTTATTGCGGCCGCGAGGATTCTGGTTGTTGCGTGGACGAATGACCTTCTGTTCGGCTGCGGTCGCACCTTCTTCAACCAGATAGTCATCTTCCTCGTCGTCTTCATCCTTCAACTCAACGTCTTCCCCGGAGAGATACGCGGCCGAACTTTCGTACGAATCGCCGACATCGGAAAAGTGCAGGAAGGCATCCTGTTCGAGGCCAACATTGACGAAGGCGGCGTTCATGCCAGGGATCACCTTGGCGAGTTTGCCGAGGTAGATATCGCCTACATGGCGTTCGGTTTCGGGGGTTTCGATGAAGAGTTCGACGAGGCTGTCGTTCTCGGTTATAGCGATGCGGATCTCATCTTCACTTTGTGAATTAATGAGAATCTCCTTTCTCAATCGGAGCATGTAATTGTCTCGTTAGTGGGTTGCCGCTATGTATCGGCGTACCCATTGTCTCAGCGTGGACGTTTGCTTCTCCTATTTACGGAGAGCACAGCGATGATGTATGGGCATCAGCGCCTGAGGATTTGGAGGAGGTCAGCTCAAAAAGAGATCGCTGGTGAATGGGGCCGAAACATTGAAAGTGGCGTCGTCAGATTCGGCAAAGGCAATCGCCGGCTGATGTTTGATCCTTCGAATCGACATCGCCGGTCCTGACCGGGTGGTCCGGCCAACAGCCGCCGCCATCCTGATCCATTCAACAAAGAGATAAAAGCAGACGCTGTAGCACCTACAACTGACATTCGCCTTTCCCAAAACGAAACGATGATCGTCTCCGTCTCTGAAACAAGCGTAGTAACACGAATAGCCTGCCCAGCGCTGCCGGAACTCGCGGCTGCGCTCGGACCCGTCCACCACGCGGTGAGTCGGTCAAGCAATATGATGAGTGTTAATACGAGCGGATTCACGGTCTGTACTATGCTAACGTTCGACTGCGTAACTGCTGCTTAACGGTGTAAGCGGACAGTTCAAAAATCGATCTTTCTCAAGAACCTCCAAACTGCTCTCCGATTCCTTGTCGCTGGAACTACCGGTCATTACCGGTTTAGCCAACATTGCGGAATGGAAGAAGCCTCGTCCAGAAATTTTTGCAATTCCTGATTCAGATGAATCAGGCGCTGCGGTTAATAATAAACAGGTTAGGCGGGTCGGCTGTCTTTAAGCGAAGCCGAATATTCATTAAGAATATTCCACCTATCATGGTCAAAATACAACGCCAAATTGGGGAAAAAGCTCCCGAGTGGGGTAAGGACAGGTTATGCACAATCAGGCGGACATCCGGTGAATAACGTGTGAATAGCGAGGACAAAAAAAGGGACCAAGCTTGCCACGTCACACAGATGCACTGCTGAGAGCTGCTTCCTTCCGGACCTGACTCGGTTGGGCGTGCGTCTATTGCGTGGGACTTGATCCCAAACTTTAGCATTGGACTTGTGCGTCCCCTCCAATTAGGGAGG